>JBASXE010000154.1:0-1521 GCA_049276875.1 Roseovarius sp. | reverse complement strand
TCATAACGCTGTGGAATGTGGCTCGTCAGGCTCTTGAAAAGGCGGGGGCCGAGGTCGTCACAGTCGATTTTCCAGTGGTTTCCAATTATGAGGGCGACCGGAAAAATGCGCCAACTATCGGGACGCGTGGCATCCTCCCCAAAGACTACCTCCGTCACGAAATCACCGATCTTTCGGTCTGGGCTTGGGACGATTTCCTGAAAACCAACGGCGATTCGAACTTGCCATGTTTGGCCGAAGTTGACGGGACCAAAATCTTTCCGTCGCCAGATGGGAGTTTACCCGATCGTTATACGGGTTTTGAGGATGATATCGCAGACTACCCCGCACTTGCCCGTGCCAACCCACGCGATAGCTTTTTAGACATCCCGACACTGGCAAGCGGCTTGCGCGGGCTCGAAGAATCGCGGCGCATCGACCTTGAGAATTGGATGGATGATCTCGGCCTTGATGCGGTCATTTTCCCCGCTGTTGCGGACGTCGCGCCTGCTGACGCAGATATCAACCCCGTCTCTGCCGACCTTGCGTGGCGCAACGGTGTATGGGTCGCAAATGGCAACCTCGCGATCCGCCATCTAGGCATTCCAACCGTCACCGTCCCAATGGGGCTGATGCACGACATCCACATGCCAGTCGGGCTCACCTTTGCTGGGCGCGCGTATTCTGACAGCGCCCTGTTAGCACTGGCCTGCGCATTTGAAGCAACAGGCCCCTACCGAACCCAACCCCCGAGGACATCATGCGCATAGCAATCTATCAAATGAACTCCGTTGACCGCAGCATTGCGGAAAACACAGCATTGTTCGACCAGATCTGCGCCAATGCAAAGGCGGGCGGAGCGGATCTGATTATCTTCCCGGAAATGGCCCTCACTGGATATAACATTGGCGCAGACCGAATTAAGCAACTGGCACAGTCACGAAATGGCGCAATGGTGCAAGGCTTGAAAATTATGGCAGCACGTCATGACATCGGCGTGCTTTGCGGTTTTCCTGAAGCGGACGGCGAGCAGGTGTTCAACGCTGCCGCCTTCATCGACGCCACAGGCGCCGTGCTTTCGATTTGCCGCAAAGCGCATCTGTTCGGCGACGTGGATCGCGCAGCGTTTAGTGCGGCTGACACCCTTTGCCCACTGGTGCAGTTTGGCGATTGGTCCTTCGGGCTTGCCATTTGCTATGATGTCGAGTTTCCCGAATTGGTCCGTGCCTATGCACTGGCGGGTGCGGACGCTGTTCTAGTCCCCACTGCGAATATGCTGCCCTACATCGGGGTCGCGACACGGGTCGTGCCTGCCCGCGCCGAGGAAAACGAAATCTATGTCGCTTATGCCAACCGCGTTGGTGTCGAGGGCACGTTTGAATACTGCGGGCTTTCCTGCATCGCGGGGCCAGACGGGATCGATTTGGCGCGCGCTGGGGGCAACGAGGAGTTGATCTTCGCGGATATTTCCAAGGAGCACCTTTCGCAGGTGCGCAAATCACTCTCCCACCTCAATGATCGGCGCGAGGATTTGTATCCTTG
>JBASXE010000153.1:0-54992 GCA_049276875.1 Roseovarius sp. | reverse complement strand
GGCGCGCGCGGGGCTTGGGCGGCAGGCGCGGGAGCAGAGGCCGCAGGGCGCGGGGCGCTGGCGGCTTTGGCAACATCTTCCTTCATGATACGGCCGTCCTTGCCGGTGCCCGTGACTTGGTCTTCAGTCAATCCGGCCTCGGCCATCGCTTTCTTTGCGGAAGGCGCGTTCTCGATGTCTTTGCCCTTTGGGGCGACGGGTGCGGCTGAGGAGGGCGTAGCAGGGGCTGAGGCGGCGCTGCTGGCGTCTTCGCCCTCTGCGCTGAGCACGGCCAGCTTACCACTGGCCTGCACGGTGTCGCCCTCTGCGGCGAGGATTTCGGTGAGCGTGCCTGCGGCGGGCGAGGGAACCTCGACCGAGACTTTGTCGGTCTCAAGCTCGCAGAGCATTTCATCGGCGGCCACGGTATCTCCTACGGCCTTGAACCATGTGGAGACTGTCGCCTCGGTCACGCTTTCGCCCAGCGTAGGAACCATCACATCGACAGACGCACCGCCCGATGCTGGGGCGTCCTTGGCCGTTGGCGCAGCCTTTTCGGCTTTGTCCTCAGCGCCCTCGGTGATCATCGCCAGAAGCGCGTTCACACCAACTGTCTCACCCTCGGCGGCCACGATTTCGCCCATCGTCCCAGCCGCAGGCGCAGGCACTTCGACGGTAACCTTGTCGGTTTCCAACTCGCACAGCATTTCGTCGGCCTCAACGGAATCGCCGGGCTTTTTGAACCAAGTGGCAACTGTGGCCTCGGACACGGATTCGCCCAAGGTGGGCACGCGGACTTCGGTAGACATGGCTCAGTTTCCTTCGATGGTCAGCGCGTCGTCGACGAGCGCTTCTTGTTGTGTTTTGTGCTGGCTTGCGAGGCCCGTGGCGGGCGAGGCGGCCGCGGCACGCCCGACATAAGCCGGGCGCGGGTGTTTGGCATTGATGCGGCTCAGGACCCATTCGATATTCGGCTCGATAAAGCTCCAGGCGCCTTGGTTTTTTGGCTCTTCTTGACACCAGACCATTTCGGCACCTTTGAACCGCTCCAACTCGCCCACCATTGAAATGGCGGGGAAGGGGTAGAACTGTTCGATCCGCATCAGATAGATATCTGTCATGCCGCGCGCGTCGCGCTCTTCCAAAAGGTCGTAATAGACCTTGCCCGAACACATTACGACGCGCTTAATCTTGTCATCTGCTACCAGCTTGGTTTCCGAATTGCCGTATTGCGCATCGTCCCACAGCACCCGGTGGAAGCTGGACCCGATTGTGAATTCCTCGGCCCGGCTCACCGCCATCTTGTGGCGCAAGAGCGACTTGGGCGTCATCAGGATCAGCGGTTTGCGGAAGGTGCGGTGCAATTGGCGCCGCAGGATATGGAAGTAATTCGCAGGCGTCGTGCAATTGGCCACGATCCAATTGTCACCGCCGCACATGGTCAAGAACCGCTCCAGCCGGGCAGAGCTATGTTCGGGGCCTTGGCCCTCATACCCGTGCGGCAGAAGGCAGACGAGGCCGGACATGCGCAGCCATTTGCTCTCCCCGCTTGAGATGAACTGATCGAACATGATCTGCGCACCATTGGCGAAATCACCGAACTGCGCCTCCCAGAGCGTCAGCGCATTGGGCTCGGCCAGCGTGTAGCCATATTCGAACCCCAGCACCGCATATTCCGAGAGCATGGAGTCGATGACCTCATAGCGGGCCTGGCCTTCGCGGATGTTGTTGAGCGGGTAATACCGATCCTCGTTGTCTTGGTTGATATAGGCCGAGTGACGCTGGCTGAATGTGCCGCGTGTGCTGTCCTGACCTGACAGGCGCACCGGAAAGCCCTCAATGGCCAGCGAGCCGAATGCAAGCGCCTCGCCCGTCGCCCAGTCGAACCCCTCGCCAGTCTCGAACATCTTGCGCTTGGCATCCATCAGGCGGCCAATCGTCTTGTGGATCGGGAAATTCTCAGGCGCCGTCGTCAGAGCGCGCCCAATCTCCTGCAACGTCTCTTCCTCGATGGCCGTCTGTCCGCGCTGATAATCGTCCTTGTGGCGCTTCAGATGCGACCATTTCCCGTCCAGCCAGTCAGCCTTGTTGGGCTTGTAGGTCGTGCCTGCCTCGAACTCATCCGCAAGATGGGCCTGAAACGCGGTCTTCATATCCTCGACCTCGCCCTCGGGGATAAGGCCGTCCTTGACCAAACGCTCGGTGTAAAGGCTGAGCGTGGTCTTCTGCGTCTTGATCTTTTTGTACATCAAAGGGTTGGTGAACATGGGCTCGTCACCCTCGTTATGACCAAAGCGGCGGTAGCATATGATGTCGACCACCACGTCTTTCTGGAACTTCTGCCGGAACTCGGTGGCGACTTTGGCCGCATGCACCACCGCCTCTGGATCATCACCATTCACATGGAAAATCGGCGCCTCGACCATAAGAGCGATGTCCGTGGGATAAGGAGATGACCGCGAGAAATGCGGCGCGGTGGTAAAGCCGATCTGGTTGTTTACAACGATATGGATCGTGCCGCCCGTCTTGTGCCCTTTGAGGCCCGAAAGGCCAAAACATTCGGCCACAACACCCTGTCCTGCAAAGGCCGCATCGCCATGTAGCAAAATTGGCAGAACCGTCTTGCGCTCGCTATCGCCGAACTGGTCCTGCTTGGCGCGAACTTTGCCCAGAACAACAGGGTTCACCGCCTCAAGATGGCTCGGGTTTGGGGTGAGGCTGAGATGGACGGTATTGCCGTCAAACTCGCGGTCGGATGAGGTTCCGAGGTGGTATTTCACATCGCCCGAGCCCTCTACATCCTCGGGTTTGAAGCTGCCGCCCTGAAATTCGTTGAAGATCGCGCGGTAGGGCTTGCCCATCACATTGGCCAGCACCGACAGCCGCCCCCGGTGCGGCATGCCCACGACGATATCCTTCACGCCAAGGTTGCCACCGCGCTTGATGATCTGCTCCATCGCGGGTATCAGGCTTTCACCACCATCAAGGCCAAAACGCTTGGTGCCCATATACTTGACGTGCAGATATTTCTCAAAACCCTCGGCCTCGACCATCTTTTTGAGGATCGCCTTGCGCCCCTCGCGGGTGAAGCTGATTTCCTTGCCATAGCCTTCGATCCGCTCTTTGAGCCAAGTGGCTTGCTCGGGGTCGGAAATATGCATGTATTGAAGCGCAAACGTGCCGCAATAGGTGCGGCGCACGATGCCGAGGATCTCGCGGATCGACGCGATTTGCAGGCCCAGCACGTTGTCGATGAAAATCGGCCGGTCCATATCCTCGGGGGTAAAGCCGTAGGATTTGGGGTCAAGCTCGGGGCGGTGCGGTTGCTCGCGCAGGCCCAGAGGGTCGAGATCGGCGATGAGGTGGCCCCGGATCCGGTAGGCGCGGATCAGCATGAGCGCGCGGACGCTGTCCAGCACGGCGCGTTTGATCGCCTCGTCCGAGACTTCCGCACCCGCGCTTGCGGCCTTGGCGGCGATCTTCTTGCCCGCGTCTTTCGCCTCTTCCACGGGCCATTCCCCGGTCAGCGCCGCTGTCAGGTCATCATTGGGCATGGGCGGCCAATCCGCGCGCGCCCATGAAGGGCCCTCCGCCTCGGCCTTCACATCCAGATCGGCATCCCCAAGCTCGGCGAAAAACGCCTGCCATGCTTCGTCCACCGCATTGGGGTCGGCGGCGTAACGGGCATAAAGCTGCTCCAGATACTCGGCATTATGGCCTTGCATGAAGCTTTCGGTGTGGAACTGATCGTTGGCGGGATGGTCGGTCATGTGGGGACCTCTTTATGGGTTGGCGCGGTCAGAATTGGGTCAGGCTAGGGTTGCAATGCGAGGTATTCGGCGGCTGTGATGGAGACCCAGCCACCGTCTTGCCACGCATAATAGACTCGCTGATCCGAACCGCAGGCGGCAAGGGTCATGCAGGAAAGCGCCGCAAGGGCGCAGGCACGGGCGGGGTGTGTGCCCGCCCGTGTGGAGGGCACGCTCAAGAGCATTTATCCGATCGCTTCCATCACCGCCTCGCCCAGCTGGGCAGGGCTGTCGGCGACGATGATCCCGGCGGCGCGCATGGCGTCGATCTTGTCCTCGGCGCCGCCTTTGCCACCGGCCACGATGGCACCGGCGTGGCCCATGCGGCGGCCCGGAGGGGCGGTGCGCCCGGCGATGAAGCCTGCGGTGGGCTTCCAGCGGCCCTTTTTCTTCTCATCAATCAGGAACTGTGCGGCCTCTTCCTCGGCTGATCCGCCGATCTCACCGATCATGATGATGCTTTGCGTCTCGTCATCGGCGAGGAACCATTCCAGCACGTCGATATGCTCGGTCCCCTTGATCGGGTCGCCGCCGATACCCACGGCCGTGGACTGACCCAGACCCAGATCGGTGGTCTGTTTTACCGCCTCATAGGTCAGCGTGCCGGAGCGTGAGAGAACCCCACAAGAGCCGCGTTTGTGAATATGGCCGGGCATGATGCCGATTTTGCAGGCACCGGGCGTGATCACACCGGGGCAGTTGGGGCCCACAAGGCGGGATTTGGACCCTTCAAGCGCGCGCTTCACGCGCATCATGTCGAGCACGGGAATGCCTTCGGTGATGCAGATGATCACCTCCATCTCGGCATCAATCGCCTCAAGGATAGAATCCGCCGCGAAGGGGGGCGGCACGTAGATGACGGAGGCGTTTGCCTGTGTTACATGCTTGGCTTCGTGGACCGAGTTGAAGACCGGCAGGTCCAGATGCGTCTGCCCGCCCTTGCCTGGTGTCACGCCGCCGACCATCTTGGTGCCATAGGCGATGGCCTGTTCGGTGTGGAATGTGCCCTGAGAGCCGGTGAGGCCCTGACAGATGACTTTTGTGTTTTCGTCGATGAGGACTGCCATGGTGTGGCTCCTTAGTTAATCACTGTGTGGCGAGCGCGCATTGAGGTGCGTCTGCACGATGTTGGGCTCGCCCTATGGAAAGGGTGGGTTCAGTCCGGCGCAGAATGGGGTCTGCTATGCTCACCCCTTAACCGCCTTCACGATCTTCTCGGCGCCGTCCTTCAGATCATCCGCCGCAATCACGTCCAACCCTGAGGTCCGGATGATCTCCTTGCCCTTTTCCACGTTGGTGCCTTCAAGCCGGACGACCAGCGGCACTTTGAGACCCACTTCTTTCACGGCGGCGATCACGCCCTCGGCGATCACATCGCAGCGCATGATGCCGCCAAAGATGTTCACAAGGATGCCTTTGACCTGCGGGTCGGAGGTGATGATCTTGAACGCCTCGGTCACCTTTTCCTTGGTGGCCCCGCCGCCCACGTCGAGGAAGTTGGCAGGCTCGGCTCCGTAGAGCTTGATGATGTCCATCGTCGCCATGGCAAGGCCCGCACCGTTGACCATGCAGCCAATTTCGCCATCGAGCGCGATGTAGTTCAGATCATACTTTGAGGCCTCCAGCTCTTTGGGGTCTTCTTCGGTGGTGTCGCGCAGCTCGGCGATATTGGCGTGGCGATATATGGCGTTGCCGTCAAAGCTGATCTTGGCGTCCAGCACCTTGAGATCGCCGCTATCGGTGACGATGAGCGGGTTGATCTCCAGCATCTCCATATCCTTCTCCTCGAAGGCCTTATAGAGCAGACCCATCAGGCCCACGCATTGCTTCACCTGCTTGCCCGAAAGGCCCAGCTCGAACGCGATGCGGCGGCCGTGATAGGGTTGATACCCCGTCGCGGGATCAACGGAGAAGCTGAGGATTTTCTCAGGCGTGGCCTCGGCCACCTCTTCAATATCCATGCCGCCCTCGGTTGAGGCGACAAAGCTGATGCGGCTCGTCTGGCGGTCTACCAGAAGGGCGAGATACATCTCGGTCTCGATGCCGGAGCCATCTTCGATATAGATGCGATTGACCTGCTTGCCCGCCGGGCCGGTCTGTTTTGTCACGAGGGTGCGGCCCAGCATGCGGCGCGCTTCATCGGCGGCCTCCTGCACGGATTTCGCAAGGCGCACACCGCCTGCTTCGCCCGCGCCCTCCTCTTTGAACGTGCCTTTGCCACGCCCGCCGGCGTGGATCTGCGCCTTGACCACCCAGAGGGGTCCGTCCATTTCACCTGCGGCTGTTTTCGCCTCTTCGGCGCGCAACACAACGCGCCCGTCAGACACTGGCGCGCCGTAAGAGCGCAGAAGCGCCTTGGCCTGATACTCGTGGATGTTCATGCAACTGTCCCGTTTTGCTTTGGTTGAGACAGTTATACCCATAAGACTTGAGGGAGATTAAACGGTTTTCCGGCTGTTAGCGCCAAAGTGATGTAATTTGATTGGTTTTGTGATCACACGTTTTGAGTGTGTGATCACAAATTCTCCACCGCTTCGCCCTTGGCACGGAATCAAGGGCTCGCTACGCTATGCCCAAGGGTCCCGAGGAGGGCTCGCGAGGGACCGGGGAGGGGCCGATGGCCACGGCAAAAGGGGCGGCAAAACAGGTGGCATCATGGGGCATTGTGATGACCGTGCGCGAGCCTGCGCAATTGGTCATGGCTAATCTGGGCTGGCATCTGGGGGCGGGCGCCTCTGAGATCCACGTTTATTTTGATGACCCCGAGGACCTCGCGATCCCGATGACTGCCCCACTGGCAGAGGTGAGGGCGATCCGTTGTGATGACGCCCATTGGGCCGAAATCGCCCCGTCGGGCAAACGCCCCCCCACCCATCGTCGCCGCCAAGGGCTCAACGCTAACCACGCGTTGGCGCGATGTGAGGTGGATTGGCTGATCCATCTGGACGCGGATGAATTTCTCGTCCAATCCCGTCCGCTGGGCGAGGAAATGGCTGCCGTGCGCGACCTCAAATGCGAGCTTTATTTTCCTGTGGCTGAACGTGTGTTTCACGCAAACACGCCAGCGCGGACAATTTTCGACGGTGCGTTTCGCCTGTGCACCCGGACAATGCTGCGCCGGGGCGACGGGCTCGACAATGAAGATGTTATCTTCGGTGATCAAAAACGCTTTCTCGACTATGGCATGCTGGGCCATTCAGCGGGCAAATGTGCCGTGCCGTGGGATGCTGGATTTCGCCTTGGCATCCACTGGGCGCATCTGGGCAAGACCCGCAGGCGGGCTGAACGGTTTCGCAGCGCCTCCACCCGGCTTTTGCATTTCGACGGGCTTACCCGCCTGCATTGGCTGGCCAAGCTGCGCCGCTATGCAATGTATGACCCAACTGAGTTCAACACCGCTGCGCATCGTCAGGCGCAGGTCGATCTGGCCCGCGAGATGGCCGATGTGCCCGGCGGATACGCGCGCATCCACGCGGAGCTGAAAGAGGCGAGCACTGAGCAGTTGGACCGTTTTCGGGCCTTTGGCCTGATCGACGACAGGCCCTTTGATCCCGCACCTGTGCTACGCGATGTGCTGGGGTATGTCCCCGATCTGAGCGTGGAGGCGTTCGACGAGGCGCTGCGCGAGGTAATGCCGGAGCGCACAGAGGGGCTGAGCTAGGCCGCGATTGACTGGGTGGGCGCGGCGGGCCTAGGGTGGCAAAAGATCAAAGGGATCGCAGCCCATGCCGATGGAGACTTATCTGATCTATCTCGCCGCTGTCGCCGTTTTCTTCGCGACACCGCCCGACACGAGCCAGCTTTTGATCATCTCGAACAGCATCCGCCACGGCTTGCGCAAAAGCGCCTTCACGATTGCGGGCGACCTCACCGCGAACACCATTCAGATGACAGCCGCCGCTTTCGGCCTTGCCGCGATCATCGCAACCTCGGCCACGGCCTTTGTCTGGATCAAATGGCTTGGCGTGGCCTATCTCGTGTGGATCGGGGTGCAGCTTATTCGCTCCAAGGATCGCGCGGGCGAGATGGCAGCGGCTGCCTCTGGAACGCGGTTTCGCCTGTTCCAGCAGGGGTTCTTTACCTCCATGGCCAATCCTTTCGCCGTGGTATTCTTCGGCGCGCTTTTCCCCCAATTCATTGATCCGGTTGCGGCGGTGCTGCCACAACTTTTGGTGCTGGGGGTGACGTATCTCGTGGTGGATGGGGCGATTTTACTGCTTTGGGGCTGGTTGGGTCTGAGGGCCGCGACTGCTCTGGAGAGGTTTTCCTTCGGCGGGATCAAAAAGGTCTGCGGCAGTCTGATGATCGCCGCCGCCGCACTTCTGGCGACCAAGGATTTCGAGCCGCAGCGCTAGTCGCAAAAAGGCCCCGCGCGCAGGGTGCGGCGGGGCCCTTCGTGACGTGGAGCGCTGTTTAGCTCAACGAATTATCAATGCCCTTGCACGCTTCCACAAGGCCTTTGACGGCACCCACGGATTTGTCGAACATCGCTTGCTCGTCCTTGTTCATGCTGATCTCGATGACCTTTTCGATACCGCCAGCGCCGATCACGGTGGGCACGCCCACATAGAACCCGTCGAGACCATAGGCACCGTCCACATGGGCCGCACAGGGCAGAACGCGCTTTTGATCTTTGAGGAAGGCTTCGGCCATCTCGATCGCGGAGGTGGCGGGGGCATAGAAAGCGGAGCCGGTCTTCAACAGGCCGACGATCTCGGCGCCGCCATCGCGCGTGCGCTGCACGATCGCATCGAGCTTGTCCTGCGTGGTCCAGCCCATTTCGACCAGATCGGGCAGGGGGATGCCGCCGACAGTGGAATAGCGCACCAGCGGCACCATCGTATCTCCATGCCCGCCCAGAACGAAGGCGGTGACATCTTTCATCGACACGCCGAACTCAAGGCTGAGGAAGTGACGGAACCGAGCGCTGTCTAGAACGCCCGCCATGCCACAGACTTTCTCATGCGGCAGGCCAGAAAATTCGCGCAGCGCCCAGACCATCGCATCAAGCGGGTTGGTGATGCAGATCACGAACGCGTCCGGCGCATGATCGCGGATGCCTTCGCCTACGGATTTCATGACCTTGAGGTTGATGCCCAGCAGGTCATCGCGGCTCATCCCTGGTTTGCGCGGCACACCGGCGGTGACGATGCAAACGTCCGCCCCTGCGATATCGGCGTAGGACTGCGTGCCTTTGAGTGTCGCGTCAAAGCCCTCGGAGGGGCCCGATTCCGCGATGTCGAGCGCCTTGCCCTCGGGCACGCCTTCCGCGATGTCAAAGAGGACGACATCGCCTAGTTCCTTGAGGGCGACGAGATGTGCGAGCGTGCCGCCGATCTGTCCGGCGCCGATGAGCGCGATCTTGGGTCTGGCCATTTGGGTGTCTCCGGGTTGGCTGAATTTGCCCCCGTGCCTACTCAATCGTCGCGTGCCGCGCAAGGCGCGACACAGAGTGCTGCCTCACAGTATGCAAATGCATACCCCAGATGTGAAAGTTCTCAGGTGTCGTTGCCCTTGGCCGGAAGCGCCTCTGACAATGTCTCAAATGCCAGACCACTCGCCACGAGGCAGGTCAGGTCGGAGGCCGTTGTTACAATGATTGTCCATGTGCCGGAGGTATCAGAGGCAAAGACCTCCATCACCGCATTGTTGGCCCCAAGACCGATGGATTGCCGCGATTCGCCGTATGTCATCGCCAAACGCTCCACCACCACATCGCGCGGCGCGCAGCTTGGACCCGACTGCGCGGTGAGCGGTGTGGCGCAGAGGCTTGCCACGGCGACGATAGCGCTCATTCGTTTCATCATGTCATTACCCTTTCGGTTGAAATGTTCCTGACGTTGAATTGCCCTCAACCCTGCCTCACGAAATGCCAAAACGCGGTTAACGCGCCGCACGATCACCATCAAAAGCGGGGGATTTCTGCATTGCGGCGAAAAATGGCTTGCCGGGCCGAGCGTAAAAATGGCATGCGGGCGTATACGAAGACCCTTGGATCAGGAGAGGCGCATGGACGCGGCCACCCACCCATATCGCTCGGTGCTCTATATCCCCGGCTCGAAGGAGCGCGCGCTGGATAAGGCGCGCAGCCTGCCCGCAGACGCGATCATCTTTGATTTGGAAGACGCGGTTGCGCCTGATGCCAAGGCCGAGGCGCGCGAAACGTTGGCCGAGGCGCTGCGCAGTGGTGGCTACGGCAAACGCTCCAAGATTGTGCGGATCAACGCGCTGACCACGGCTTGGGGCCTTGAGGATGTACGGATCTTGGGCGACGCTGGCGCGGACGCCATCCTTTTGCCAAAGGTAAACACGCCCTCGGATGTGGACAATCTGGTCGATCTCTTGCCCCCCACGATGCCCATCTGGGTGATGATGGAGACGCCGACCAGCGTTTTCAACGCGCGCGAGATTGCGGCCCATGGCCGGGTGACGGGCCTCGTCACGGGCACGAATGATTTGACCAAAGAGCTTGGCTGTCGCGTGCGCGCCGACCGGCTGCCGTTGATGAATGCGCTCCAACGGATCATCATGGCGGCCCGCGCGGCGCGGATCGTGGCGATTGACGGGGTCTATAACCGGTTTCGCGATGGGGATGGTCTCAAGGCCGAATGTGAGCAGGGGCGCGATCTGGGGTTTGATGGCAAGACCTTGATCCATCCGCTTCAGATCGAGGGCGCGAACCGGGCTTTCGCGCCCACCGCGTCCGAGATTGATCTGGCTCAGCGGCAGATCGAGGCGTTTGAGCAAAGCAAGGCGTCGGGGCAGGGGGTTGCGGTTGTGGATGGCATGATCGTCGAAAACCTGCATGTGGTAGCGGCCAAAAGGATCCTCGCAAAAGCGGTGGCCGTGGCGGAAATGGAGGGCGTGTGATGGGATTTTTGGTGCTGATTGCGGGGCTCGCGCTCTGGACGGGCGCGCATCTGTTCAAACGGGTCGCTCCCGAGCGGCGCGCGGCGATGGGGGCCAAGGGGCGTCTGCCGCTGACGATTGCGATCTTGGGCAGTATTGTGCTGATGGTCGTTGGCTATCGCATGGCCGATGGCGCGGTCTTTTGGGGCCGGATGCCGGCCTTGGTTGGGATCAACAACCTGCTGATGCTCTTCGCGATCTACCTTTTTGCAGTGTCCGGCGCGAAATCCGCACTGGCGCGCAAGATCAGACACCCGCAGCTGACAGCCCTAAAGGTCTGGGCGCTGGCGCATATTCTGGTGAACGGCAATGTGGAATCGCTCATCCTCTTTGGCGGGCTTCTGGCTTGGGCCGTGATGGAGGTGATTGTGATCAACCGCGCACAGCGTGCGTGGACACCGCCTCCGCCCGCCCCGGTGCGCAAGGAAATCAGCGCGGCTGTGATCACTTTGGTCGTTTACGCATTGGTCGTCGCGGTGCATTACGCGCTGGGCTATCCGGCATTTGGGTGAGCCATGAAACTCTACCGTTTTCTCACCGCTGATGACACTTCCGCCTTTTGCCACAAGGTGACCGAGGCGCTCAACAAGGGCTGGGTGCTGCACGGCGATCCGAGCTATTCCTATGACCATGCCAATGGCGTCATGCGCTGTGGGCAGGCGGTGATCAAGGATGCCGAGGGCACGTATTCGGCGGATATGAAGCTGGGAGAGCAGTGAGCATGGCCAAGACCAATCCGGGCCGGTTCTTCGAGGACTATACCGTGGGTGAGACGATCCGCCATGCGGTGCCGCGCACCGTGTCGGGCGGAGAACGCGCGCTCTATCATGCGCTCTACCCGGCGCGGCATGCGCTGTACTCGTCAGACGAGTTTGCGCGGTCTTGCGGCCTGCCAAGCGCGCCTTTGGACGATATCGCGGCGTTCCATGTGGTTTTTGGTAAAACTGTGCCGGATATCTCGCTCAACGCTTTGGCCAATCTGGGCTATGCGGAGGGGCGGTGGCTGAAGCCCGTTTATGCGGGCGACACGATTCATTCAACCTCTGAGGTGATCGGCCTCAAGCAAAACTCCAGCGGGACATCTGGCGTCGTGTGGGTGCGCACACGGGGCAGGAACCAGCGCGACGAGGTCGTGCTCGACTATGTGCGCTGGGCGATGGTGCGCAAGCGCGACCCGCAGAGCCCTGCACCCGACGTGGTTGTGCCCGATCTGAAACCCGCGCTTGAGGCTGCCGATCTGGTGGTCCCCGAGGGGCTGGACTTCACCGGATATGATTTCACCCTTGCCGGGGAGCCGCATCGCTGGGACGATTATGCGGTGGGTGAGCAGATCGACCATGTGGACGGTGTAACGGTCGAAGAAGCCGAGCACATGATGGCAACGCGCCTGTGGCAGAATACGGCCAAGGTGCATTTCGATGTGGCCGCGCGGCCCGACGGGCGGCGGCTTATCTATGGCGGCCATGTGATCTCCATGGCCCGAACGCTCAGCTTCAATGGGCTGGCCAATGCCCAGATCGTGGCAGGCCTGAACGGGGGTGCGCATGCGAATCCCTGCTATGCCGGTGACACGATCAAGGCGTGGTCCGAGGTTCTGGACAAGGCCGAGACATCCGCGCCCGGCGTGGGCGCGCTGCGTCTGCGGCTTGTGGCCATAAAGGGTTCGGAGGCCTTTGCGCTGAGGGGCGACGATGGCAAATACCTCCCCGAGGTGATGCTGGATCTGGATTACTGGGTCTTGATACCCGTCTAGAGCGCTGGATTTTGAGTATTTCTGCTAAGAAGAAGCGGGAGGGGCGATCCGGTTCTCGGCGGCGTGGTCCAAGCGGATGCAGCCGCACATTTTGTGATCACAGCGAAATATGTGTGATCACAAACAGGATTTCAGGCCGATTTCGCCGCAGTATGACAAGAAATAGCGGTATAATGGGCTGTGCAAGGCGGCGCATGTCGCTAAAACAATACACAACCGCAAGATCATGGCGTGCCTTAGCCCGGCGGGCCGAGCAACGAAGGACATCACTTTATGGCCGATGTGAACCGGGGCAAGCGCCCTCTCTCACCCCATTTGACGATTTACCGACCGCAGCTGACGTCGATCACCTCCATCCTCACGCGGATCACGGGCAATGCTTTGATCATAGCGATGCTTTTGATTGTATGGTGGTTTCTCGCGGCGGCCTCGTCGCCCGAGTATTTCGCAATTGCTGACGGTGTTTTGCGCAGCTGGTTTGGTGATCTGGTGTTGATCCTGTCGCTCTGGGCGCTGTGGTACCACACGCTTGCGGGGGTTCGGCATCTGATCTGGGATACCGGTGCGATGCTGGAGATCGAGAAGGCAGAGATGCTGGGCAAGCTGGTGATCGGCGGCTCGGTGCTGCTGACGCTGTTGACCGTCGCGATCGTCTGAGGGGGTTTTAGATCATGGGATATATGACAGACCGCAAACGCGCTGAGGGACTTGGATCGGCGAAATCGGGCGTGCATCATTTCTGGGCCATGAAGGTCAGTTCAGTCGCACTTTTGATATTGATACCGCTTTTCGTCTTCACGTTCGGGCCGATCCTCGGCTCTGAGCATGCCGAAGTCGTTGCCTATTTTGCGCGGCCCTTCCCCGCGATTGTGGCTGGGCTGACGATCATCGTCGGGTTCAAGCATTTCAATGACGGTGTGCAAACCCTGATCGAGGACTATGTCCATGCGGGACCGCAGAAAATCGCCCTGATCGGTGCGACCTGCCTTTCCTATGCCGCGATGGCGACCGGGCTTTTTGCCATCGCCAAGATCGCCCTTTGAAGTTGGAGTAAACGAGACATGGCTGCATACGAATACGAGACGCATGATTATGACGTCGTGGTCGTTGGTGCTGGCGGCGCGGGCTTGCGCGCCACGCTGGGCATGGCCGAGCAGGGTCTGCGGACCGCCTGCATCACCAAGGTGTTTCCCACCCGCTCGCACACCGTTGCGGCGCAGGGTGGCATTGCTGCATCCTTGAGCAATATGGGTCCGGATCATTGGCAGTGGCACATGTATGACACGGTCAAGGGCTCGGACTGGCTCGGTGATACGGACGCGATGGAATATCTGGCCCGTGAGGCGCCCAAGGCGGTTTACGAGCTTGAGCATTACGGCGTGCCGTTTTCGCGCACGGAAGAGGGCAAGATTTACCAACGTCCCTTTGGTGGCCACACGACCGAGTTTGGCGAAGGCCCGCCGGTCCAGCGCACCTGTGCCGCCGCCGACCGGACCGGCCACGCGATCCTGCACACGCTTTATGGCCAATCGCTCAAGAACAACGCCGAGTTCTACATCGAGTATTTCGCCATTGATCTGCAAATGTCCGATGATGGGCAATGCACGGGCGTGGTGTGCTGGAAGCTCGACGATGGCACGATGCACGTCTTCAATGCAAAGACGGTCGTTCTGGCGACGGGTGGCTATGGTCGCGCGTACTTCTCGGCGACTTCGGCGCATACCTGCACCGGGGATGGTGGCGGGATGGTCGCACGGGCCGGTTTGCCGCTTCAGGATATGGAGTTCGTGCAGTTCCACCCGACGGGGATTTATGGTGCCGGGTGCCTGATCACCGAAGGCGCACGCGGCGAAGGTGGATACCTTACCAATTCCGAGGGCGAGCGGTTCATGGAGCGTTATGCGCCCAACTACAAAGACCTCGCACCTCGCGATTACGTTTCGCGCTGTATGACAATGGAAATCCGCGAGGGTCGCGGCGTGGGCGCGCAGGGGGATCATATCCACCTCAACCTCAGCCACCTGCCGGCCGAGGCGTTGAATTTGCGCCTGCCGGGCATTTCCGAGAGCGCGAAAGTCTTTGCCGGCGTGGATGTGACCAAGGAGCCGATCCCCGTTTTGCCGACGGTTCACTACAATATGGGCGGCATCCCAACGAATTATTGGGGCGAGGTCGTGAACCCGACAAAGGATGATCCGCACGCGATTGTGCCTGGCCTGATGGCTGTGGGCGAAGCAGGGTGTGCAAGCGTGCACGGGGCGAACCGTCTGGGCTCCAACTCGCTCATTGATCTGGTGGTCTTTGGCCGCGCAGCCGCAATTCGCGCGGGCAAGGTTGTGGACCGAGAGAGCGCCGTGCCGTCCACCAACACCGCACAAGTCGAGAAGGCATTCGAACGGTTTGACGCGCTTCGCCATGCGGACGGGGCCATGCCGACTGCTGCCCTGCGCCTTGAGATGCAGCGCACCATGCAGGAAGACGCCGCCGTCTTCCGCGCGTCCAAGACGATGAAGGATGGCGTGGCCAAGATGGACGCCGTGGCCCGCAAGATGCCCGATATCAAGGTCACCGACCGCAGCCTGATCTGGAACAGCGATCTGATGGAAACGCTTGAGCTCACCAACCTCATGCCCAACGCGCTGGCCACTATCGCGGGCGCTGAGGCGCGCCAAGAGAGCCGGGGCGCCCACGCGCATGAGGATTTCAGCACGCGTGACGACAAGAAATGGCGCGTCCACTCGATTGCACGCGTCGATGGGCCCGATGTGAAGCTGAGCTATCGCCCGATCATTGAGACTCCGCTGACCGATGAAGATCATGGCGGGATCAGCCTCACGAAGATCGCGCCCAAAGAGCGGACATTCTGATGCGCCGCCTCGTGCTCATTTTGGCATCGTCAGGCCTCAGCGCCTGTGCGGCGGCCAATGATGCCGCGGACACGATTGCGCGCGAGCGGGCCAAAGGGGTGGTCAACACCGTCGTGGCCGAGCGCTTTCCGGGGCTCAACGCCGCCCCGATCACTGATTGCGTGATCGACGCCGCCTCTGCGTCCGAGATCATCAGCATCGCCGGAGCCTCTGTCACCGGCGTGACCCAATCCACGGCAGGGGAGGTGCTGACCATCGCGCAGCGCCCCGAGGCCGTTCAGTGCATTGCCCAAAACAGCATCACGATGCTGGGCTGATAAGGAGTAGATCATGGTTCAACTCACACTCCCCAAAAACTCGCGGATGACGGCGGGCAAGACATGGCCCAAACCCGAAGGGGCCACAAATCTGCGCAAGTTTCAGGTCTATCGCTGGACGCCGGATGACGGGGCGAACCCGCGCGTGGACACGTATTTCGTGGATATGGACACCTGCGGGCCAATGGTTCTGGACGCGCTGATCAAGATCAAGACGGACATCGACCCCACGCTGACCTTCCGGCGGTCCTGCCGCGAGGGGATCTGCGGCTCTTGCGCGATGAATATCGACGGGATCAACACTTTGGCCTGCATCTATGGCATGGACGAGATCAAGGGCGACGTAAAAATCTATCCCCTCCCGCATATGCCCATCGTGCGCGACCTGATCCCGGACCTCACGCATTTCTATGCCCAGCACGCGAGCATCATGCCGTGGCTGGAGACCAAGACGAACAAGCCTGCCAAGGAATGGAAGCAATCCATCGAGGACCGCGAGAAGCTCGATGGGTTGTATGAATGCGTGATGTGCGCGTGCTGCTCCACCTCCTGCCCGAGCTATTGGTGGAATGGCGACAAGTATCTTGGGCCAGCCGCGCTCCTGCATGCCTATCGCTGGATCATCGACAGCCGTGATGAGGCCACGGGTGAGCGTCTGGACGAGCTTGAGGACCCTTTCAAGCTCTACCGTTGCCACACGATCATGAACTGCACGAAGACCTGCCCGAAGGGTCTCAATCCGGCCAAGGCGATCGCGCATATCAAGAAGATGATGGTCGAACGCGCCGTCTAAATTCCTATCGGAAACACGCGGAGCCGGTCGTGTCGCAACCGGTGCATTTTCAGGCGCAAACACACTGTATACTCTCGAATCCAATGTTGACTGGTAGGAAAATTAGTTAAACATTGGGAATAATGAGGGAGGCTCGCCATGAATGTGCAACAGGGATCCGGTGTCTGGAAAGAAGGTCGTGGCAAGGGCCGCACGACGCCCAAGGGCCGTCAGCTTGACGACGGGGCATGGAGCGAGGTGCAGGCTCTGCTTGAGGGCCGCGAGCGCCGCGCCGATCTGCTGATTGAGCATCTTCATTTGATTCAAGACGCTTACGGGTGCCTGAGTGCAGGTCATCTGCGCGCTTTGGCCGAGGAAATGCGCCTGAGCATGGCCGAAGTCTATGAGGTCGCGACGTTCTACGCGCATTTTGACGTGGTGCGCGAGGGCGAGACGCCGCCCCCCGCCCTGACGATCCGTGTATGTGATTCGCTGAGCTGTGAGCTGGCCGGGGCGCAGGCCCTCAAAGCCGCGCTCGAGGACGGGCTTGATGCCTCCGAAGTGCGCGTGCTGCGCGCGCCCTGCATGGGCCGATGCGACACGGCCCCCGTGCTGGAAATCGGCCACAACCATATCGACCACGCCACACCCGAAAAGGTGCGCGCCGCGATTGCCGCCGGCGACACCCACGCCCATGTCCCCGATTATCAGCGTCTGGGCGCCTATGTTGCGGCGGGCGGTTACGAGGTTCTCAAGCGCCTGCGCGCGGGCGACAATACTGATGCCGCGTTCGAGGCCGTGCAACAGGAGCTACTGGACGCCGGCCTGCGCGGGCTTGGCGGGGCAGGCTTTCCGTCAGGGCGCAAATGGGGCTTTGTGCGGGCTGCCAAGGGCCCACGCTATCTGGCCGTTAATGGCGATGAGGGCGAGCCGGGCACGTTCAAGGACCGCTATTACCTTGAGCGGGTGCCGCATCTCTTCCTTGAGGGAATGCTGATCGCAGCTTGGGCTGTTGAGGCCGAGCGCTGCTATATCTACATGCGCGATGAATATCCCGCCGTGCTGAAAATCCTCGCCGATGAGATTGCGGCGATCGAGGCGGCGGGCCTCGCGCCGGCGGGCTATATCGAGGTCCGGCGTGGTGCGGGTGCGTATATCTGCGGCGAAGAAAGTGCGATGATCGAGAGCATTGAGGGCAAACGCGGTCTGCCCCGGCACCGTCCACCGTTCGTGGCGCAAGTGGGGATTTTCGGGCAGCCCACGCTGGTCAACAACGTCGAGACGCTGCACTGGGTCACACGCATCCTGCGTGAGGGCGGCGAGATCCTGTCTGGGGTGGAGCATAATGGGCGCAAAGGTCTGCGCAGTTACTCTGTATCTGGCCGTGTGAAAAATCCCGGTATTCACCTCTTGTCCGCGGGCTCGACCATCACAGACATCATTGCGGCTGCGGGCGGCATGCTCGACGGGCACAGCTTCAAGGCCTACCAGCCCGGCGGGCCGTCCTCAGGGCTCCTGCCTGCGTCGATGCACGACATCCCGCTGGATTTCGATACGCTGCAACCGCATGGCACGTTCATCGGCTCGGCTGCCGTTGTGGTCCTGTCGGACCATGACAGCGCCAAACAGGCAGCCCTCAACATGCTGCGGTTTTTTGAGGATGAAAGCTGCGGTCAATGCACGCCCTGCCGGGTTGGCTGCGAAAAGGCCGTGAAGCTGATGGAGGCCGACACATGGGACGCGCCGCTCCTTGAGGAGCTGTGCACCGCAATGACGGATGCCTCGATCTGCGGTCTGGGACAAGCTGCGCCCAACCCGATCAGATCCACGATGAAACACTTCCCGGAGGAAATCTCATGACCGATCATGTGAGCATCACTCTTGACGGTGAGACGGTCAGCGTCGCACCCGGTATGACCCTTTGGGAGGCGGCCAATGGGCGGGGTATCGTAATCCCGCATCTTTGTCACAAGCCCGCGCCGGGATACCGACCCGACGGCAATTGCCGCGCCTGCATGGTCGAGATCGAGGGCGAACGCGTGCTGGCTGCGTCCTGCATCCGCGAGGCGGAAGAGGGAATGGTCGTGCACACCGCGAGCGCCCGGGCCGTGTCGGCGCGCAAGATGGTGATGGAGATGCTGGTCGCGGATCAGCCCGAGCGCGCAGACGCGCATGATAAGTCCAGCCATTTGTGGGATATGGCCGAGGCCAACGGTGTCGTCACAAGCCGCCTGCCCAAGCTGGAAGAGCAGCGCGTGCCGCTCTTGGACTCCAGCCATGTCGCGATGAGTGTGAACCTCGATGCCTGTATCCAATGCGGCCTTTGCGTGCGCGCCTGCCGCGAGGTTCAGGTGAATGACGTGATCGGCATGGCCGGGCGCGGGCATGACAGCTATCCGGTGTTCGATTTCAATGACCCGATGGGCGAGAGCACCTGCGTCGCCTGCGGCGAGTGCGTTCAGGCTTGCCCGACGGGAGCCTTGATGCCCGCGAGCGTCACGGACGCAGAACAGCGCGGCGACAGCGCGGATTTCGACAGCGAGACCAAGAGCATCTGCCCCTTCTGTGGCGTTGGCTGCCAGATCAGCCTCAAGGTCAAAGACGGCAAAGTCAAATATGTCGAGGGCATCAACGGCCCTGCCAACGAGGGGCGTCTTTGCGTGAAGGGCCGCTTCGGGTTCGACTATATCCACCATGATCACCGGCTGACCAAACCTTTGATTCGGCGCGATGATGCGCCTGCCAAGGGCCTGAACGTCGATCCCGGCAATGTGCTTACGCATTTTCGCGAAGCGACATGGGACGAAGCGCTCGATGCGGCCGCCCGCGGCCTCAAGGGGCGCGGGCGCGAGGTTGCGGGCTTTGGCTCGGCCAAATGCACCAACGAGGAGGCGTATCTGTTTCAAAAGCTGATCCGTCAGGGCTTTGGCCATAACAACGTCGATCACTGCACGCGGCTCTGCCACGCAAGTTCGGTCGCGGCCCTCATCGAGAATGTCGGTTCGGGCGCTGTGACAGCCACGTTCAACGAGATCGAGAACGCAGATGTGGCGATCGTGATCGGGGCGAACCCGATCGAAAACCATCCGGTCGCGGCCACCTATTTCAAGCAGTTCACCAAACGTGGCGGCAGACTTATCGTGATGGACCCGCGTGGTCAGGCACTCAAGCGGTTCGCGACGCATATGCTGCAATTCCGCCCTGGCGCGGATGTGTCCATGCTCAACGCGATCATGCACACGATCGTCGAAGAAGAGCTTTACGATAAGCAGTACATTCAGGCGATGACCGAAAACTGGGAGGCCGAAAAGGCGCATCTGGCCGAGTTCACGCCCGAGAAAATGGCCGGCATTTGCGGCATCGAGGCAGAAGAGCTGCGCGCCGTTGCCCGGACCTTTGCGGGTGCCAAATCCGCGATGATCTTCTGGGGCATGGGCATCAGCCAGCATATCCACGGCACGGACAATTCGCGTTGCCTGATCAGCCTCGCGTTGATGACCGGGCAGGTCGGTCGTCCGGGTGCGGGTCTGCACCCGCTGCGCGGTCAGAATAACGTGCAGGGAGCCTCCGATGCGGGCCTCGTGCCGATGTTCCTGCCGGATTACCAAAGCGTCACCGATGACGGCGTGCGCCGCGCGTTCACCGAAGTTTGGGGCACGGGCGATTTCAGCGCCGAGAAGGGCCTCACGGTCACCGAGATCATGGATGCGGTCCATGAGGGCAACATCAAGGCGATGTATATCCTCGGCGAAAACCCCGCCATGTCCGACCCTGATGTGGAGCATGCGCGCGATGCGCTGGCCAAGCTCGATTGCCTCGTGGTGCAGGATATCTTCCTGACCGAGACGGCGAATTACGCCGATATCATCCTGCCTGCCAGTGCTTTTGCTGAGAAGTCTGGCACCGTTACCAACACCAACCGGCAGGTGCAGATGGGCCGCCCCGCGCTCAGCCCTCCCGGCGAGGCGCGCGAGGACTGGGCGATCACCACGGCGCTGGCGAACCGCCTTGGCCTCGACTGGCGCTACGACAGCCCCGCGGATGTCTTTGCGGAGATGAAGCAAAACATGGCGTCGCTGAACAATATCACATGGGACCGTTTGGAGCGTGAGGGCGCGGTGACCTATCCCTCGCTCAGCCCGGAAGACCCTGGTCAGCCTATTGTCTTTGGCGATGGCTTCCCGCGCCCCTCGGGCCGCGCGCGGTTCACGCCCGCCTCGGTGATTGCGCCCGATGATGTGCCGGATGAGGACTATCCGATGATCCTCACAACGGGCCGGCAGTTGGAGCATTGGCACACCGGGTCCATGACGCGGCGCGCCACAGTGCTGGATGCGGTGGAGCCGGAGGCAAACTGCTCTCTGCACCCGTCCACCTTGCGCAAACTGGGCATTGAGCCCGGCGGCACAGTGCGCCTCACCACCAAGCGCGGCACGATTGATATCATGGCGCGCGCCGACCGGGCGGTGTCCCCCGATATGGTCTTCTTGCCCTTCGCCTTTGTTGAGGCGGCGGCCAACATCCTGACCAACCCAGCCGTCGATCCTTACGGAAAAATTCCCGAGTTCAAATTCTCTGCCGTAAAGGTCGAAAAACCGAAAGAAGTTGTCGCAGCGCAGTGACGCGGCGCGACAGCCCCCTGATAAAACCTTAAATCACCCTGCCTATTGCGGCGAAACACTGGGAGACCCCATCAATGGCCTACAAATCCGATATCGAGATCGCGCGCGGCGCGCAGAAGCGTCCTATTTCCGAGATTGGAGATAAGCTTGGGATTCCGGGCGAGCATTTGCTGCCTTATGGGCATGACAAGGCAAAATTGTCCCAGGCCTTCATCGATTCCGTTCAGAGCAACAAAAGCGGCAAGCTGATCCTTGTGACCGCGATCAACCCGACGCCTGCAGGCGAAGGCAAGACGACGACGACCGTGGGTCTGGGCGATGGCCTGAACCGGATCGGCAAAAAGGCGATGGTCTGTATCCGCGAAGCGAGCCTCGGCCCGAACTTCGGGATGAAGGGCGGGGCGGCTGGTGGCGGTTATTCGCAAGTGGTGCCGATGGAGGATATGAACCTCCACTTCACCGGCGATTTCCACGCTATTACCTCTGCCCATGCGCTGCTGAGCGCGATGCTCGACAACCACATCTATTGGGGTAATGATCTTGATATCGACACGCGGCGTGTCGTGTGGCGGCGTGTTGTGGACATGAATGATCGGTCCTTGCGTCAGATCACATCGTCGCTGGGCGGTGTCTCGAACGGGTTTGCCCGCGAGGATGGGTTCGACATTACTGTGGCCTCCGAGGTCATGGCGATCCTGTGTCTGGCGAGCGGCCTCAAGGATCTCGAAAAGCGTCTGGGCGACATGATCGTGGCGTATCGCCGCGACCGAAGCCCGGTTTTCTGCCGTGATATCAAGGCGGCGGGGGCAATGACGGTTCTTCTGAAGGATGCGATGCAGCCCAACCTCGTGCAGACGCTGGAGAATAACCCGGCCTTCGTGCATGGCGGCCCGTTTGCTAATATCGCGCATGGCTGTAACTCGGTCACGGCCACTACGACGGCGCTCAAGATCGCGGATTTCGTGGTTACGGAAGCGGGCTTTGGCGCTGATCTGGGCGCAGAGAAGTTCATGAATATCAAGTGCCGCAAGGCAGGGATCGCGCCCGATTGCGTGGTTCTGGTCGCCACCGTACGCGCGATGAAGATGAACGGCGGCGTGGCAAAGGCTGATCTGGGCCCCGAGAACGTGGCCGCTGTGAAGGAAGGCTGTGCCAACCTTGGACGTCACATCGGCAACATCAAGTCGTTCGGCGTGCCGGTCGTGGTTGCGATCAACCACTTCGTGACGGACACGGACGCCGAGGTTGAAGCGGTCAAGGAATATGTGAAGAGCCAAGGCTCCGAAGCGATCCTGTCGCGGCACTGGGAGCTTGGCTCGGAAGGGTCTGAGGCGCTGGCCACCCGCGTGGCAGAGATCGCCGAGAGTGGTAAGGCCCAATTCTCGCCAATCTACCCGGATGAGATGCCGCTTTGGGACAAGATCAACCGGATCGCGAAGTCGATTTATCACGCCGATGAGGTGCTCGCCGACAAGAAAATCCGTGATCAGCTGAAGCTCTGGGAAGAGCAGGGCTATGGCCATCTGCCGATCTGCATGGCGAAGACGCAATACAGCTTCTCGACTGATCCCAACCTGCGCGGCGCGCCGACGGGTCATTCCGTTCCGGTGCGTGAGGTGCGGCTGAGCGCGGGCGCGGGCTTCGTCGTTGTGGTCTGCGGTGAGATCATGACGATGCCAGGTCTGCCACGCACGCCAGCGGCGGAGACGATTTGTCTAAACGCCGCGGGCGAGATCGAAGGCTTGTTCTGATCGAGGGGGCGGGGCTTGGGGGGCATCGAGCCCCCCGCGCCCCGGTCGCCGCCCTTTCAGGGCGACGCCTTGCGCTCCGCGCGGGGGATATTTTCGGCAAGAAGAAGATGCAGGGTTGGGTGAGAGTGATCTCACACCGTCCATGAAATCAACGAGATGAAGGAGCGCGTGATGACAGCGCAGGTGATTGATGGCAAGGCATTTGCAGCCCGGGTGCGGGCGCAGGTGGGTGAGCATGTTGGGCGTCTGAAGGCAGAGCATGGGCTTGTTCCCGGGCTCGCGGTTGTGCTTGTGGGCGAAGACCCTGCGAGCCAAGTCTATGTGCGTTCCAAGGGCAAGCAGACTGTTGAGGTCGGCATGAAGAGCGTCGAGCACCGGCTTGAGGTGGACACGTCGGAGGCGGATTTATTGGCGCTGATCGAGGCGCTGAATGCGGACGCGAGCATTCACGGGATTTTGGTGCAATTGCCGCTGCCGAAACATTTGAACGAGGAGCTTGTGATCGGCTCCATCGATCCGGCGAAGGATGTGGACGGGTTCCATATCTCGAATGTGGGGCTGCTTGGCACCGGGCAAAAGAGCATGGTGCCGTGCACGCCTTTGGGCTGTTTGATGATGCTGCGGGATCATCATGGGAGCCTTTCCGGGATGGATGCGGTCGTGATAGGGCGCAGCAATATCGTGGGCAAGCCAATGGCGCAGCTCTTGCTGGGCGATAGCTGCACCGTGACGATTGCGCATAGCCGGACAAAGGATTTGGCGGATGTTGTGCGGCGGGCGGATATCGTGGTGGCGGCGGTGGGCCGTCCGGAGATGGTGCCGGGCAACTGGATCAAGCCAGGCGCGACGGTGATCGATGTAGGTATCAACCGGGTGCCCAATGGCGAGAAGACCCGGCTAGTGGGTGATGTGGATTACGACAGCTGCGCGGCTGTGGCGGGGGCGATCACGCCCGTGCCCGGCGGTGTGGGGCCGATGACTATCGCGTGTCTTCTGGCCAATACGTTGACGGCGTGTTGTCGTGCCAATGGCCTGCCGGAGCCAGAAGGCCTGACCGCCTAAAGTAACGCCAGATAGCCTATAGCTGCGAAAGCGAGTGCGACCCCGGCCCATTGGCCGGGGGAGACGCGCTCCTTAAGGAAGGCCCATGCCAAAAGGATTGTAATCATCCCGAAGGTGGAGGCGGCCACGGCTGCAAATTCGGGCCGTGGCATCCCGCCAGCATAGATAATGATGCCCAAGGCCACGCAGTCCAAAAGCCCCATCAGGGCCAGGAGTGGCCATGCTGACCGCGCAGGCATCTGCCGTGCACCAGAGGCAAAGAGCAGCACCAAAACCGCACCCACCGCCACGAGACGCGTCATAAGGATCACAGGGAACTCGCTGCCCGCCTGGCTTGCGGATTGGCCCAAGGCGAAGGCCATGAAAAACCCGACCGCACCCGCCAAGGCCCAGAGCATGGCCGCGCGTTTGCTGCCGCCGACATCTTCGTCATCGGTGAGAATACCCACGATCCCAACCCCGGCGATGACGCAGAACACCGCCAGCCATTGATCCCAGCTGACCGCCTGCCCCGAGGCGGCGGCCCAGGCGATCGACAACGCAGGGTAGGAGCCCACGATGGGTGCCACCAGCCGCACGGGTCCGATGCCGAAGGATTTGTAGAGCCCGACGCAAGCAAGGGTGAAGGCCAGCCCGCTTGCAGCACTCAGCCCGTAAGCGCGTGCACCCATCTGCGACCAGTCGCCAAGGCCTAACGCCACAGGCGCCATGATCAGTGCGCCCACGATCAGCACAGTGGTGAGTGCCGGGAAGATACCACCACGCTGCGAGACATAACGCACGCAGATGTCGTGAATGCCCCAGCACAGTGCTGCGATGAGGCCAACGCCGAGTGTGAGCATTCAGCGACCTCTTCGGAAAAACGGGATTACAAAGACAAGGCAGGCCACGAGAAAGAAAACCGATCCGAACATGGCCCAGAAATGCCCGATACTTGCTATGCAAAACCCGATCGCCAAGATGATGAAAAGCACCCATCCCAGAAAATTAATTTGATGATTCGTCATACCCGTTGCATCGTCCAGCTTGCGAGGTGCGCCTCTTGGCTATATTCTCACTGTTAAATAATTTTTCCACAGATGCAACAAGGCCCCCGCGGCTGTGACATCAGGAAGGACTGCTCAATGCTCGACGATGCATACCCCAAGGTTCAGCCCGGTCCGCCGCGCCCGAGCGAAATCATCCAGCCCCGTGTTTTCTCGCTCCCCAAAGGGGTTGAGCGTTATGTGGTCGAAGGGGGTGGCGCGATCCTGATCCCCGTGGAGGCCGGTGACAAATTCAGTGTGATCAATGATGAGGGCGGGCAGCCCTGCGAGATTGTGGCGGCTGATTCGTCCGGGTCCATGGACACAGGGATCATTGGCGCGCCTGAGAATTGCGATGCGGGTGGGTTGAAGAGCCTTCTGGCAGGGCCGATTGGATCGCTGCGCAGCTTGCGTTTGGGCCTTCAGGCGCGGGGCTTGGATCTGGCGCAGGCGCGCGGCGTGCGGATGTTCGACGCAGCTACGCCCGCGAAAACGGAAGAGAGCTTCACAATCCAGCGCGACGGCATCGTGATCATCTCAGCCCCAGGCGCTGCGATGGATTTCGAGGCTCAAAACACGCTGACCCCGCTCACCGTGGTGGTCACCCGCGCGGTGATCAAGAGCCATGTAAAGTTTGAGTTGCCCGACCCTCTGGCTGAACCGCAGCAAAGCATCCGTATCGAGAATGCCACGGCCGAGGCCTATTTCGTAAAAGCTGGCGATTACATCCAGATCATTGATGTCGATGGACGCCAATGCACGGATTTTGAGTGTTTCTCTGCCCGCAAGCTGGACAAGGGGATCGAACATGCGCTGGACGTGACAACGACCCGCACGCTGATGGGGCACGCTTATCCGATGCCCGGCCTGCACGCGAAATACTATGATCAGGAGATGTTGCCGCTGGTCGAGGTGGTGCAGGATACATGCGGACGCCATGACGCCTTCGCGCTGGCCTGCTCGGCCAAGTTTTACGATGACATCGGCTATCCCGGCCATGTGAACTGCTCGGAAAATTTCAACAAGGCGCTGGCGCAATATAACGTCACAGGGCGTCCCGGTTGGATGGCAATCAACTTCTTCTTCAATACATTTCTCGACGATCACGGCGTCATGTATCTGGATGAGCCATGGTCACGCCCCGGCGATTACGTGCTCTTGCGCGCGCTGACTGATCTGGTCTGCGTAAGCTCTGCCTGTCCCGATGATACCAGCGCGGCCAACGGCTGGAACCCCACCGACATTCACATCCGCACCTATAGCGGCTCCGAAACATTCCAAAAGTCGGTCGCTTATCGCCCGACACCAGATTCCGAGGCAAAGATGACAAAACAGACCGGTTTCCACGACAGCTTTGCCAAACACACCCGCAATTTTATTGAATACAATGGATATTGGCTGGCCAACGGCTTTGCCGAAACGGGGCCGATCGAGGAATATTGGGCCTGCCGCAAAGAGGCGGTGATCATGGATCTGAGCCCTCTGCGCAAGTTTGAGATCACCGGCCCGGACGCAGAGGCGCTTTGCCAATATGTCTTCACGCGCAATATGAAAACTCTGGCCGTGGGTGGCGTTGTCTATACAGCCATGTGTTACGAGCACGGCGGAATGATCGACGATGGCACGGTCTTCCGGCTGGCCAAGGATAACTTCCGCTGGATCGGTGGGAATGATTATGGCGGGGAGTGGATCCGTGAGCAGGCCGAGAAGCTGGGCCTGAAGGTTCTCGTGCGCTCCTCTACAGATCAGCTGCACAATGTGGCCGTCCAAGGCCCTGCCTCGCGGGATATCCTGCGTGATCTGGTCTGGACCGCGCCGCATAATCCCGAGTTTGATCAGCTTGGCTGGTTCCGGTTCACGCCTGCGCGGCTCTATAACGAGGGCGGCACCCCCTTCGTCGTTTCGCGCACGGGCTATACCGGCGAGCTGGGCTACGAGGTGATGTGCCACCCCAAGGATTGCGAAGAGATTTTCGATGCTATCTGGCAGGCGGGCCAACCGCATGGGCTCAAACCCATGGGGCTTGAGGCCCTGGACATGGTGCGCATAGAGGCGGGGCTAATCTTTGCGGGCTATGATTTCTCTGATCAGACCGATCCGTTCGAGGCGGGCGTGGGCTTTACCGTGCCGCTCAAATCCAAGGAGGATGACTTCATCGGGCGTGACGCGCTCATACGGCGCAAGGAGCATCCATCGCGCCGCATGGTCGGCCTTGAGATCGACAGCAACGTGGCCGTGGATCATGGCGATTGCATCCATATCGGCCGCGCACAGATTGGCGAGGTGACGTCCTCCATGCGCTCGCCGCTTCTGGGCAAGAACATCGCCCTGGCGCGGATCGACGTGGCCCATGCAGAGTTTGGCGCGGCCGTCGAGGTGGGTAAGCTCGATGGTCACCAAAAGCGCCTGCCCGCAACGATCGTGCCGTTTGCGGCCTATGATCCGAAGAAAGAGCGCCCTCGCTCGTGAGCGTCCTTGACCAGATAGGTGGGGAGCCGTCGCTCAAAGAGCTGGTCGAGCATTTCTATGATCTGGTCGAATCTCTGCCCGAGGGGCAGAATATCGTCGATCTGCACCGCAACGGCCATGGCCTCGCCCATACCCGAGAGGAGCAGTTCAACTTCCTTTGCGGCTTCATGGGCGGGCGGCCCTATTACATGGAAACGCACCGCCATATGAACGTGAAGCAGATCCATGAGCATGTGCCGATCTTCACCAAGGATGCTGAGGATTGGCTGAGCATCATGGACAAAACGCTGGATGATCTGGGCCATGCGGGGGCCCATGTGGACCGTCTGCGCGCGACCCTCAGACGGGTGGCGATGATCCTTGTGAATGACGGCAATGTGGTGGGCGAGACGCTTTAAAGCCTTTTGTGTATTTGCCGAGACGGGAAAAACGCAAAAGGCCCACAGCCTTCGAGTCTTTTGGCGTTTTGCATCAAATCTGCGACCCAGGTCAAACGCGAGACGTTTTAGACCGACCCACGCAGCCGCGCGTAAAGCGCTGCCGATTGCCGTGCTGCCAGAGGCACATGCGCGGCACTATCCGACGCGAACCGATCGGCCGCCTCTACCGAGCCGAGCCAATCTATCGCCGCGGCGCGGTTGCCCGGATCACCCATCCAGTAGCTGACCAGACCTTCGTCGATCTCTGGGTGAAACTGCACGCCCCAGGCACAATTGCCCACGCGGATCGCCTGCGTGTGGCAGGCGGCGTTGCTGGCCAGCAGGATTGTGCCCTCGGGGAGGGCCTCGGCCTCAACGCCGTGCCATTGCATCACACGCAAGGGATCAGGCAGGCCGTCCAAAAGACCATCTGCGCGCCCCTCATCGGTCAACCCAATCTGGCTCACGCCAATTTCAGGGGTCGCCATCTTGCCACAGCGTCCCCCCATGGCCTCCACCAGAAGCTGATGCCCGAGGCAGACGCCAAGATAGGGGCGCCCGGCCCCGGCCCATTCGGCGATCGCCGCCTTTTCTGGGCGCAGCCAGGGGTGCGCGTCTTCCTCCCACACATCCATCGGACCTCCCATGACCAGCAGCGCGTCGAAGCCAGCCAGATCGGGGATCGCCTCTCCGTCAAAGAGGCGCACCACATGCGCAGTATCACCGGCCTGAGCGATCAGACCGGTGAAACGTCCGGGATGTTCTCCCGGTGTGTGTTGAAACACCAGCAGGCGCATCAGTTTTGCAGATAGACCTCAAGGCTGTCGTCCAGCGCGTCCTTCCAGGGCGTGTGATGAACGGGCGCTTTGGTGCCGGTCATGACGGAAGTGTAGCTGTTGTTGCGGAAGGTCATGATGCCTTCCTTCTTGTGGCCTTTCCACTCCTTGAAGGCCTTGCACGCGCCCTCGACGTCAAAGCTGGGATAATCCGTCTCGGCGATCAGCTCCTTGATGTAATCGCCCTGATACCAGATCGCGTCATAGTCGGTCTCGCCCGCGTCTTCGCGCGCCACCCGGTCGGCCACATCGGCCATCAGAACGGCCTTGTCCGTCGGGATCTCGATCTTGCCCATGATCGCATCACGGACCCACCATGCCTGCGCGTCGAACATGTTGAAGGTAAACCACTGATCCTGCATCCCGAGATAGAAAAGGTCGGTGTTGTGCACGAAGGCCACGCCCTTGTAGAGGTCGGCGGTGGCCAGACGGTTGGCCGTGCGCAGGGTCAGCGCCTCGTCCATGAAGGGGAAATGGTGCTGATAGCCGGTGCACAGGATCACTGCATCCACTTCGCGGCTGGTGCCATCCTTGAAATAGGCGGTCTTGCCGTCGACCTTGGTCAAAAGCGGCACCTCTGCCCAGTTGTCAGGCCACTTGTAGCCCATGGGGGCCGTGCGGTGGCTGACGGTGATTGACTTCGCGCCGTATTTCCAAAGCTGCGAGCCTATATCCTCGGCCGAGTAGGATGTGCCAACGATCAGGATATCTTGTCCCTTGAACTCAAGTGCGTCGCGGAAATCATGGGCGTGCAGAACGCGGCCCTCGAAATGGTCGAAGCCCTCGAACTCGGGGACGTTGGGCGTCGAGAAATGGCCTGTGGCGCAGATCACATGGTCGAACTCTTCACTGTATTCCTCGCCCTTGGGCAGGTCGCAAACGGTGACCTTGAAGCCCTTGTTGGTCTCCTCCACGCGGCGCACGGCTGTCTCGAAACGGATCCAGTCGCGCACACCGGCCTTCTTCACGCGGCCCTCGATATAGTCGAGGAGGACGGCGCGGGGCGGGTAGCTCGCGATTTGCTTGCCAAAATGTTCCTCGAAGGAATAATCGGCAAACTCCAGACCCTCTTTCGGCCCGTTCGACCACAGGTAGCGATACATGGAGCCGTGCACAGGCTCACCATATTGGTCCACACCTGTGCGCCAGGTGTAATTCCAAAGACCGCCCCAATTGGCCTGCTTCTCGAAACAGACGATCTCGGGGATATCCTCACCGTTTTGCTTGGCCGATTGAAAGGCGCGCAATTGCGCAAGACCTGAGGGGCCTGCACCGAGGATTGCGATACGTTTTGTCATGGATTGGTCTCCCGCTGGTTCAGACCGCTTGAAAAATTGGTCTTATCATTTTATGGTGTGGTTTATACCAATTCAAAGCGCGTTGACGGCTCTGTGTCAAGGCGATTCACCGCTGCTTGTTTGGGCCTGATGAAGACCTGCACAGACAGGCGGCACTGCGGGTCGAGGCCATGTCACAAAACAGTTTTGCGCAGTTTCTATCAGTCTCGGGGCGCTTGCCGCGTTTGGACCAGATGTCGAGCACTCCGGTCCGAATCGGCTTTCTCGCGCCGCTCAGCGGTGTGGCCGAAGGCTGGGGACGCCCAGGGCTGAATGGCTGCCGCATCTGGGTCGACCAGGTGAATGCGGCCGGTGGTCTGCGCATTGGGGCCGAGCGGAGGCGGGTCGAACTTTTGCCCTATGATTGCGGTGATGACCCCGAGCGCGCGCAGGCCGGGGCCGCGCAGCTTGTGGATGAAGGTGCCGCTCAGCTCATCCTTACCTTGGGTGGCGCGGGCCCGCGGGCCGCGCTGCCCTTTCTCAACGCACGCCGGGTGCTTACCTCGACCCTTCTGCCCAGTGACCTATCGCCCGACACGCCCTACCTCATTGCGCCCAGCGAGGTGCATCCGGTCTATGCGGTCACGGGCGTGTCCTACCTTTGCAGGGGGCGCGCGCCGCGCCGGGTGGCCCTTTGCGCGCAGGTTGATGCCATGGGACTGCCCTCGCTCGCCACATATCGCGCGGCCTTTGCCGCCGAAGGTGCGGCGGTCACGGCAGAGGTCCAATACCCCGCCGCGGGCGGTGACGCGCGCGCGATTGTGGCCGCGATGATGGCGGACAATCCGGATCTGCTGTGTTGGTGCACCTCCTACCCGCCTATGGTGCAGGCCCTGACCGAGGCCGCGTTTGCCGCGGGCTTCTCGGGCCAGATCCTGTCCTGCACGTTCGACAATTACGCGCGGTTGATCGCACGCACCTCGGCGGAGTTCATGGAGGGCGTCACGTTCCAGTTTCCAGATTTCGATGACCCTGCGCTTGCAGACAAGGCCTTCTTTTTCAACCGGCCCAAAGCGTTCTACACGGAATACAACGCCCGCTACCCCGGCGATTGGAGCGCGGTCAGCTGGGAATATGCCGCTATTCTCGACATCTGGGGCGAGGCGGTCACCCATGCGGCGTCTACCGCCTCGGGGGCGGTGATGGCTTCGTTGAAGCAAAAGGGGCAGGTGATGCACGCCTTCGGTGAGGCGGAATGGTGGGGGCGTGGTCTCTTTGGCGTGGACAACGCGCTGGTGGGTGATTGGCCCGTTGTGCAGATCCGGCGCGGCAAGGCGCGCATCGTGAGCTTTGAGTCTGTGCCCGCGTGGCTGAGCCGGCATGAGGCTGGACTGCGCCGCGAAATGGAGGCGCTGGGCCAGATGTGGTATCAGCGCCGCGCGGGGCTGGAGGCCTTGGTGGCCCGCTAGCCGTCTTGCAACAAGAGGCGTTGTTCCTCAATGAGATGGAGCTTGATGAACTCCACGGCGGCCTCTGTGTCGCGCGCGGCGATCGCGTTGAAAAGGCTGTTGTAGCGCTTCTGGTAATCCTCGATCCGGGCGGGGGTAAGATGCCGCCGAAGCTGTGCCGCGCGAAAGCTTTGGCGGCATGCATCAATCACCAGATCATAGCAGCCCGCGATGAGCGGATTACCCGTCCCGTTGGCGATCTTGCGATAAAACGCCTCCTCCAGCCGCACGAACGCATCCGCATCGGTTGTGATCGTCTCCATCTCGCTCAGCGTCTCGCCAAGGGCCTCAATCGCGCGCGGGGGCATGTTCACCACCGCAAGGCGCACCATGTCCGGCTCAAGGATGCCGCGCACCACTTGCAGGTCCAGCGGGCTTGAGGCGGCGGCGATCTCGCTGTGGGGGTTGGTGGGCTCGGGCGTACCGGGTGGGTTCACGAAACTGCCCGAGCCTGCGCGCCGCCGGATGAGCCCGTGCCCCTCTAACGCATCCAGCGCCTCGCGCACCGTGTTGCGGGCGACATGCAGTTCCGACGCGAGTTGACGCTCAGACGGCAGGCGCGCGTCCACGCCGTAATCGCCGCTCTGGATGCGGGCGTAGATCGCGTTTACCACGGTTTGCACCGTGGCGCTGAGGGGCGCGTCATTGGGCAGGGCTGATGGGACGGGGGCGAGGGACATGGGGCGCGGGCCTTGGCTGAGCGAGTTGGCCGTAGTTTACCGCGATGCGCAGCGCGGCGGAAGCGCCATCGGCCAGACACAAAAACGCCGCGCCGAGGGACACCCCGGCGCGGCGCTGAATTGATCGCAGTTGGATCAGATATCCAGCGTGTTCGCCTTTTCCCAGCTGGAGAAATGCGAGACGTATTTGTTCCATTCCTGATGCTTCAGCTTCAGGTATGCGGCGGAGAACTCTTCCCCCATGGCGGCTTTCAGACCCTTGTCTTTGTCATACTCGCGTAGTGCGTCCAGCATGTTGAGCGGCAGCTTCGGCGCGCCGCGCACTTTGTGACCCTCGGCATACATGTCGATGTCGTGGCGCTTGCCGGGATCAGCCTTGGAGCGGATACCGGACAGGCCTGCCGCAATGATTACCGCCTGCAAGAGATAGGGGTTCACCGCGCCATCGGGCAGGCGCAGCTCGAACCGGCCAGGGCCGGGCACACGCACCATATGCGTGCGGTTGTTGCCGGTCCATGTGACCGTATTGGGCGCCCAAGTGGCCCCCGACATGGTGCGTGGCGCGTTGATCCGCTTGTAGCTGTTCACCGTGGGGTTGGTGATCGCGGCCAGCGCGCTGGCGTGCTTCATGATCCCGCCGAGGAAATGCTTGCCGCGCTCGGAAAGCCCCACTTCGCCGGTTTGTCCATCGCCATTACCGGCAAATACGTTGACCTTGCTGTCCTTACCCGGCGCGTCCCAGACGGAGATATGCGCGTGGCAGCCATTCCCTGTAAGGCCCTCGATGGGCTTGGGCATGAAGGTGGCACGGAAGCCATGCTTTTCGGCGACGGATTTGGTCATGAATTTGAAGAAGCTGTGCTTGTCCGCCGTGGACAAGGCATCGTCGAAATCCCAATTCATCTCCCACTGGCCGTTCGCATCTTCATGGTCGTTCTGATAGGGGCCCCAGCCCATATCGAGCATGTAATCGGCAATCTCGCGGATCACCTCATAGCGGCGCATCATCGCCTGCTGGTCATAGCAAGGCTTTTCCGCGGTATCGAATTCGTCCGAGATCTCTTCGCCCTCTGGCGTCAGCAGGAAAAACTCGGCCTCGATGCCGGTTTTGACATGCATGCCCTCTTCTGCGGCCTCGGCAATCAGACGGCGCAACACGTTGCGCGGCGCCTGCGCCAGATTTTCGTCGTTCATCACGCAATTACCCGCGACCCATGCGATCTCGGGTTTCCATGGAAGCTGAATAACCGAAGAGGGGTCCGGCACGGCCAGCATATCGGGATGCGCGGGCGTGAGGTCGAGATAGGTCGCGAAGCCCGCAAAGCCTGCGCCGTCCTCTTGCATGTCCGCAATCGCTTGCGCGGGGACCAGCTTGGCGCGTTGCGCGCCGAAGAGGTCGGTGAAGGAGATCATGAAATATTTGACGCCATTGTCCTTGGCGAATTGGGCCAGATCGGTGGTCATTTTTTTGTTGTTCCCTGTCGGTGCTGCTTCGGTGAGACGACGTTATTGCGTCGGAGTTGAAACGAACAGGGCGCGAGCCGTTATGGCCGCGCCCTGCGGGGTGGTTCAGAAATTGGTGCCGGGTTTTCCGGGATACCAATCGGTGCCAGCCAGAGGGATGCGCGCCATGGCGGCAGCCTCCATGGTCAGCGCGCACAGGTCCTCGGGTTCAAGGTTGTGCAGGTGGTTCTTGCCGCAGGCGCGCGCGATGGTTTGCGCCTCGAGGGCCATCACCTTGAGATAATTGTTGAGATGCCGCCCGCCCTCAATGGGGTCAAAGCGTTTCATCAATTCCGGGTCCTGCGTGGTGATGCCCGCAGGGTCTTTCCCCTCATGCCAATCGTCATAGGCGCCAGCGGTCGTGCCGAGCGCGTTATACTCCGCCTCCCAGCGTGGATCATTGTCGCCCAGCGCAATCAGCGCCGCCGTGCCGATGGCAACCGCATCCGCGCCCATTGCCATCGCCTTTGCCACATCCGCCCCGCTGCGGATACCGCCCGAGACAATCAGCTGAACCTCACGGTGCAGGCCCTGATCCTGAAGCGCGCGAACGGCCTCACGGATGCAGGCGAGGATCGGCAAGCCGACATGCTCGATAAACACATCTTGCGTGGCTGCCGTGCCGCCCTGCATCCCGTCCAGAACGACCACATCCGCGCCCGCCTTGATGGCCAGCGTTGTGTCGTAATAGGGCCGTGTGCCGCCAACCTTGATGTAGATCGGCTTTTCCCAGCCCGTGATCTCGCGCAGCTCAAGGATTTTGATCTCCAGATCGTCCGGCCCGGTCCAGTCAGGGTGGCGGCAGGCCGAGCGTTGGTCGATGCCCTTGGGCAGGTTGCGCATCTCGGCCACACGGTCCGAGATTTTCTGACCCAGAAGCATACCGCCGCCGCCAGGCTTTGCGCCTTGGCCGACAACGATCTCAATCGCGTCGGCACGGCGCAGGTCGTCAGGGTTCATGCCGTAGCGCGAGGGCAGATATTGATAGACCAGCTTTTTGGAATGGCCGCGCTCTTCTTCGGTCATGCCGCCATCGCCGGTCGTGGTCGATGTGCCCGCAAGAGTAGCACCACGTCCCAGCGCCTCTTTAGCGGGACCTGAGAGAGCCCCGAAGCTCATCCCCGCGATAGTGATCGGAATATCCAACTCGATCGGCTTTTTGGCAAAGCGTGTGCCGAGGGTGACGTTGGTGTCACATTTTTCGCGGTAGCCTTCGAGCGGGTAGCGCGAGATCGACGCGCCCAAGAAGAGCAGATCATCGAAATGGGGCACTTTGCGTTTCGCCCCGCCACCCCGGATATCATAGATGCCGGTGGCCGCCGCGCGGCGGATTTCGGCATTGATCGGGTTGGTGAAGGTTGCCGACTGGATCGGAACGGTGCGCGGTGCGCCTTTGGCGTCATCTTTCATGGCGGCCCCCTCTTAATATGCGTTGTCGATGTTGAAATTATAAAGTTTACGGGCCGAGCCATAGCGCTTGAACTCTTCCGGCTTGGCATCGCAGCCGCCTTTTTCAAGCAGCTCGGTCAGCAGGGCGATATGCTCGGGGCGCATCTCTTTCTCGATGCAATCCGCGCCCAGAGATTTTACCGAGCCGCGCACGAAAAGCCGCGCCTCATAGAGGCTGTCACCCAGCGCATCGCCCGCGTCGCCACACACGACCATGTTGCCCGACTGGGCCATGAACGCGCTCATATGGCCGATATTGCCGTGCACGATGATGTCGATCCCCTTCATGGAGATGCCGCAACGCGATGAGGCATTGCCCTTGATCACAAGCGTGCCGCCCCGGCCCGTGGCCCCGGCATATTGGCTGGCGTCACCCTCAATGACGACGGTGCCGCTCATCATGTTTTCGGCCACGCCCGGTCCGGCAGAGCCCTCGACATGAATCGTGGCCTGCTTGTTCATCCCGCCGCAGTAATAGCCGGTATGCCCGCGCACATTTACCTCTATGGGCGCGTCAAGGCCAACGGCGATGGCATGGCTACCCTTGGGGTTGATCACTTCCCAGACGGTCTGGTTCGTGTTGGCCGACTGTGCGTGCAGCGCGGAATTCAAATTGCGCAGGCCTTGGGCCTCTAGGTCGAATGTTTGCATTTACGCGGCCTTCTCATGTGCTGTTGGTGCCCCTTTATGGCTCCAGAAATAGACGGTGGCGGGCTCGGGTTCCCAAACACGGGCATGCTCGATCCCCGGCAGGTTCACCAGCGCGCGGTACTCGGATCCGAACGCCACATATTGATCGGTTTCGGCCAGAACGGCGGGCTTGCACGCAATCGGATCACGGACCACGCCAAACCCGTCCTTTGTTCCAACCACGAATGTGAAGAACCCGTCGAGATCGTCAAGGCTGCTTTCCAGCGCCTCGCCCAAAGTGGCACCGTTCATCATCCGCCATGTGAGGTAGGCCGCGCCTACTTCGGTGTCGTTCTCGGTCTCGATATGCACGCCCTGCCGGCGCAGCTTGCGGCGCAGGCTGGCGTGATTGCTGAGCGAGCCATTGTGCACGAGGCACTGATCCGCGCCGGTGTTGAACGGGTGTGCTCCCATCGTGGTTACGGCTGATTCGGTGGCCATGCGGGTATGGCCAATCCCATGACTGCCCGACATTTGGGCAATATCGAAGCGTGTTGCCACATCTTTAGGCAGACCCACTTCTTTGTAGATTTCAAGATTTTCACCGCGGCTCATCATCCGAACGCGGGGATTGACCTCGCTCAGGCGGCTGCGCGCGACTTCCAAAAGCTCTGCACCCATTTCCAGAACGGCGTGGGTATCATTCACCCGGATCGACACCGGCCCGCCAAGGCTTTGGGCCATGGCGATATCCAGTCCGGGGAAGTCCTGTTCAGGCACGTCCGATTGGACGACCAGCTTGGCCTTACCCTTTGTATCTGAACCATAAATTGCGATGCCCGCACTGTCGGGGCCGCGATCCGTCATGGTGATCAACATATCCGTCAGCATCTCGCCCAATTTGGGTTCCAACGCTTTGTCTTTTAGAAACAGCCCCACGATACCGCACATATCACGCATCCTCCCTCAGGTTTGGAAACTTTCGAATCAAAAGCTAGCATCAAAGCTTCATCCGCTCAACTACTGGTAAAATAAATTTCCCCTGAGGCAAAAAAAGACTGGCCGGATCGGGGGTCACGTGTTTTCATAAACTCCTCACGCGCATATGCGCACCAACGATAATGTCAAACGACAGAGAAACAGGGGAATAATTGTGGAAGAACAGATTGCCGAACTGGCGGCGCAGGTCGCCGCACTTCAATCGTCGGCGGCAACGACGAACACGACATTTGCCGAGACGTTTTACTATCTGACAATCCCGCTGATGATCATCATCCATGCGGGATTTCTTGCCTATGAGATGGGGGCATCCCGGCTCAAGAACGTGCTGAGCTCGGGTGTGAAAAACATCCTCGCTTTCGCGTTCATGATCCCGACCTTCTATTTCTTTGGCTGGTGGGTCTATTGGGGCTTCCCCACGGGTCTTCCGGGCGCACCGGGTCCTGCGGGTATTTCGGGCATCGAATACGCCAATGCCATCGCATGGGGCTGGGGCGAGAGCGCGCAGTATATGGGGCCGAACATTGCCGATCAGGCATCGGGCGTCTTCTTTGGCGCGTTTGCTCTGTTTGCCGCCACAACAGCCTCGATCATGTCGGGCGCCGTTATCGAGCGGATTCAGACTGTCGGCTTTGTCATCCTCGCGGTTGTCCTCGGCTCCTTCGCCTGGGTCGTGGCTGCGGCTTGGGGCTGGCATGCGGATGGCTGGCTCGTCACGCAGTGGGGCGTGCATGACTTTGGTGCGGCGGGACTTGTCCACGCAGTTGCCGGGTTCTTCGCGCTGGGTGTGTTGATCAACCTCGGCCCGCGTATCGGCAAGTTCAACGCCGATGGCACAGCCAACCACATCGCCGGGCACAACATGCCCATGACGGTTGTGGGCCTGATGCTGATCATCGTCGGCTTCTGGGGCTTCCTCATGGCTTGTGTGATCGTGCCGGGCGAGGCTTGGTCTTGGTTCGCGGACAAGCCGTCCACGATCTATGGCACACCCATCACGCTGTCGGCGCTGTCGTTCAACATCCTCATGGGGATTTCGGGCGGGATCATCGGTTCTTGGGTTCTTACACGTGATCCGTTCTGGATGATGTCGGGCGCTCTGGCGGGGATCATCTCGGTCGCGTCGGGCATGGATATCTATTATCCGGCCATGGCGTTTGTCATCGCCTTCTCGGCGGGGATCATTCTCAAGCCGTGTGCGAACTGGCTGGAAAACCGCGGCATCGACGATGCGGTGGGGGCGGTGACCGTGCACGGCACGATCGGCCTTTACGGCGTGATCTTGCTGGGTGTGTTCGCTTCCGGCTATCCATCGCTTCAGGGCGAAGGGGCGCCGACGATCAGCCTTATGGGCCAGATCGTTGGGGCTGTGGTCTTCTTCCTTCTGGGCTTCGTGCCAGGCTACGTGGTCTCGCTTGTCCTCAAGATGCTGGGCATGCTCCGTATCCCCGAGGGTGCCGAGGTTGCCGGTATGGATGAAGTCAAAGTGCCGACGCATGGCTATCCCGAGGGCATTCCCGCCCCCGGTGTAAACCTCGCGCCCGGCGAATAATCCAAGGACAAGGAGAGACTTATGTTTGGTTTTCCATATGAAACCGCAGATTGGGCCGTCGTCGATGGGGCTATGTTCGTTGGCTGGGGCTCTGCCCTGCCGGGGATCTGCACCGCGATTGCAGCAATCATCTGTGTCGGCGTTCTGGTTTATGGCCAAGCGTCCGAAACTAAGAAGACAGCGCGCTACACTAAATAAGTGCCACATGATGTGAAGGGAGGGCCGCCATTGCGCGGCCCTTTCCATTTTTCAGGCATATTGCCTGCCAGTGAAAAAAGTTGCACCATATTCTTGCTTTTTGGTTTTGCCTGAGGCTCAATGTTCGGCGACACTCAACAACAAAACCAACAGGGGGAATCGATGGCCATCATCTGGAGAACATCCGCACTCGCAAAGCGTCATGAAGCAATTGGCGGGGAGCTTGAGGATTGGAACGGCATGGGGACCGCTTGGTTCTATGACCACACGCCCGAGCGCGCGAAGGCCGATTATGAGGCCGTGCGCACCAAGGCGGGCCTGATGGATGTGTCGGGCCTCAAGAAAATGCACCTCACCGGGCCACACGCCGCCGCCGTGATCGACCGCGTGACCACACGCAACGTGGACAAGATCATGCCGGGCCGCTCGGTCTATGCCTGCATGCTCAGCCCCGAGGGCAAGTTTGTCGACGATTGCGTGATCTACCGCCTGTCGGTCAATCACTGGATGGTTGTGCATGGCACCGGGACGGGCATGGAGCAGTTGATGGAGGCCGCCGCCGGCAAGAACGTTGCGGTGATCTTTGATGATGATCTGCACGATATGTCGCTGCAAGGCCCCGTGGCCGTGGATTTTCTGGCCGAGCATGTGCCGGGCATCCGCGACCTGGCCTATTTTGGGATCATGCAGACAAAGCTCTTTGATCGCCCTGTCATGATCTCGCGCACCGGATATACTGGTGAGCGGGGCTATGAGATTTTCTGTCAGGGTCGTCACGCGGTGCACATCTGGGACAACATCCTTGAGCATGGCAAAGGCATGGGCATCCGCCCAGTGCAGTTCAGCACGCTCGATCTTCTGCGCACGGAGAGCTATCTGCTCTTCTTCCCCGGTGACAATTCCGAGACCTATCCGTTCGAGGATGGCTCGCCCTGCGGCGATACGCTTTGGGAGCTGGGTCTGGAGTTCACTGTCTCTCCTGGCAAGACCGGCTTTGTCGGCGCTGAGAACCACTATGCGCTGGAAGGCCGCGAGCGGTTCAAGATCTACGGTGTGCTGCTTGAGGGCAAAACACCTGCCGATGAGGGCGCGGCCTTGCTGCAAGACGGCAAGCAGGTTGGTCACGTGACTTATGGCATGTATTCCGAGCTGAACGGGCATAATGTGGGCATCGCGCGCATGCCGGTTGCTGCGGCCAAGCCGGGCACGAAGCTGACGGTGCGCAACGCGGATGGCACCGAGATTGCCGCCACCGCAGAAGAGATGCCATTCTACGACAAGGACAAGAAGGTCCGCACCACCAAAGGCTGAGCCCCGAAGCGACACATCCGGGGCGGCCCGCGTGCGGCCCCGGATTTAAACCGCCCCGATGCCACCTGCAGGAGATGTTAAACACGCATGTCGAAATTCGAATTCCCGCCATCCATCAAAAGCCGCCCCGTCTGGGGCAATCTGGAGCCGCGCCCGGGCAAGCATCATCTGATGATCGCCGAGGCCGAGGGCGCCGAGGCCATTCTGGAGATCGCCACCCCTGATCTCATGGCCAAGACCCACCTCATTTTTATCGCCAAGGGCACCGATTATGGCCCAAAGCTCGAAGCGCTGAAGCCGCTGCAATACCGCGAAACACCCACCTATGGCGCAACCGTGCAGCGGATCGAGCGCGTGCTGAGCGATGCCGCGATGGGCCTTCAGCTTTACCTCACAGGCACCGAAGGCATGATGGGGCAGGTGATGCAGATCGCTGTCACCCACGGTATCCCGCACACCGCCATTCAGACCGAACATCGCGGATCGACCGCGCGCCGGATGCAATGCGTGCATTGCAAAGGCATTACCGAGGACGTTGAGATTGATCCGTTTGTCTGCTCCCATTGCGGGTTGAATCTGTTTGTGCGTGATCACTATTCGCGCCGTATTGCCGCCTATCAGGGCGTGTGCATCGACGCCGAAGACCCGGGCAACGTGCCTGCACCAAAGGGGATTTACGAATGAGCGGCGCCGAGAAAATTGCCGTGCGCGTGACAGAAGTCACGCCGCTGAACGAGCTGATCACCCGCTTCCGGTTCGAGCGGACGGATGGTGGCCCGATGCCGATGTTTTCAGGCGGGGCGCATACCGTGGTCGAGATGAAGGATGGCGACGTGACCCGCCTCAACCCCTATTCCCTGATGTCCGACCCGATGGACCAAAGCGCCTACACGATTTCTGTGCGGCGCGATGATGAGGGGCGGGGCGGGTCGCTCTTTTTGCACAACAACGTCTCTGTTGGCGATGAGATGGTGATCAGCTATCCGGTCAACCTCTTCCCCCTCGATCTGCGCGCCAAGAAACACCTCTTTTTCGCGGGCGGCATCGGCATCACGCCCTTCCTGTCGCAGATCAAGCAGATGGAGCGCACAGGCGGCAAATGGGAGCTGCATTTCGCGGCGCGCAATGCAGGTCTTGCAGCCTACGCGGACACGTTGACCGAGCAATATCCGCACCATGTGCATGTCTATTACGACGATGATAACCAACGCATCGCGCTGGAAAGCCTTCTGGATGGGCAGCCCTTGGGCACGCATATCTATGTCTGCGGTCCCAAAGGCATGATCGACTGGGTGCGCAAGACGGCCGCCGATCTGGGATGGCCGCGCGAAGCCGTACATCACGAAGAATTCCTCGCCCCCAAACCCGGCAAATCCTTTGAAGTGAAGCTCGCGGTGTCGAACAAGGTCGTGCAGGTGGGCGAGCATGAGAGCCTTCTGGAGGCAATCGAGCGGGCGGGCGTCGATGCGCCATATCTCTGCCGTGGCGGGGCCTGCGGGCAATGCGAAACGGACGTGATCGACTATGATGGCACTTTCATTCACCACGATCACTGGCTCACCGAGGCCGAGCACGCCTCTGGTGACAAGATCATGCCCTGCGTCAGCCGATTTCAGGGCAAGACGCTTGTTCTGGACCGATAGGAGACGAACATGACCATTCAGTTCAACGACGAGACCTTTCGCGAGGATTACTCCTTCAAAAATTCGCCCTGGGCGATCAAGCGCTTCCCGTTTCCGTTCGACAAGGACGATTACATGTATTCGGTCAACATGGAGCCGCACCGGGGCGGGCGCGAGGGCTCGGTCTTTCAAAACCGATTTGACGTGGATGAGCATTACGTCTCGGAGATGCGCGACCGGGCGCTGGTGTTGGACAATGATCCGCTGCGCTGTCAGTCCTTGCCGCATATGACGCTGGCGGGCTGGGACCTGCTTGAGTTGATCATGGTGGCCAAATCCGAGGATTACCCGGACCTCTTTGAGTTGCACCGCGACGGCAACCAATGGCGTTGGATCAACAAGCCGATGGGGATCGATGACACGTTCACCTTCCTTGATGAGGCCACGCTGCCTTATGGCCCGATGGAGTATATCACCCGGCAGGCCCAAGGCGATTGGGCCGTGCTGGATCAGCGCGACGACAACCTTTGGATGGATGCGGGCATGATCACCACGCAGGCCGATTGGTCGCTCGATTTCGACATCGGGATGAATTTTTTCGAGTGGCACGCGCCGGTGCCCTTGGCCCATGAAAAGGGTATCTTCGTGCGCGCGCTGAAATTTCTTTTGAACATTCAGCAAGGCGCGCCCGCGCGGCGGCTCAACTGGACCATGACGGTCAATCCGCTCCTTGATACTTCACCCGAGAACTATCACAAATGGGGTATCCAGAAGACCGAGCTGACGCCCGAGAACCTTGGCGCAAAACAGCATCTACGGGTGGAGCTTCAGACGTTCTACCGCCTGCCGCGCTCCAACGCGATGGTGTTCCCGATCCGCTGCTATCTCTGTGCGTTTCAGGACCTGATGAGCGTGCCCAAATGGGGTCGCCGCCTGCACCGGGTGATCCGGGATCTGCCCGAGGAATTGGCGACCTATAAAGGCTTCATCGACAATCGGCCCATGATGCTGGACTATCTGAGTAAGTTCGATGACGGCCTGCCAACATCGCCCGGTATATGGCCTGATCTGGACACCGAGCCACCGTTGCAAAAGTAAGGCTTGGAAAGCTGTGCCTCAGGTGGCGCCGCTTTGCGGATAGCTGATGATCGACAAATACCGACAGGGCAGGGTGACCAGACGCTCTGGCCCATGCGGAGCGTCCGCATCAAAAAAGAGCGTATCGCCCGGCTTGAGCGACAGCACCTCGTCCCCGTGGCGATAGTCGACCTCACCTTCCAGCATATAGATCGTCTCGATCCCGGCATGCTGGAAGGTCGGGAACGTGTCTGATTCCGCTGTGAGCGTGATCAGATAGGGCTCGACGATCACGCCAGAGCCGTTGGAGCCGATATGGCCCAGAAGATTGTACTGATGGCCCGCGCGCGTGCCTTCGCGCTGAAGCTCAACTCCTTCGCCGGATTTGGTATGCACTGCCTCGCGGTTTTCCTCAAATTGGCGGAAAAAGCTGGTGATCGGCACGCTGAGTGCATTGGCCAATGTCTGAAGCGTGGTGAGAGAGGGCGAGGTATTGCCGTTTTCGATCTTGGAGAGCATCCCGATGGACAAACGCGTCATGGCCGCCAATTCGGCTACGGTAATTTCCTGACGCCGGCGATGCGCACGCAATTCGCGGCCAATGGCAGTTTCAAGGTTCTTCTCACGGTCATCACGTTGCACTCTGTGTGGGTCTTGGGTGAGTTTTGTAACCATCTCGGGGCTCAATTTTTCTACATTCATGCTGCTTGCTTCGTTGGGGTCGAAAGGCACAGACCGGACATGAAAGCGCAAGGGCAAACGCGGGCCGCGTGTCGTTCAGATTATCCTGATAATGCACGCCTGTTTACTCAGAGTAAAACTCTTTTGCACGACCGTTTGGTTTTTAGTGACATAGCACACGCCGTTGATAGATTTGTTTACACTAGGGAAACTTTGCTTCGAAACGTCTCGCGGTGGCGGCCTTGGATATGGACTTCACTGTGATCAACGCAGGCTCGGCGGCTGCCCTGTGGGCCGAGATTGGCGCGGCGGAAGCCACGAAACGGCCCATCGTCTTGTTCAACTGGACGCCCAACTTTGCCGAAGCTGTCTGGCCGGGAGAGTTCGTGGCCTTCCCCGAGGCGGTTCCGGGGTGCGACACGGATCCGTCCGTGGGGCCCAACCCCGACGCGCTTTACGATTGCGGGAACCCGGCGGATGGATACCTGAAGAAAGCGGCTTGGGACGGGATGCCGGACAAATGGCCTGCGGCCTATGATGTGTTGACCAAAGTGTCCTTCACCAACGCACAAATCGCCGAGATGGCCCGACTGGTGGATGTCGAGGAACTTGAGCCGCAAGAGGCCGCCGAAGAATGGCTGGCGGCCAATGAGAGCGTTTGGTCCGGCTGGGTCAACTAGAGGCGCATTCAAAGATACCCCGCCGTGAAACCCATGGCGGGGTATTTGCCGGAAAACTGGGCGCGCGCGATCCGTCTAGGCAAAAACTCGCACCAGATATGCTGTTTTTTTGCAATTACAACTATCGTGCTGATAATAATATTCCAGAGGGGAAACAAGACTCCGATTCGTTCTGGCGCAAACGGCCCTTGAGACGCCCCTGAAAGGGGGCATCGTGGCAAGGTCCAGCGAAGCGCACCGAAGAGCGGGGCTTAGCCCTCTGAACGGCGCACGGATGTGCCGCTCGAAAGCCAACAGGGCTGCACGCGTGAGCAGCCAATAAAAACGGTGCAATAAAGTGCCGTCTCAACCGGGAGAACTACATGAACAAGTATAAAATCGCATTTGTTGCAGGGGTCATGACGGCCATGCCGGTCGCGTCCTTCGCAGCCGATAGCGACGACCCGATCGTCATTCCGCTCCACAACTGGTCCTCACAACTCGTGATGTCCAACGTGGTTGGCCAGATTTTCGAAACCATGGGCAACAATGTGGAATATGTGACCACTGACAGCCAAGCGGTCTACGAATCGATCCGTCTGGGCGATGTGACCCTAGGTATGGAAGTCTGGGAAGGCGCGTTTGGTGCCTCCTTCCGCGCAGCGCTTGAAAAAGGCGGTATCGTCGATGCGGGCGATCATGACGCCGTGACGCGCGAGGATTGGTGGTATCCGATGTGGACCAAGGACGCATGCCCCGGCCTTCCAAGCTGGGAAGCTCTGAACGACTGCGCCGAAATTTTCGCCACGCCCGAGACGGGTGACAAGGGCCGCTATCTCGATGGTCCCGTTGACTGGCTCAAGCATGGCAAAGAGCGTGTTGAAGCGCTTGAGATGGACTTTGTCGTGATCAACGCGGGCTCCGCCGCCGCCCTCTGGGCCGAAATCGGTGCGGCCGAGGCCGACAAGAAGCCCATCGTGGTCTTCAACTGGACGCCCAACTTTGCCGAAGCCGTCTGGCCGGGTGAGTTCGTCGAATTCCCCGAGTGGGTCGATGGGTGTGACAAAGACCCTGCCGTGGGTCCCGTGCCAGATGCGCTTTATGAGTGCGGTAACCCTGCCGATGGCTACATGAAGAAAGCCGCCTGGGAAGGCATGGAAGAGAAATGGCCCGCAGCCTATGAAGTGCTGACCAAAATCTCGTTCAACAACGCCCAGATCGCGGAAATGGCTGTTCTGGTCGACATCGAAGAGATGGAGCCCGTAGAAGCGGCCGAAGTGTGGCTGGCCGAGAACGAAGATGTGTGGAAGCCTTGGGTTAACTAAACCCATCCTGCACACCTGAACATAAGGCCCCGTCCGTATGTCGGGCGGGGCTTTTCTTACCTTGAGGACATGCCCCCATGAGCGACGCCCCGGTCATCCGCTGTGAAAATGTGTGGAAAGTCTTTGGAAACGATCCAAAGAGATATCTCGCGAGCATGCCGGAGGGGCGCAGTTTTGACGATATCCGCGCGGATGGCTATATCGCCGGTGTAAGGGACGTGAGCATCGAAGTCTCACGCGGCGAGATGCTTGTGATCATGGGACTTTCCGGTTCGGGCAAGTCCACTTTGGTGCGATGTTTCTCGCGCCTTCATAACATCACGAGCGGCGTGATCAGTGTCGATGGGCAGGACATTGCGAAACTGTCCGAGAAAGAACTGATCGACCTGCGCCGGAGCAAGATGGGCATGGTGTTCCAAAGCTTTGGCCTCTTGCCGCACCGCACCGTGCTTGAGAACGTGGCCTTTCCTCTGGAGATGCGCGGTCAGGACCGCCATACTCGTCGCGACCGCGCGATGGAGGTCGTGAAACTGGTCGGGCTTGAGGGGCGCGAAGACTATTATCCGCGCGAGCTGAGCGGCGGTCAGCAACAACGCGTGGGCATCGCACGGTCCTTGGCAATCGAGCCCGATATCTGGTTTCTGGACGAGCCGTTCAGCGCGCTCGATCCTCTTATCCGCCGCGAGATGCAGGACGAATTCCTGCGCCTGCAGGGCCTTTTGGGCAAAACCATCGTGTTCATCACCCATGATTTTGACGAGGCGCTGCGCCTTGCCGACCGGATCGCGATCATGAAAGACGGTGCGGTGGAGCAATGCGATACCCCCGATCAGATCGTGCTGCACCCGGCGACGGAATATGTTCGCAAATTCACCGAGGATATCGACAAGGCCCGCGTGGTCCATGCTGCCGTTCTGACGGATAAGACGGCCACGGGCACTGGTGATCCGGTAGATGCCGCCGCCACGGTCCATGATCTGGCCAGCATTCTCGTGCAGGACACACGTGAAAAGATTCCCGTCATGCAGAAGGGCGCTCTGATAGGCGCTCTCAATCGCCAGGATGCGCTCAATATTCTGGTGGGGATCAACTGATGGCCACACTCAGCACCAACGCAGTTCCCGTCATAAGCGGCATCAGCCGCCCGCGCTTTGCGCTGGTTCTGGTCCTGATTGCGGCTGTGCTGACCATTGCGCAATATCTGGGCGCTCTGCCTGCGGCGTTGCACCGCCTCCCCGAGGCGATGATCCCGCCAATTGCGCCCTTCCTCGATATGATCTTCAACTTCGTGAAAGATGATCTGGGCCTTCTGGCTTTCACACGCTTCCTGACTGAGGGCTTGGAATGGGTTCTGGATGTCACGGCAAACCTGCTCTTTGGCAAGCGGCGCTGGCCCAATCTTGGGCCAATCCCATGGTCGGCGATTGCCGCCGTGGCGGCTGTTGTGGGGTACTATCTCGGTGGCTGGCGTCTGGCCCTTCTGGCGGGTGGGACCTGTGTGTGGACCGCCCTCGTAGGCCAATGGGATATCGCGATGCAGACCATGTCTGTCCTTGTTGTAGCGGCCCCTCTGGCCTTCATTACCGGTCTGTCTCTTGGCATCCTCGCATGGCGCTCGGCGCGCTTTAACCGCGCGATCAAGCCGATCCTGTCCGTGCTGCAAACGCTGCCCTTCTTCACCTATCTTCTGCCAGCGGTCATTTTCTTCAAGGTGGGCCCGACGGCCGGCGCCGTCGCCACGACGATCTATGCCATTCCGCCTATGATCCTCATGACCACGCTTGGCCTGCAAAAAGTCTCACCCGATGTGGTTGAGTCCGGCCATATGAGCGGCTGCTCCCGCTGGCAGCTTCTGCGCCATGTCTACCTGCCCTCGGCTCGGACAGAGATCCTCGTTGGCGTGAACCAGGTGATTATGCTCTGTCTTGCCATGGTCGTTCTCACGGCCTTTATCGGCATGCCTGGCCTTGGTGCGAAGCTGCTCCAGATGATGGGCAGCTTCAAACTGGGTCGCAGCTTCGAGATTGGCGTGACCATCGTGCTCGTGGCTGTGACATTGGACCGGCTTTCCAAAGCATGGGTCGCAAAACAGCCCGAGCATTTCGAGCGTGGCACGCCGTGGTGGAAGCGGCATTTCACTTTTGTGCTCTGCATCGTTGCTTTTGTGACATTCACGCTTTTGTCGCAAGTGTTCGAGATTCTCGGTGAAGTGTCGCGCAAGCAGGCTTTGAGCCAAGGCCGCGAGATCGACGACCTCATCAAGGGCTTTGTGAACCTCGATCCGGTGCAGGCGGTCACGGGTTGGCTCCGAGCGTTCCTGAATGTCAAGATTCTGATCCCGTTTCGAGATTTCATGCTCAGCATTCCGACAACGGCGTTCATTATCCTGATGGCGGCTTTCGCCCTCTGGCTTGGCGGCCGCAAAGAGGCGATCATCGCCGCGGCGTTCTTCACATTCATTGCGATCACCGGATGGTGGGACCGCTCGGTTATCACGCTTTACTCCGTGATTTCGGCGGTCACACTGGCCATGCTGATCGGCCTGCCCTTGGGGATCATCGCGGCCCGCTCGGAGAAATGGTCCGAGCGTATGCTGCTGGTCTGCGATACAGCGCAGACGTTCCCGAGCTTCGTCTATCTTCTCCCCGCCATCATGCTCTTTGGCATCACGGATATCGCGGTGATCTTCTCAATCCTCATCTTCTGCATGGTCCCGCTGGTGCGATACACGATTGAGGGCCTGCGCACGGTGCCGCTTGAGATGACCGAGGCGGCTGACATGGCAGGAGCGACGAAGATGCAAAAGCTGATCAAGGTGCAACTGCCGCTCGCCCTGCCCACGATGGCCGTGGGCTTTAACCAAGCCATCATGTTCGCCTTTTTCATGGTGATCATCGCAGCCTTCATCGGCACCCAGGATTTGGGTCAGGAATTGCAACGGACCCTCGCGGGCACAGATCTTGGCAAGAACTTCGTTCTTGGGATCTGTGTGGCATTGATGGCGCTAACCTTCGATTTGACCATCCTGAAATGGGCCAATGATAAGAAACGTGCGCTTGGGCTCGAAGACTAGCTGCGCGCGGCCAGCTGAGTGTTTGAGTATTTCGCCTAAGAAGAAGCCGGATTGGGCGTGAAGCCTGTCGGCCGTATCACTGCAGGGCAAGACGGTCGGAGGCTCGGCTTTGAAAGAGTGCCGAGAAGGAGGATATGGCTGCCGCACCCGTTGATCTGGACAAGCCGATTGCACCAGTGGGACATTGCAACGGCACTCAGGGCATGTGTGGTGTTTTAAAATGGTGCTGTGAGGGAGGATTGAACTCCCGACCTCGTCATTACCAATGACGCGCTCTACCACTGAGCTACCACAGCACGATTGGCCGGGTGAGTAATGCCTTCTCCTGCTTGGCGCAAGCCTAATCTGGACCTGCCCTGGCCCCTCATGTAGAGAAGCGTCATGGCACGCGAGGACCCTCCGAAAAAGCCTGCGAAGACGGGCGAGACACGCGAAGATCGGCTGAGCGCGGCGCTCAAGGCCAATCTCGCGCGGCGCAAGGCGCAGGCGCGTGCGCGCAGTGAGGGGACGACGGACGGGGCCGGGCAGGATAACGAAGGGTAGCAGGCAATGGATTCGATCATCGTGACGGGCAATGGTCCGCTGAGCGGCAGCATACCGATTGCGGGGGCGAAAAACGCGTGTCTCACGCTGATGCCGGCCACGCTTTTGAGTGACGAGCCGCTGACGCTGACCAACGCGCCGCGCCTGTCGGATATCCGCACCATGTCGGAGCTTCTGGGCTCGCTTGGCGCGGAGGTATCGACGCTTCAGGACGGTCAGGTGCTGGCGCTGTCGAGCCACAACCTCACCTCGCAGCGGGCGGATTATGACATCGTGCGCAAGATGCGCGCCTCTATCCTTGTGCTGGGGCCGCTGCTTGCGCGGTTCGGTCATGCAGAGGTGTCGCTTCCCGGCGGCTGCGCGATTGGCGCGCGCCCGGTGGATCTGCATCTCAAGGCGCTGGAGGCGATGGGGGCTGAGCTTGAACTGCGTGAGGGCTATGTGCATGCGCGCGCGCCGGGCGGGCTGAAGGGTGGCATCGTGGACTTCCCGCTTGTGTCCGTTGGTGCCACGGAGAACGCGCTTATGGCCGCGACGCTGGCCAAGGGCACGACGGTTCTCAACAACGCCGCGCGTGAGCCCGAGATCGTCGATCTGGCCCGCTGTCTGCGCAAGATGGGCGCGCAGATCGATGGCGAGGGCACCAGCACAATCACCATCCAGGGCGTGGAACGTCTGAACGGCGCGACCCATCCCGTGGTGACCGACCGGATCGAGCTTGGCACCTATATGCTGGCCCCTGCGATTTGCGGCGGTGAGGTCGAATGCCTGGGCGGGCGGATCGAGCTTTTGGCTGCGTTTTGCGAGAAGCTTGACGCCGCCGGGATCAGCGTGGAGGAGACGCCGACTGGTCTCAAGGTGGCGCGCAAGAATGGCCGCATCCGCGCCGTGGATGTGGCGACGGAGCCTTTCCCCGGATTTCCCACCGATTTGCAGGCGCAGTTCATGGCGCTGATGTGCACCGCCGAAGGGACTTCTGTGCTGGAGGAGAAGATTTTCGAGAACCGCTTCATGCATGCACCCGAGCTGATGCGGATGGGTGCGAAGATCGATGTGCAAGGTGGTCATGCCACAGTCACGGGCGTGGAGCGCCTGAAGGGAGCGCCGGTCATGGCGACGGATCTGCGGGCGTCGGTATCGCTGATCCTTGCGGGGCTGGCAGCGGAGGGCGAGACGATTGTAAACCGGGTCTATCACCTTGATCGCGGCTATGAACGGGTCGAGGAAAAGCTGGGCAATGTGGGTGCGAAGATTGAACGGGTCAAAGGCGTATGAGCGACGCACGGTTTGAAGATGGAGGGGAGGCGCCGCTGAACCTAGGGGCGCTGGATCTGGAGGACCTCAAGGTGATCTCCAGCCTCACGCAGGATGCGATCTTTCCCATCACCGAGATGTCTTGGCGCCCGTCTGAGCGGAGATTTGCGCTTCTGGTGAATCGTTTTCGCTGGGAAGATGCCGCGCGCGACCGGCACGGAGCGGAGCGGGTGCAGGCGGTCTTGGTCGTGAGCAACGTGCTCAGCGTGGCCAGTCAGGGCATTGACCGGTCCGACCCGGATACGATCCTGTCGCTTTTGTCCGTCACGTTTGAGCCGGGTGAGGATGCGGCGGGCCATGTGATCCTGACGCTGGCGGGTGATGGCGCGATCCGGCTGAGCGTCGAGGCGCTTGAGGCCACGCTCAAGGATGTGACGCGCCCCTACCGCGCCCCTGCGGGCAAAGCGCCCGAACACCCTGAATAAAGAGGCACTGCTATGCCCCGTTTCCTAGACCATGCCGCCCCTGATTTTGAGGAGGCGTTTACAGCCCTTCTCAACGCCAAGCGAGAAGACAGCCCCGATGTGGACGCCGCCGTGGCGAGGATCATCGCAGATGTGCGCGCGCGGGGTGACAGGGCTGTGATTGCGCTGACCGAGCAATATGACCGCATCACGCTCACGCCCCAGACGATGCGGTTGACCTCCGAGGAGGTCGGCCGCGCGGCAGATGAGGTCCCGGATCACGTGCGCGCCGCGCTGGAGACCGCCGCCGCCCGCATCCGCGCCTATCATGCGCGGCAAATGCCCGAGGACGCGGCATGGGAGGATGAGACGGGCGCGAAGCTTGGCTGGCGCTGGACGCCTGTGGATGCGGCGGGGCTCTATGTCCCAGGTGGCCTCGCGACTTATCCCAGCTCGGTTCTGATGAACGCGGTGCCGGCCAAGGTGGCGGGTGTCGGGCGGCTTGCGATGGTCGTGCCGACCCCCGGAGGCGCGCTCAACCCCGCTGTTCTGGCTGCCGCACAAATCGCGGGCGTCGATGAGATTTACCGCATCGGCGGTGCACAGGCCGTGGCGGCACTGGCATACGGAACCGAGACCATCGCCCCCGTGGACAAGATCACCGGGCCGGGCAATGCCTATGTAGCCGCCGCCAAACGGCGCGTCTTTGGCAAGGTGGGGATCGACATGATCGCGGGGCCCTCGGAAATCCTCGTGATTGCGGACGGCGCCAACGATCCTGACTGGATCGCGCTGGATATGCTCAGCCAGGCCGAGCATGATGAGAGCGCGCAGGCGATCCTCATCACGGATGACGCGGGCTTTGGTCGCGCCGTGGCGGCTGCCATCGACAAACGGCTGGAGACGCTGGAGCGGCGCGCGATTGCCGGGGCAAGCTGGCGGGACTATGGCGCGGTGATCACTGTGCCGAATCTCGATATTGCGGCGGAGCTGTCGGACCGTATCGCGCCAGAACATCTGGAACTGTGCGTGGCCGCCCCCGAAGCCCTGAGTGCCAAGATCACCCATGCGGGTGCGATTTTCCTGGGGCAGTGGACGCCTGAGGCGATTGGCGATTACGTCGGCGGGCCGAACCATGTGCTGCCCACTGCCCGCTCAGCGCGTTTCTCCTCGGGCCTCGGTGTGCTTGATTTCCTCAAGCGCACCACCCTCACCCAGATGACGCCCGCCTCGCTTGGGTCCATCGGCCCTGCTGCGGAAACCCTCGCAATCTCGGAGAGCCTTGAAGCGCACGGCCTTTCGGTGCGCGCGCGGCTGGATCGCCTGAACGACTGAGAGCATTGCCCCACGCGTCTGCCCGCGCTACACGGAATTTCGCGACCCGAAGAGAGACCAAAGCCCATGTCCCGTATCACCCATATCGAACTTGACGACGCAAACCTGCCGCCCCCCACGCCCGAGATCGAGCAGGAGCGCAAAGTGGCGATGTTTGATCTGATGGAGGACAACACGTTCGCCCTGCCCAAACGCGACGACCGCGTCGTCCCCGATGGGCCCTACCGCGTGGGCCTTGCGATCCGTGAGAAGCGGCTTGTGTTTACCGTCACGACCGAAGCCGACGATCCGGTGGCCGAGTTTCACCTCTCGCTCAGCCCGTTTAGGCAAGTGGTCAAGGACTACTGGGCCATCTGCGAAAGCTATTTCGACGCCGTAAAGAACATGCCCCCCAGCCAGATCGAGACGATAGATATGGCCCGGCGCGGCATCCATAACGAAGGTGCGCGTATCTTGGAGGAGCGCCTTGAGGGTAAGGCCGAAATCGACACAGATACCTCGCGACGTCTCTTCACGCTGATCTGCGTGCTGCATTTCGGCGGATAGGGTATGGACGCGGAGCTTCCCCAATCGGTTTTGTTCTGCTGTGATCATAACGCCGTCCGCTCGCCCATGGCCGAGGGAATTATGAAACAGCTCTACGGCACGGGCACCTATGTGCAATCGGCAGGTGTCAAAAGCGATCTGGATATTGATGGTTTCTCCATTTCCGTCTGCGAAGAAATAGGGGTGGAGCTTTCACGCCACCGTGCGCGCAGTTTTGATGAGATGGAGGAATGGGGTGACGATCTCAGCTCTTTCGATCTGGTCGTTGCCCTCAGCCCCGCCAGCCAGCGGCGGGCGCTTGAGTTGACACGCGTGTTTCATCTCGAAGTGGTCTATTGGCCGATCATGGACCCAACAGGTCTCGGAGAGACACGCGAGGCCAAGCTCAACGCCTACCGCCAGACGCGCGACCAGATCCGCACCCATTTGATTGATCGCTGGGGCCCGCCCCGCGACGTTTGACCTACCCCCGCCCAAACCCTCTGAGGAGAGCACCATGACCGACACTGTGAAACGCTATTTCGATGCCTTCAACGCAGGTAATACCGCCGGAATGCTCGATTGCCTGTCAGATGATGTGGCCCATCATGTGAATGAGGGTAAAATCCGCAGTGGCAAGGAGGCGTTTTCCAAGTTTTGCGATCACATGACGCGCTGCTACCGCGAAAACCTCACCGATATGGTGATCTTCAAAAATGAGGACGGCACGCGCGCCGCCGCTGAATACACCGTGAACGGCACCTATCTGGCAACGGATGAGGGCCTCCCGGAGGCCAAGGGGCAGACCTACAAGCTGCCTGCCGGGTCGTTCTTCACGCTGGAGGATGGCAAGATCACCCGCGTCGTGACCTATTACAACCTCGCCGATTGGGCGCAGCAGGTCTCCTAATGCGGATCGCGCCCCTCACCGGCGCGGCGCTGGAAGACGCGCTGGAGGATGTGGCCCGGCTGCGGATCGAGGTGTTTCGCAGCTATCCCTATCTCTATGATGGTGATGTGGCCTATGAGACGCGCTATTTGCACAGCTACCGCGACAATCCCGGTGCCATTCTCGTGGGCGCCTGGGATGATGCGCGGCTTGTGGGGGCATCGACCGGCACGCCTCTGGAGGAGCATGCGGATGATTTCGCCGCCGCTTTCGCGGATGTAGACATCCCGCTCGGCGATATCTTCTATTGCGCCGAAAGTGTCCTTTTGCCCCAGTATCGCGGCCGTGGCATCGGCCACGCCTTCTTTGATCAGCGCGAGGCCCATGCCCGCGCGCTTGGTCGCAGCCATTCGGTGTTTTGCTCAGTAGTGCGGGCGCCGGGGCATCCGCTGCGCCCCGAAGGGTATCAGCCGCTCGACGGGTTCTGGCGCAAACGCGGCTACGCTCCGCTGGAGGGTGCCATCGCGCAATTCTCTTGGAAAGATATCGATCAGCCGACAGAGAGCGACCACCCCCTGCAATTCTGGATGCGCGCTCTGATCTGAGGAGCTCCCTGATTGCGGCCTTGATGTAACACCCTGAGCCACAAATACAAAAACTTAACCTTCTGCCGCGCGAGGGGGTGGCCATACCGGGCGTGATTAAGTTATCCACAGGGTTGCCGGGGGGCGACAACAGGGACTATTGCGAATGATCCGCCTGATTGCCGCCGTCTTGTGCGTGCTTTTCCTCATTGATTCCGCCGCTATGGCGCAAGACCGTGTGCGCTTGGGGTATGGTCGCCTTGTGACCAATGATCTGATCGGTGACGGTCATGACCGTTGGCGCACTGCCTCAATAGCGTCGAGCCGCGTGTGGGGGCCGGATTGGACAGGCAGCACCCCGAGCGGCTTTGGCCAGCTTCTGGAGCTGCGCCTCGGGGCTGAAATCATCAGCCCGTAAAACATCACAGCGCCAGGTGCGGGGGACCGCCCCTATGCCGGCTCGATCTCCGTCGGGCTGCACACCCATTTTCAAACCGCTCTGGCGGAGTTCGCGCTGGGCGGAGATCTGGTCTTTACCGGGCCGCAGACGCAGCTCGACGATTTTCAGGACTTCGTGCATGACGCCATCGGTGGGCGCGATCTGAGCAGCGGCGTGCGCCGCAACCAGATCGGTGATGGCGTCAACCCGACGGGCGTTTTCGAGATGGCCCGCACTCTGCGCTTCGGTGGCACAGGTCAGGTGCGCCCCTTCGTTGAGGCGCGCGCGGGCGTGGAGACACTGGTACGTGTGGGCGCGGACGTGAACTTTGGCGGTTTTGCCCAGGATACGTTGCTGGTGCGTGATCCGGTGACCGGGCATCGTTACCAGACGATCGGCAATGATCTGACCGGATTTTCCTTCATGATGGGTGCGGATATCGCCCATGTGGAAGACAGCGAATTCCTCACCGAGAGCCGGGGTTTGAACTGAGCGATGCCCGTAGCCGCGTGCGGGCGGGGGTGCATTACCAAAGCGCCGAAGGGCGCCGCGCATTTTATGGCCTGACCTGGCTGGATAAGGAATTCAAAGGCCAACAGGATAGCCAAATTGTGGGATCAGTGCGACTGCATATAAGTTTCTGAGTAAGTATGGCATGACACGGGTTCCCAGAGCCAACGGGTTTTGTTAAAATTTAATTAGGGCCTGTGGACAATCAGGATTCCCATTGGGCCTGATTTCTGATTCAAACTTCCAAAATGGAGGTTTGAATGAACAAGCAGCGGTTTGTGGTGTCGGACATCTTGTGGCAGCGGCTTGAGCCGC
>JBASXE010000152.1:0-1689 GCA_049276875.1 Roseovarius sp. | reverse complement strand
GTTTGGTTATAGAGCATTACTGAAAGGTGTGTGTGGATGATCGTGAGTTTGTGTGATTGGTTAAGTTTTAACAATTAGCATGAGTATCGACCGTTTTTTAAAGACAATAGCTTGTCTAGTGGTGGACATTGCAGGACTTTCGATGCGGACTTTAGTCAACGTGAACCGCCCCGGGTTTGCCGGAGGCTCCTTTTCTTGAGAGAGTGGAGCCATGACGATAAAAAAGCAAAGACCAAGATACGCGCCGGAGGTGCGCGAGCGCGCGGTTCGGATGGTGGAAGAGCACGCGGGCGATCACCCCTCGCAATGGGCGACTATTGTCTCGATTTCAGGCAAGATCGGCTGCTCGCCGCAAACGCTGCATACTTGGGTGACGCAAGCTGAGCGTGATGCTGGCAAGCGGGCGGGTCCAACCACCGATGAGCGAGCGCAGATCAAGGCGCTGGAGCGCGAGGTGAAAGAACTTCGTCAGGCTAATGAGATCTTACGTAAGGCGTCAGCATATTTTGCGCAGGCGGAGCTCGACCGCCCACTGAAGCGATGACGGCGTTCATCAATGACCATCGCGATCTGTATGGGGTCGAGCCGATTTGCAGGGTTCTGCCGATTGCCCCATCGACATTCTACGAGCATGACAGACGGCTGCATTATCCCGAGACCGCCCCGGCGCGTGTTCAGCGAGATGCGATCCTGAAGCCTGAGATCAAGCGGGTCTTCGAAGCGAACCACGAGGTCTATGGGGCCAAGAAGGTGTGGCACCAGATGGTGCGGGAAGGCTTTGCTGTGGCGCGCTGCACGGTGGAGCGCTTGATGCGGGAGCTGCAGCTTCGCGGGATCAGACGTGGCAAGAAAGCCCGCACGACTGTCCCTGACCCATCCGCGCCATGCCCGCGTGACAAGGTGAACCGGAACTTCCAGGCAGACGCCCCGAACCGATTGTGGGTATCTGATTTCACCTATGTCTCGACATGGGGCGGCTTTGTCTATGTGGCGTTTGTCATCGATGTCTTTGCGCGCCGCATTGTTGGTTGGCGGGTCAGCCGCACGCCGCACGCAGCCTTCGTGTTGGATGCTCTGGAGCAGGCTCTTCATGCCCGGAGGCCATGCGCAGACAGCGGCCTTGTGCATCATTCAGATCGCGGGAGCCAATATGTCAGCATACGGTACACTGAGCGCCTGGCTGACGCGGGTCTCGAGCCATCCGTCGGCAGCGTTGGTGACTCCTATGATAACGCACTCGCCGAAACCATCATCGGCCTGTTCAAGACAGAAGTCATCCATCGGCGCGGTCCGTGGAGATCGTTCGATGCCGTCGAATATGCCACGTTGGAATGGGTCGACTGGTTCAACAATCGTAGACTGCTCGGACCCATCGGACACATCCCGCCTGCAGAAGCAGAGGCCAATTACTATGCAGCCATCAAGGAAGCCGCTATGGCTGCATAACTAAAACCAAATTGCCTCCGGGGTTACCGGGGCGGTTCATAGGTCGTCCCCACCATATTTTGTGTATCAGCCATGTAAGTGGTTGTCATGTTTGAGTATTAAGGATCAAGGCGGGCTCCCTACAAGCTGCAACAAAACGCAATAAACCTTGTGTTGAGTTCACCCCCTCCGATCGCCTTTTATGTTCAGGTTATAGGAGCAATGACTTTGGCGCGTGTAGAGTATCAAACAACCCTTCAAACC
>JBASXE010000151.1:0-7859 GCA_049276875.1 Roseovarius sp. | reverse complement strand
TCGTTGATCAGCGGCGCATTCCCCATTTGAGCGTTAAACGCCTCGACCGAGCGGAATGTTCCCAATACGCGCACCTGATCGCCGAGGCTGATGGCAACACCGGCCGTCAATACCGCCGCATCGGTTTCACCGGTGATAACCGCCATGGAAGTTGGATTGCCACCGCCATAGGGGATCATATTGAAATCAGCGCCCATGGCATCGGCCAACGACAGCATACCGATGGTACCTGGATGCGGCAGGCGGCTGGTGGCGATGTTCACAGTGCGCTTTTTGCCTTCATCGACGAGTTGCTCGATCGACTGGATCGGGCTGTTGGCCCCGACGTAACATACGATGGGCGTGCCGCCGGTCTTGGCAAAGTGGATGATATCACCGGGCAGATCATAATTGGTGTTTTGCGTCGCAAAGGTGATGATCTCGGGGTGCATGTTGGAATAGAGCAGGAAGAACCTCTGGGACGATCCGGCTTCTGCCGAGATCAAGCAGGCGCTCTTGAACCGGATGCTTGAGTTTCATATCGAAAGCACCGTTCATACGCGCAACGCACGTCGACTTATCGTCTCCCCGGCAAGCGCGGAGGCGTTGCAATAGAGGGGCTTCGACAGTCCGATGTCAGACAACGGAAAACCGGGTTGCTGCCCGCCATCGCGGAACGCGTCCGGGCAAGAACCTTCAGCGGATTTATCACCGAAAGATACTGAAAGCCCCTATTTAGAGACTATTGAGGTGCCTGCCGCACCGCGCCCGATCCTGGGCACAGCGCGCCCTGTCATCCCAAATGACGGCGAAGAATTACGTCGCGCCCCCGCGCTTCGTGCCTTTCGCATCACGCCGACGACGATCACCAACGCGCAGTTTGCACGCTTCGTGGATGCCACCGGCTATGTCACCGAAGCCGAGCGCTTTGGGTGGTCCTTCGTCTTCTGGTCCGATGTTCCGAAGTCCATCCCAACATCGCAGGCCATTGCGGGCCTGGAATGGTGGCGCAGGATCGACGGGGCGACTTGGCGCGATGTGAATGGCCCCGGGACTGGGAATACCCCCAATCATCCCGTCGTTCAGGTCTCCTGGACCGACGCCCGCGCCTTTGCCGACTGGGCAGGTGGCCGGCTGCCCACCGAAGCGGAATGGGAACATGCCGCGCGCGGCGGATTGGGCGACGTCCCTTACCCGTGGGGCGACGCCGAGCCTAATGACAACGATTTCATCCCCTGCAACATTTGGCAGGGCACGTTCCCCAATCACAACACCACGCTCGACGGCTACGCGGGCACCGCCCCTGCCCGTTCTTTTCAGCCGAATGAGTACGGATTGTACAACGTCGTCGGAAACGTCTGGGAGTGGACTTCCGACGCCTACCGCATCCGCTCGCTGAAGAGAGCAGCGAAGGCCCGAGAAAAGTCTATGGCCGGCTTTCGGATCGCCAAGGGCGGATCTTTCCTCTGCCATGCCAGCTATTGCTGGCGCTACCGCATCGCCGCGCGATCGGGGATTGCGCCGGACAGTTCAACGCCGCATATGGGTTTCCGCATCGTTGTCTAGCAACGTGGGCGGTGGATATCCAGCCAATTTCGCCGGCTGTACTCACGCCTAGGTTGACGGCTTTCTGATTGGAAGCATACCATGTATCCGTCGGAACGATCGGCGGACAAAGTCATCACCCGCGCACAAGACATCATCTCTGCCTATGACGAGGCAATTTCATGATCGCTTTGATTCACGACGACACCAACTGCCTTCTAGGCGAAGGTCCGTTGTGGCACCCGGAACGCGGAGAACTTCTTTGGTTCGACATACTTGCCCGTCGCCTGCACCGCAAAGGCCAACACTGGGAGTTTGAGTCCCATGTGAGTGCCGCCGGATGGGTCGACCACGACAGGATCGTTATCGCCTCAGCCAGCGACCTTCGAATTTTCGACCTGTCGACCGGGAAGGCAGAAAGCCTCTGCGCGCTCGAGGCCGATAACCCCGTGACCCGCTCGAACGACGGACGCGTCGATCCTTGGGGGGGATTCTGGATCGGCACGATGGGCATCCGCGCCGAGGAAGGAGCCGGCGCGATTTACCGCTGGTACAAGGGCGAGTTGCGCACCCTATACCCCGGAATATCCATCCCCAACTCAATCTGCTTCTCACCTGATGGCGGACATGCATTCTGGACCGACACCCTCACACGACTTATCATGCGCCAGAAACTCAGAGCGGCCGATGGATGGCCGGTAGGCGAGATCGAAGTCCATATCGATCTGCGCGGTACAGGCTGCAACCCCGACGGGTCGGTGGTAGATGCCGTAGGTAATCTTTGGAACGCGCAATGGGGCTCGGCCCGGATTGCTGTTTACGGCCCCGACGGCGCATTCGTAAAGGCTCATTCCCTACCGGCCAGCCAGACCACCTGTCCCGCCTTCGGCGGCGCAGATCTAAGCGTAATTTACTGCACTTCTGCTGCATGCGGCCTGCCGCAGGAACATCTTGCGGATAACGCCCATTCGGGCCGGACCTTCGCGCTGCAGACCGCAACCATGGGACAAAAAGAATACCGGGTCATCCTTTAACCCGACCTTACGCTTTGCTTTGGTACAAATGCCCATGCGCTGCTGATTAGAACGGATTTAAGAAATTTGGCCACTTAGCGATAGGATAGTCTTCGGTAGTTCCGGAGCGATGCAAACTGCGCGTTTCGAACCGGCGCCTCCAGATCGGCGAGATAGCAGGATTGCTGTGCGCCAAATTCGAAAAACCCGCCCCGGATTAGAGCCAGAAACCCTGACACCGTCGCAAGCACATCATTCGAGGTGCGCGTCGCGATCACAAGGGTGGACATGGCGTCCCGCGCTTCTGCGGCCTCGCTGAATCCACAGGCATCAGTATTCGTGTCGGTCATGGTGCGGCAACTCCTACCAGCCTGGGCAAAAGGAGAAAGAGCGGTGGAAGCGCCATGCAGGCGAGCGCGGAAAAGATCAGGTTCCAGCGCCAGGTCAGAGTGACGGGCGACAGGGAGCTGATCCTTGCGGTCAGAATAATCACGGGCGCAAGCGGCGATACGGTCATCGACAGCGCCCAGCCACAGGAAATCGCCAGCGCAAACAGTGTTGGGTCCACTGGAATGGCCAGCCTGCTGCCAAAAAGGCTTCCCAGAAACACCGCCTGAGTCACCGGGTTCAACCCCGCCAGACCCAGCAGCGCCACAAAAGGTGGAATTACGGCTAGTAAGGCAATGTCGGGCATCGGCATCATTTCCTCCAGTCCGAGCAGATCCTCAGGCACGAGGGCCGCCGCCGTCGTCCCGACGAAGCCCGCAGAGGCCAGAACGATGCCAAGTGACGTGGCCCGCCCCAGATCTGCCCGCAACTGCCAGATTCGTCCCAATGTTCGCCGTCGCCCCTCAGGTTCCAATGGAGCGTTCTGAAGGGCAATCCATGCCACGCATAGCACCGGACAGACGATCATCAACGCTAGCACTATACCCGAACCCGTCAAAGTCATGGCAACGCTCGAAAGTCCGATCAACGCCAGACAAACCGCCAGCAACCGGAGCGCGGCACCGCCGGGAAAAGCGGCAACCTGGACTGGTGCTCTTAGCCGGTGTCGGGTGAATCGCAGCCAGTCCTCTACCGCACCAATGGTCAGGATCACGACGAAAACAGTGATGCCATAGACATGCCAAACCGCCCGGTTCGCGCCCGGCAAAAGTGAAAGCAGGATCAGGGGTGCAAGCGCAGTGGGCGACCAGAGGATCGTCCAGGCAAAGCCTCGCAGCACCGCGTTCAGCTGCCGCCTTTCTCGCATCGGGTTCAGCGGATCACCGGGGGTTGAGGAAGCGATCCCACCCCGGATCATCGGAATCAGAAAACCGACGATGCCCGCATTGAACAACACCGCCAGCAGACTGGTGCCCGAGGCCAACGCGACATAGCGCCTGCCGGGGGGTTGGGTGGTCAAAAACGGCCCACATTCGCGCACGGCGGTTGAAGTGCGGGCAGCCTCATAAAGTAGCCCGAGGCACATCATGAATGTCAGCATATAGGTGGCCTGATTCATCGCGCGCCGCAGCAAGGGCGCGGGATCATCCAGAACCACCATCACCGCCAGACCCAATCCAGCGCAAAGTGCAAGGAAATACACCTCCCGCCGCTCTATGACCCGCCACGCAGCAAGGATTGTTGCTCCAAGGGCTGCCCATGCCAGCGGATCAAGCCAGCTACACAGCCCCAAATTTCGCGCGATCTCCAGCACCATCACTGCGAGAACACAACTTCCCGAAAGTGCAGTCCGGCGGGAATCTGGAAGGGCGGGCGTCACGGGGCCGGTTCCCGTTTAGCACAACAAGTATCAACAAACCGCATCCGATCAGCATGAGCAATAGGAAGAGACAAGCGGGCCGACGTGTCATCCTGATGCGTAGAGAGGAGCCTCGATGAAGAAGCGGATTGAATCACAGCACCTCTAGGCGGCCTGTTCAACGCGCAACCTCACCACGGCGGCGGAGATTCCGGTGATCTTGCAACTCGCGCTGACACAGGCGATCAAGAATCGGCATAGGCAATTGGAGGCCGAACTGCTCGACCGCTCGCCCTGGCCTTTCAGCATCACGCCTTATGGCAATATGTTGATGGATTGTGCGCGGGACCTCAAAAAATTTACAGACGACCTTCCAACACGGATCGAGGCTTTGCGAACCGGAAGCGTCGGTGTGCTTCCGTTCGGTAAATCCAGGGCGGTTCCTGGTTTCATGGTATGCAGCCCCCTGCCCCGCCATAACCCGAGTTTCCTTTACAGAACTTTTCTCTCCACTGATCACTGAGTTGATTTCCCCTACGGCAAGTTATCTAGGCTAGGTACGAAGCGCTCTCTCCGAATACGGCCGTTCCACAAAATCGCAGCCCGGCTAACGGGCACCCAACGCGGCAAGTTTTTCGTCCGAAAGATAGGCGTAGCGGTTTACCTGCACAGGGCCGTCGCTCAGCGCATCGTGCCGCCGCATGACATCCTGAAGAGGCCCGTATCCATGACTCAAGCCCCATACAGGAGTTTTTCCGGCCTGTACTCTCGCCTGCATGATCTTCGTCCGGATTGCGCCACTTGACGCGGGATGAGGTTCGTGTGGTTCCGGATACCGGATATCCTGAGGGAAACGGACATTTTCGGGAGACAGGCGCAAAAGGCGGCTCAATGCAAGAGCAACCAACTCTGATGGAAGATCGGTTCGGCGGGCCAAGGCCGAAAGGTAATCGGCTTCGATCAGCGGCCAGTGCATCGTGTAGAACTTGACCCCTAATGCCGTGCTGAATGGTGCAATTGCGGCTATGTCGAAACCGGTTGCGATATTCAAAGGCGGAGGGAAGCACTGAAGGAACAGACCGATTGTCCCTGCGCTGGCTTCATCGACTGTCTCGCGCAGGAAACCAGCGAAATCGATCACGACAGCGCGTCGAAGGGCAAGCACGTCAGAAAGGACAGGGTAGGCGGCAAAGAGGCTTTCAAGAAAACTGTCTAGGTCGTCGAAAGACAGCGCCTTGCAGCGCAGCGTTCCGTTGCCAAGATCGGACAAAAATGCATTCGTCCCGCGCGCCAACGCCATCAACTCCAGACCCAGGGCCGCCGCATGGGGCGCCATCGCCGGATTGAAATCGAAGAAGAGCGCGTCGAAGTGATAGACCGGGTACTCGGGCCAGTCGAACTTGAGGCCGTCGATCTGCGGGTAATTCCGGCACAGGTCCCGGACGATGGCGCGGACATAGGCACGGACATCCGGCGAGGCCAGCGAGGCGTTCCGGTCCACACGGTTGGGAAGCGGAGCGAGGCTGGGCAAAAGCGGTTCGTCACCGGGCAAGGGGCCGCCGAACTGCACGCGATAGCAGGGAGGGATCGCCGCCTGTATCTGCAGCCAGACCTGCATGCCACGCGACTTGGCCCCGTCGAGGAACTGGCCGACGATCGCGCCCTGCGCCTCGGTCAGCCCGTGCGGAGCCGGCGGCCGATAGGCAAGGCCATCGTACAGGGCCGGATCAGGCCGAAACGAGGGGGCCGCGGTCATCCAGAGTTCGCGATGCCCCCAGAGCGGGCGGTCGAGCAGGCGCTTCTTGCCGAGACCGCCGTCGCTTGGCGGCTCGCGATGGCCCTGCCCCGAAGGCGCGAGGGCCGCCACGTAAGGCGAGGTCGTCAGCGACCCGGCTCTCGCGATCCCCGAGATCCTATCGAGAACGGCCTCGATACCCTCGGACTGGGCGTATTCTGGCATGACCGTGATACCGAGGGCATGGTCCGTCATGTCATGACCTCGGCGCCCGAAACGTCGACCGAGACGCCAAGGCCTGCCCCGGACACCGGTGCCGCCATCTGTCCGTCAATGACGGTCGGCACATCGCCCCCAACCAGGCTCTCGAACATCGGTGTCTCGTCGAACTGGGTCTCGAGAAGATCGCTTTCGGCCAGGGTCGCACAGACGCAAAGGCTGTGAAGATGGCAGATCGGACCCGACGGGTTGTGCGGCGAGAACGCGACGCCATGGCGCTCCAGGTCCGCGGCGATCGCCATCATGTCACGGGGACCGCCGCAATACTTGATATCCGGCATCATCACGTCATAGGCGCCCGCCGCAAGGTAGGGCGCGAAACCCTCGCACCGGATCGCGGTTTCCAGACCGGCAAGTCGCATGCCCGCCGCATTCGCGCGGCCGCGCAGGGCGACAAGATCCGGGATCGCCGCATCCGTCTCGGCAATCGGGCATTCGACCCAGTAGAGATCAAGGGACGCACAGGCGTCGATCAGCGCCTTGGCGCCGTCGACATCGAACCTCCAATGGCAATCCACCATCAGGCGCCGCGCGCCGATCGCGTCACGCACGGCCCCGATACGGGCCAGCCCCAGTTCCATCGCCTCTGCCATCTCGGAGCGGGACTGGGTGGGGCGCACTTCGTCGAAGGGCGCGATCTTGATTGCGGTGTGCCCATGATCGAGGGCATCGTGAGCGCTGGCGGCCATCCCGGCCGGACTGCGATCCCGCGTGCGGCGATTGACGTTCGCATAGACGCCGATGCCACTCCTTGCCATGCCGCCCAGACAATCGGGCAGAGCACTTTCGGTCTGTCGGGCGGAAAGGTCCCCATGTGCCTGCAAGATGGCCGAGGATAGTGCGGCGCGGGGCAGCGTATCGAAGCGCAATCCGTCGAAATCCGCCGTCTCGAGACGATCCGGCAAGCCGAGGAAATACTCCGCAACCGCCTGCTCCCGCCCGTTCAGCGTCGCCTCGCCCCAACCCATAAGCTGGCCGTCACTCAGCGCCACGAACAGCCAGGTCGTCGCCGGCGTGACCCGGATCGAGAAGAGTTCTGCCGCGAGCCCGCTCATCCGTCCCCCAACATGCGCAGGGCAGCGCAGGCGGCGCCAAAGCCGTTGCCGATATTCACCACGACAAGCCCGGCGGCACAGCTGCCCAGCGCCGCGTCAAGGGCAACCCGTCCACCGTGGGCGACACCGTGTCCAACAGGTGCGGGCACGGCGATCACGGGCGCGCGGACAAGGCCGGTCAGCACGCTGAACAGCGCACCTTCCATACCGGCGATGGCGATCAGGATCCTGTGTTCGCGCAGCGCCTCGACCTGTTCCATGAGCCGCCAGAGGCCGGCGACCCCCACATCGGCGGTGATCGGCGCGGCGACACCGTGGAAGGCAAGCGTACGCTGCGCCTCGGCCGCGATCGGAAGATCGGATGTTCCCGCAGCCACGATCCCGATGCCGTTGCGCAAGGGCTCTGCCGCAGGTCCTCCGAGAATGCCGGTCTGACTGAGCGCGTCATAGTCAAGATCGGCATGCGCCAGCGCGCAGGCCCGCTCCGGCGCAAGCCTTGTCAGCAA
>JBASXE010000150.1:0-14559 GCA_049276875.1 Roseovarius sp. | reverse complement strand
GCGCTTAGCCAGCGGCGTGCAGTGCGGCGATGACACATTGCGCATCAGCTTTGGTCAAATGCGGGCCGATTGGCAGGGTCAGCATGGGTCGGCATGATCTTTCGTGATAGGCCCATGAAAGGCATCTGTATGGTTCCGTCAGTGTTTTCGGAAGTTTGCTGTTTCTCAAGCCCAGCCAGCCTTCTGGGTCATCACCTGGATTACATTGATGCGGAACCAGACAAACCGCTCGTTTCCACGACACAAGCGACTTCCCTCGTGAGTTATTCGGTTTGCCCAGACAATTTTGAAGCCGCCATACTTCGTTTAAATCTCTGATGTAAAAGGTTATCTTGCATTGGCAATGGCCCTTATCAGACGACTATTTCTCAGACAGGTTTTTTGGCTCCCACAGCTGAAGTGTTTATTGCGACAGCGTTATTCAAAAATTTGCGGATAGCCTGGCGCTGCACCCCAAAACACGGCCCGAGAAATTCCGTCCCGGTAGTTGCTCATAGGATCGGCTTGCAATAAATTTGCGCGACCATGCACAAACCGCTCAAGATGTGCGATCCCGGGAAGGCATCATGCCGTGCAGACAGACTGCCTGATCATTCATCTTGAACGCGCCGATGCGCGCCTGCCTCAAGTGCACGCGATGATGGATATGGTGCCTTTGCCCGCACAAATCGTAGAGGCTATCGATGGCAGGAATATGAGCGATGCGCAAAGCGAGGCCTACCGGCCGCGCCATCTGCGCCCGCGCTATCCATTCCCTCTCAGGCCCTCCGAAGTGGCCACGTTTCACAGCCACCGGGCCTGTTGGCGGAAAATCATAGAGGATGGGCTAGAGGCAGGCCTGATCCTTGAGGACGATCTGCATCTTGATCCCGAAGTTTTTCCGAAGGCTTTGGACCTTGCCATGTCCCATGCGCAGCAGGGTCAGCTTGTGCGCTTTCCGATCAAGATGCGTGAGACACCCCTGCGAGACATAGCGTCCAACGGACCGATCCAGTTGCGATCCCATGACACTATAGCACTCGGGATGGTCGCCCAATTGGTAACCCGTGACGCGGCCCAAGCACTTTTGGCGGCGACGGAGACATTCGACCGTCCCGTAGACAGCTTTTTGCAGATGCAATGGATCCATCATGTGCCCGTGCGGACCGTTTGGCCCAGTGGCGTGCGTGAGATTTCAAACGAGCTGGGTGGCAGCCTGATCAGCCGCAAGAGTGGCCCCTTGGAGCGGCTGCGGCGAGAAGTATTGCGCCCCCTCTATCGCCGCAAGATCAAGGCGCTCTCCAGGAGATATCTCAATGACGCAGAGTGATCCCAACACGCGCGTCACGATTGTGACCGTAGCCTATAACAGCGCGGGCGTGCTGGCTGATATGCTGGCCTCAATCCCTGCGCAAACGCCTGTGGTGATCTTCGACAATGCCTCGCAGGACCAAGCGGCGCTGCGCGATGTGGTGGCGGGATTACCTCATGTCCGCCTTGTCGAAAGTGGCGAAAATCTTGGCTTTGGCGTTGGATGCAACAAGGGAGCTGCCTACGCCAAAACGGAGTTTGTCCTCTTTCTCAACCCCGATACGATTCTCTTTGCAGACAGTTTGAAGAAGCTTGTAGAGGCAGCGGATCAGCACCCAGAGGCCTCAGCCTTCAATCCGCGCATCCTCAATGATGACGGCACGACCGTTCTCAAACGGCGCAGCGATCTTGTGCCGCCCGAGGCGTGGCTGCGGAGGGGGGCGCTCTATCAGGACACCGTTTTACCGGTCCTGTCGGGAGCTGCGTTTTTCGTGCGGCGCGCGGCGTTCGAGGCTGTCGGCGGGTTTGACAGCGCGATTTTCCTCTTCTTCGAGGATGATGATCTCAGCGTGCGCTTGTCCGCCTCCCAAGGTCCTTTGATGTATATCCACGACGCCCAAGTGCGCCATGCGGGCGGGGCGTCCTCGGCGTGGTCGGCCAAGGGAGAGCGGATCAAGAACTGGAATTGGGGGTTCTCGCAGATCTATGCCACGCGCAAACACGGCCGCAGGCGCGCTGCGTTTGTCGCCACGGTTCGCACTGGGCTGAGGGCGCTGTCGCCCGTGACGCTCATGTCCGCACGGCGCAGGCACAAATACGCGGCACGGCTGGCGGGGATATGGGCCGCGCTCCTGCGCGGATAGAGGACGCGCATGGCACTGGCCGAGATTTCCCTTCCCCTCGCCGTAAGAAAAAGCCAAGTTTAGCGCCGGGGCACGATCCAAAAGACCGTGCCTTCTGCCGGTCCAGCCAGCTTGGGCCCGACTGCCGCCCGTTTGACAAACGAAACCTGACTGAAAGAACCGCGTTCATGGGACCCCTGTCAAAAACAAACCAAGCGGCATTGCCCAGATCATCCTTGCTGGCGCTGATGACGATTGTGCTGATGGCCCTCGCGTCCTGCGGCTTTGAACCGGTCTATGGCGAGAACTCGGCAGCCGAAGGGACCCTGAGCAAGGCGAGCTTGAGGGACCCCACGACACAGCCGGAGTTTATCTTCGTCAAAGCGTTTGAGCAGAGGGTTCCGCGGCCTCAAAACCCGCAATACGGAATCAATTACCAAATCAGCATCGGCTACCAGGGGTTGGACGTGATCTACGCCTCGCGGGTTCAGGTCGTGGGCCGGATCGTGGCCGATTTCGTCAATCTGGAGACCGATACGGTAGAGTTCGTGAGCACCGTGGACGCGTTTACAAGCTACACAAGCGGCGGCAGTTTTCCCGAAACGCAGCGACGAGACGCCGAAACGCGTTTGATCAAGATATTGGCCGACCGGCTTCTCACGCGGTTGATAGTGCAAACAAGGGAACTTGAATAGGTTGGGGCCGCGCTTCACCTCTGAACCACGCATCGCACTTGGAACATGACCCACAAAGATTTCATCGCGGCCCTGCCCGAAAATGTTCTGGCGGAGCTGAACCGGACCGAGAATGCCGCCGGGCTGTGGCATCTTGCAAGGCATGTGGCACTGATCTTGGGGTTGGCAGTGTGGATCGCGCTAGGCTGGCCGCTCTGGCAGTTCGCTTTAGTGGCCCAAGGGGTTGCGATCTGTTTTCTCTTTACGCTGCAGCATGAATGCACACACAAGACGCCTTTTGCCTCGCCGGCCCTGAACGAATGGACAGGTCGCATTATTGGGGTTTTGATCCTGCAACCGTTTGAGTGGTTCCGGTATCTGCATCTGGCCCATCACCGCCATACCAACATTCCCGGCAAGGACCCTGAACTGACGGCGGGTGGCAAGCCGGAGACGATATGGCAGTATATTCGCCATGTCTCGGGTCTGCCCCTTTGGGTCGCGATGGCCCGGATCACTTGGGATAATGCGCGCGGTCGGATTCAGGGTGATTTCACACCCGAACGGGCAAAACCGCGCCTGATGCGCGAGGCGCATGCGATGCTCGGGCTCTACGCGCTCGTGGTGCTCAGCCTTCTCGCCTCGCCGCTCCTTTTCTGGATATGGCTGCTGCCCGTGCTCTTGGGGCAGCCGTTCCTCAGGCTCTATCTTCTGGCCGAGCATGGGCGGTGCGCCTTTGTGGCCGATATGTTCCTAAACACGCGCACCACCTACACCAACCGCGTCGTCCGGTTTCTTGCTTGGAACATGCCCTATCACACCGAGCATCATACCCTGCCGATGGTGCCATTCCACAAGCTTCCCGCGCTGAACGCCGCCATGCAGGGCCATCACAAGGTGACGGCTCCGGGCTATGGCGCGTTCAACGCGGAGTTTCTACGCAGCCTCGCGGCAGATCAATTGCCCGCGCGCAGCGATGGCTCGCAGTGACGCGGCGCAGGCCCCATACCAAGATGGTGCGGATTCAGGATCAATATCCATTGGGGGGCATATCCGGGTGCCTTGGCGCGTGAATAGGCGTAGCCATCAGGCGTGGTAAACCACTGGCTTTGATCCGTGGAGGGGGGCGGCGTGGGCGCGCTGCGCACGGCGTTGACAAGGGCCTGCGCGCATGTGGTCGTCAGGGCCAAGGCGAGGGTGCAAGCGGCGAATGTGGCGGTCAGTTTCATGTCAAAACTCCTGTTGCGGGACATCTCTGTGGCCGCAACCTCACTGCGCGGTGGAGCGCTTAGGCGGCGGAATTCTGGCGAAAATCTGGAGTTTGCCGCAGATTTGAGCCAAGCTTTCCACACCCCAAGCCGCTTGCAATCGTCCCGACAGACCGCTAGCAGATCGGCTACGCCGAGCCGCTTGAGGGAGCTTTCGCCATGGATGATCTGCGCGACAAATACATTGATCTGATTGCCAATGCAGCCGATGAGGCCGCGCTGGAAGATCTGCGCGTTCAGGCCATAGGCAAGAAGGGCGAGATCAGTCTGCAAATGCGCGAGCTGGGCCGGATGACCCCCGAAGAGCGGCAGGTCGCAGGGCCCAAGCTCAACGCGCTGAAGGACGAGATCGCGAGCGCCCTGGCCGTCAAGAAAGAGGCGCTTGGCGACGCGGCTCTGGACGAACGGCTGCGTCACGAATGGCTTGACGTGACGCTGCCCACACGGCCCCGGCGCGAAGGCACGATCCACCCCATTTCCCAAGTGACCGAGGAGGTCACGGCCATCTTTGCCGACATGGGCTTCAAGGTCGCCGAAGGACCGCAGATCGAAAGCGATTGGTTCAATTTCGACGCGCTCAACATCCCCGGCCACCACCCCGCCCGCGCCGAGATGGACACGTTCTACACCCACCGCAGCGAGGGCGATGACCGCCCGCCTCATGTGCTGCGCACGCATACGTCGCCCGTGCAGATCCGCGCGATGCAAGACCAGGGCGCGCCGATCCGGATCATCGCACCAGGCCGCGTCTACCGCGCCGATTACGACATGACCCACACGCCCATGTTCCACCAGGTCGAGGGGTTGGCCATCGACAAGGACATTTCCATGGCCAACCTCAAATGGGTGCTGGAAGAGTTCGTGAAGGCCTTCTTCGAGGTAGATGATGTGGAGCTGCGCTTCCGCGCCTCGCACTTTCCGTTCACCGAGCCGTCGGCCGAGGTCGATATCCGCTGCTCCTGGGAGGGTGGCACGCTCAAGGTTGGCCAAGGTGACGACTGGCTCGAAGTGCTCGGCTCCGGCATGGTCCACCCCAAGGTCCTGGAGGCCGGCAACATAGACCCCAACGCATGGCAGGGCTTCGCCTTCGGCCTCGGGATCGACCGGATCGCGATGCTGAAATACGGCATTCCCGACCTGCGGGCGTTTTTCGATTCCGACCTGCGCTGGCTGCGCCATTACGGGTTCTCGGCTCTGGACGTGCCTACTCTGAGGGGTGGGCTGAGCAGCTAGCGTCGCGGAATCGCCGCCTCATCGACTCGCGCACCCATTCAGGTTAGCGTCTCAAATAGAACAGGAGCACCCCCATGGCCCTCATCCAGATCGCCTATGCGTCGCGCCCCTTTGGCTTTGACGCTTCCATCCTGTCCAGCATCCTGCTCGATGCCCGCCGGCTGAACGCGCGCGATGACATCACCGGAGCGCTCATCGCCCGCCATGATCTTTTCCTTCAGATGCTCGAAGGCCCCGAGGCCATGGTCGAGGCCTGTTACCAGCGCATCTGCCGCGATGACCGCCATCTGGAAATCACCCCTCTCCTTCGCCGAAGCATTGATACGCGCCTCTTCCCCCGCTGGGCCATGCGCGACGATCCTGCGGAAAGCTGGATTTGGTCGATGGATGAGGTGAAGTCCGGCGCCGTCACCCGCGCCACCGAGCAAGACGTCTCAGACATTTTCGAGCGGCTGGCCCAGACTGGCACGAACGACACATCCATAAACTGACCCCCACAGGCCGGAACGCTTGACTCCGCCCCCATTCCGCAAGAGCCTTCCGTAAAACGGAGGCTGCCCCAATGACTGACCAAACAACCGCCAATTTTGCGCAACGCGTGCGCCGCGAGGGTGGTGGAAGCGCCACGCTGAACGATTGGGGCGCAAATTCCGATTACGGCACGCTGCGCTCGGTCATGTTGGGCCCTATCGAGAATTACACATGGCTGCAAACCAGCTCGGTCTCGAAAAAGACCCTGCGCCGGGGCGTGCCGTTTGACATGGCCACCGCCAAACGCCAGCACGCCGAAATGGTCAGCGCTTACGAGAGCGCGGGCGTCACCGTCCACACCCTGACCCCGGATCCCGAGTTGCCCTATCAGGTCTATGCCCGCGACAGCTCGGTCATGACACCTTACGGCGCGATCATCACCCACATGGCACAGTGGTGGCGACGCGGCGAGAATTACCGCGCGATCGAGAGCTACGCAAAGCTCGGCATCCCAATCTACGATTACGTCACCGCAGGCACGTTCGAGGGCGGCGATTTCAACGTGATCGAGCCGGGCTGCGTCCTCATCGGCTGGGAGGGCGACGAAGGCCGCACCCAAGAGCAAGGCGCGCGGCAGGTCGCGCGCTGGATGGAGGCCGAGGGCTGGGAGGTGAAGCTTGCCGATATCGATCCGTTCTACGTCCATATCGACCTGATGGTCGTCATGCTCGCGCCCAAACTGGCCGCCGTCTGCCTCGATTGCACCGACCCGGATATTGTCGATTGGCTCCGCGCCAAGGGGATCGAGATCGTCGACGTGCCCTTCCGCGAGACCATCGCCCTTGGCTGCAACGTGGTGGCGCTCGGCAAAGACCGCGTGCTGCTGCCCGAAGGCTCCAAAACCCTGAAGGAAAAGCTGAAGGCCCGCGGCTTCACCATCTATGATCCAGATCTTTCGATGATCACCCAAGGCGGTGGCGGCGTGCATTGCATGTGCCAAAGCCTCATCCGCGACCCGGTCTGTCGCCCGCCCTTCTTCTTAATCAAACTACTCAAAATCCAATGGCGGCGCTCCACGCTCCGCCCTTTCCCCTGCGCGCCTAATCCGTTAGACGCGAGACCAACCCCTTATCACTTGCGGATGACACGAGATGAAATTCACGATTTCCTGGCTCAAGGAGCATCTGGACACCAATGCAAGCGTGGCCGAGATCGCCGATACGCTGACCGATCTGGGGCTGGAGGTCGAGGATATCTCCGACCCCGCCGCCCGGCTCGGTGCGTTCATCATCGGCAAGGTCACCTCCGCCGAGCAGCACCCGGACGCGGACCGCCTGCGCGTCTGCCAAGTGCAGACCGACGAGGGCCCGCTTCAAATCATCTGCGGCGCGCCCAACGCGCGCGCGGGGATCACCGTGGTGGTCGCCAAGCCCGGCACCTATGTCCCCGGCATTGACACCACAATCGGGGTCGGCAAAATCCGCGGCGTCGAGAGCTACGGCATGATGTGTTCCGAACGCGAGATGGAGCTCTCGGACGAGCATGACGGTATTATCGAGCTTCCCTCCGGCGAGGTGGGCAAGGCCTATACCGACTGGCTGGCCGCGAACGATCCCGCCAAAGTCGATCCGGTGATCGAGATCGCCATCACCCCCAACCGCCCCGACGCGCTCGGCGTGCGCGGCATTGCCCGCGATCTGGCCGCGCGGGGTCTGGGCACATTGCGCGCCACGCCCGAGGCGCATATAGACGCAGATGCGACCTGCCCCATCAAAGTCACGATCGACGCGGACACCACCGAGAACGGCTGCCATGTCTTTGCGGGCCGCCTCATCAGGGGTGTCAAAAACGGACCGAGCCCCGCATGGCTGCAAGAGCGTCTGCGCGCCATCGGATTGCGCCCGATTTCCACCTTGGTCGATATCACCAATTTCTTCACCTATGACCGCAACCGGCCCTTGCACGTCTTCGATGCAGGCAAAGTCACTGGCGATCTCAGAGTCCACCGCGCGGCGGGCGGCGAGGTGATGACGGGCCTCGATGAGAAGGAATATACCTTCGCGCCGGGCATGGTCGTCATTTCCGATGATGCCGGAGTGCAAAGCGTGGGTGGCATCATGGGCGGGTTCGCCACAGGCTGCACGAACGAAACCAAGGATGTGTTTCTCGAGGCGGCCGTCTGGGACACGGTCCAGATCGCCACAACGGGGCGCGCGCTGAAGATCAACTCCGACGCGCGCTACCGAAATGAGCGCGGGATTGATCCCGCGTTCAACATGGCCGCGCTCGATCTCGCCACACAGATGATCATCGATCTCTGCGGTGGCACACCGACAAAATCCGTTGTGGCGGGCAAAGTGCCAGACGTCAGCCGCGCCTATCGCCTTGTGCCCGCCCGTGTGCAATCGCTCGTCGGGATGGACATCCCCGAGGCTCAGCAGCGCCAGACGCTCACCGCGCTCGGCTTTCGCGTCGAGGGCGACATGGCCCATGTGCCAAGCTGGCGTCCAGACGTTCTGGGCGAGGCAGATCTGGTCGAGGAGGTCGCGCGCATCGCATCATTGACCAAGCTCAAAGGCCGCCCCCTGCCCCGGACGCAAGCCGGCGTCCCGCGTCCAATCCTGTCGCCCCTGCAAAAGCGCGAGCAGATCGCGCGCCGCACCGGGGCAGCACTTGGTTATAACGAATGCGTCACCTACAGCTTCATCGACCGCGCCTCCGCCACGCTCTTTGGCGGCGGGGAGGATGCCACGATGCTGGCCAACCCGATCAGCTCCGAAATGAGCCATATGCGCCCCGCGCTTCTGCCAGGCCTCCTGCAGGCCGCGGCGCGCAATCAGGCGCGCGGGCAGATGGATCTGGCCCTCTTCGAGGTTGGCCACGCCTTTCAGGGCGGCGAGCCCGGCGAGCAGCATTTGCAGGTCGCGGGTCTTCTGATTGGCCGCACCGGACCGAAGGATGTCCACGCCGCCGCCCGCGCCGTGGATGTGTTCGACGCCAAGGCCGATGCCGAGGCAATCCTCGCGGCCATCGGCGCGCCCACACGCGTGCAAATCCTGCGTGATGGGCCACACTGGTGGCACCCCGGTCGCCACGGTATGATCTGCCTTGGCCCGAAAAAAGTGCTCGGCATTTTCGGCGAGGTGCATCCCAAAGTGCTGGCCGCGATGGACGTGAAAGGCCCTGCCGTGGCCTTCACCCTCTGGCCAGAGGAAATTCCTCTGCCGCGTAACGCGAACCCCAATCGCGGCGCGCTTACCTTGCGCGATCTGCAAGCGGTGGAGAGGGACTTTGCCTTCGTGGTGGATGCACGTATCGAGGCCCTCACGCTCGTGAATGCCGCAGCAGGTGCCGATAAGGCGCTGATCGAGGATGTGCGCGTTTTTGACGAATTCATCGGCGGCAGCCTCGGCGAGGGCAAGAAATCCATCGCCGTGACCGTGCGCCTGCAACCCACCGAGACGACGCTGAAAGAGGCTGATATTGAGGCCGTTTCCGCGAAAATCGTAGAAAAAGTCACCAAAGCAACCGGCGGCGCGCTGCGCGGCTGAGCCACAGAGATCCACCGAAGGGAAACCACATGTTGAATGTCTATCTGTCCGGCGAAATCCACACTGACTGGCGCGATGAGATTGCGCGCGGGGCGACAGATCTGTCTATCGCTTTTTCCGGACCCGTGACCGATCACGCGGCCTCCGATGATTGCGGCGTCGCTATCCTCGGGGCTGAAGAGAACAAGTTCTGGCACGACCGCAAAGGCGCCATGCTCAACGCCATCCGCACCCGCAAAGGGATCGAGGAGGCGGACGTGGTCGTCGTGCGGTTCGGCGACAAATACAAGCAGTGGAATGCGGCGTTTGATGCAGGCTACGCCTCGGCCATGGGCAAGTCGCTCATTATCCTGCAAGCGCCCGAGCATGATCACGCGCTCAAAGAAGTGGACGCCGCAGCCCTCGCTGTGGCCCGCACGCCCGAGGAAGTCGTGCAAATGCTGCGCTACGTGCTGGACGGCACGCTGCCCGGCTGATCCGCTCTGCGCCAGGATTTCTGCGCGTTCCGGCTGGACCGTGTCACCACGGCCCAGCCCACAGTCGCTTACTTCAAAGGCGAGGGCCTCGTTTTTCGCAAAACGCCGGAGACTAACGAGACGTAGGCTCCTACCCTTCGCGCGGCGGCTTCACGAGCCCCGCCTGCACAGCAGGGCGCGCCAGAAACCGCTCCAGATAGGCCACGCAATTGGGATGCGCCTGCCAATCAACCAAATCCCGCGCGCCATAAAAATCAATCGCCCGAAGCCATGGCGCAATCGCGATATCGGCGATGGTGTAGTCTCCCGTGATCCAGTCACGCCCCTCAAGCTGCGCCTCGATCACGCTCAAAAGCCGCCTGGCCTCGGTCACATACCGGGCGCGCGGGCGCGCATGCGCCTGTCACAGTATATCAGTCGCAAGATCTTCGCATAAATGCCTATCTGACTGGTGAATCTCATCGTGCATCTCGCTCTGACACGGCACCGCGCATCGCCCAAGATCGGTGAAACCCAAGCACAATCCGCATGGCTTCCACCGCGGCATTAACGCGCCAGACACACCGTCACCGGCACGCAGAAACCAAAAAAGTCCGCCGCCCCCTTGGGCCCAGCGCTTGCAGCGCTCCACTGCCCTCCCTATATACGCCTCGACGCGTTGTGGAACGGGGCAACCGCCCCACCCACGGCGTTGAATCCATCGGCGCCCTGATGCCGTAATCGGGTCAGGGCTTCGCTAAATCGCCTGAAGAGAAAGGGATAACACCATGTCCAAAGTCATTGGTATCGACCTCGGAACCACCAACAGCTGTATTGCCATCATGGATGGTGGCGCGGCCCGCGTGATTGAAAACTCGGAAGGCGCGCGCACGACGCCCTCCATCGTGGCCTTCACCGAGAATGAGCGCCTCGTCGGTCAGCCCGCCAAACGGCAGGCCGTGACCAACCCCGAAAACACCGTATTCGGTGTGAAGCGCCTGATTGGCCGCCGCGCGGATGATGCGGATTTGGCCAAAGACAAAAAGAACATGCCATTCAACGTCATCGATGGCGGTAATGGTGACGCATGGGTCGAGGCACGCGGCGAGAAATATTCGCCCAGCCAGATTTCTGCGTTCATCCTCGGCAAGATGAAAGAAACCGCTGAGAGCTATCTCGGCGAAGAGGTGACGCAGGCCGTCATCACAGTCCCTGCATATTTCAACGATGCCCAGCGTCAGGCGACCAAGGACGCCGGCAAAATCGCGGGCCTTGAGGTTCTGCGGATCATCAACGAGCCTACTGCGGCGGCCCTTGCCTACGGCCTCGACAAGCAAGAGACGCACACGATCGCAGTCTATGACCTTGGCGGCGGCACGTTCGACGTGACCATCCTTGAGATCGACGATGGCCTCTTTGAAGTGAAATCCACCAACGGCGACACGTTCCTTGGTGGTGAAGACTTTGACATGCGCATCGTCAACTATCTCGCCGACGAGTTCAAAAAAGAGCACAATGTCGACCTGACCCAGGACAAGATGGCGCTTCAGCGTCTCAAAGAAGCTGCTGAGAAAGCGAAGATCGAGCTCAGCTCGTCGAGCCAGACCGAGATCAACCAGCCGTTCATCTCGATGAGCTCCAATGGTCAGCCGCTGCACATGGTGATGAAACTGACCCGTGCGAAGCTTGAAAGCCTCGTGTCGGACCTCATCAAAGCGTCGATCAAGCCTTGCCAGGCCGCGCTCAAAGACGCCGGCATGTCAGCCAACGAGATTGATGAAGTGGTGCTTGTCGGCGGCATGACCCGCATGCCCCGCGTGATCGAGGAAGTGACAAAATTCTTCGGTAAGGAGCCGCACAAGGGCGTGAACCCCGACGAGGTTGTCGCCATGGGCGCGGCCATTCAGGCGGGCGTTCTGCAGGGCGATGTGAAGGACGTGGTTCTTCTCGACGTCACCCCCCTGTCTCTCGGGATCGAGACGCTGGGCGGGGTCTTCACCCGTCTGATCGATCGCAACACGACCATCCCGACGAACAAGAGCCAGGTCTTCTCGACCGCCGAGGACAATCAGAACGCGGTCACGATCCGCGTCTTCCAGGGCGAGCGGGAAATGGCGGCGGATAACAAGATGCTGGGTCAGTTCAACCTCGAAAGCATCCCACCCGCCCCACGCGGCATGCCCCAGATCGAAGTGACCTTCGACATCGACGCCAACGGCATCGTCTCGGTTCAGGCCAAGGACAAAGGCACGAACAAAGAGCAAAAGATCACCATCCAAGCATCGGGTGGTCTGTCGGACGAAGATATCGAGAAGATGGTCCGCGACGCCGAGGAGAATGCCGAGGCGGATAAAGAGCGCCGCGAGCTGGTTGAGGCCAAAAACCAGGCCGAAAGCCTCATCGACTCGACCGAAAAATCGATGGAAGAGCACGCCGACAAGGTGGACCCGACCACCATTGAAGCGATTGAGCTTGCGATTGTCGCGCTTAAGGATGAGCTGGAGACGGACAATACGTCCAAGATCAAATCCGGCATCCAGAACGTGACAGAGGCAGCAATGAAGCTTGGCGAAGCCATCTACAAGGCCAGCGCCGAAGAAGCCGATGACGCGCCGAAAGCAGCCGATGAGGCCGGAGGACCGGGCGACGATGACATCGTCGATGCCGACTTCGAAGACCTCGACGACAGCAAGCGCGGCTAAGCGCCTCAAAGAACCCTGAGGGGGGCCGGGCCCAGCGCCCGGCCCCGTCCGGTTCACGCAAAGGAGCTCTCGCATGGCAAAACGTGATTATTACGAGGTGCTGGGCATTGCCCGCGGCGCCTCGGCTGACGAGATAAAGAAAGCCTATCGCCAAAAGGCAAAGGCGCTGCACCCTGACAGCAACAAAGACAACCCCAACGCCGAGACCCAGTTCAAGGAAGCAGGGGAGGCTTATGAGGTCCTGAAGGACGCTGACAAAAAGGCGGCCTATGACCGCTTTGGTCATGCCGCTTTTGAGGGTGGCATGGGGGGTGGCGGTCCGCGCCCCGGACAAGGCGGGCAGGGCGATTTCGCCAGCGCCTTCTCGGACGTGTTCGATGACCTCTTTGGAGATTTCATGGGCGCGCGCGGTGGCGGCGGACGGGGACGCGCGGCGCGCGGCTCGGACCTGCGCTACAACATGCGCGTCACGCTGGAAGAAGCCTTCACCGGCTTGCAAAAAACAATCAATGTGCCCACATCCGTTGGCTGCACCTCCTGCGAGGGATCCGGCGCCGAAGGCGGCGCGGAGCCATCGACCTGCCCCACCTGTTCGGGCATGGGCAAGGTGCGCGCGCAGCAAGGGTTCTTCACGGTCGAGCGGACCTGCCCCACATGTTCCGGCCTTGGTCAGATCATCCAGAACCCATGTAATTCTTGCGGTGGCCAAGGCCGCGTGCAGAAGGACCGCGCGCTCAGCGTGAACATCCCCGCAGGCGTGGAGACAGGCACCCGTATTCGCCTATCGGGCGAGGGTGAGGCAGGCATGCGGGGCGGGCCTCCAGGTGATCTCTATATCTTCATCGAGGTGAACAAACACGCCCTCTTTGAGCGTGAGGAAACCAACCTTTTCTGCACCGTTCCCGTCTCCGTGACGGCCGCAGCCCTTGGCGGTGATATCGAAGTGCCCACGATCGACGGTGGCCGCAGCCGGGTAAAAATCCCCGCAGGCAGCCAATCGGGCCGCCAGATGCGCTTGCGTGCCAAGGGTATGCCCGCCCTGCGCGGCGGCGGCGCGGGCGATATGTTCATCGAACTGGCGGTGGAAACCCCGGTGAACCTGACGTCCAAGCAGAAAGAGCTGCTGCGCGAATTCGAGGCGCTGTCCGAGGATAACAACCCGGAAAGCAAAAGCTTCTTCTCATCCGTGAAGACCTTTTGGGATTCGATGAAGGGGTGAGACTTGGATAAAGGCTCCGCTTCGGTGGGGCCTTTTTGGGGTCGATGGTGGGAGAGGGCTTAGGGCGACGAAGGTTCAGTTTGAGGCCAGAATGACTGATGCTGCGCAGCAGACGGATGGCCGCTTTGGGCTAACTTCCCATAAACCGCCGTCTTGCCTCTACGGCTATGTTGTAGCGTTGCTGTAGGTCAGCGATCAGGGCCATTGCTACGCGTTTAGCGTCATCGCCCTCTGCTTCCCTGTAGCTTTGCTTCGCTGCCTCCAGCAGCTTCTTGATCTTGAATTCCTCGGGCAGTGTGCCTGCTTCGGCCATTATACGGACCGCCACTGCTGTCGCCATGTCGGTAAACGCCTCGCCCGAGCGGTCGGGTAGCGGTTTCCCTTCGCCTTCAAGGCCGCGTAATTTGCCCTCTGCGAGAGCCTTCAGGATTTGCCGCTCCACGAGCCGGTTAAGAGACTGAGTCATGCTGTATTTTTGCCTTCTTCCTGATGCCGCCGAGGCAAGTATAACGTAGAAACAAAGCCAACTTTGGAAGTTCTGCGCCGAACGGCGGCTTCGTCCCGCACAGCCGCCATTCTCACCTCATCGTATTTACCGGTCACTTACCAAGCCGCCCAAAGACATTCCGACAACGGATGCACGTATAGCCCTAGCGGCGCTTTGGTGGCCAAGCATTCCGACACCGGACCGAACCACCTAAAGTATGACTGCACATCAACAGCCGCCCTGAACCGCCCCTTGTTTGCCGGAGACCCAGAAGTAAGGATACTGGGTTATGGAAAAGAACAAATGTGGCAACAGATATTCACCTGAGGTGCGCGAACGTGCTGTGCGGATGGTGTTCGAACATCAG
>JBASXE010000149.1:0-1810 GCA_049276875.1 Roseovarius sp. | reverse complement strand
AAGCGAAACGGTCCGTGCTTCAGCAGACCTGACACAAAAAACCGGCAGTTAACCCATTCCAATACCCACTACAGGCTGACGCACTTGCTTCATCGTCGCGAAATAAGTCAAAAATCGAGGTGCCCTGTAGTTTTTGCGGGGTCTCGTCATGGCGTGCGGTTACCCCCCTGCTGTGACAGGCCTGCGGCCAGATCGCTCAGCATATCCGGCACCTCGCGGGCCGAGACCTTTGCTTCGCGGAGCAAGTGGTCGAAATGCCCGGTCAGGGCCTGCACCCGCTCCGTGTCGCGAAACGCCATGTAATTGCGCCCGATATAGATCAGCGCGAGCAAAGGGCCGAAGATGGTGACGGGGGCGGAATAGACCTGTCGCGCGTCAAAGAAATAGAGCCGCAAGCGAGGATAAAGCTGCTCGGACACTTGAATTATGTGGGCCAGCTGGGCGCTTCGAATGTCGTTTGAGAGGCCGCTGTAATAGCCTTCGCCGCGCGCAAAACTCTGAATCTGATCGAGCGGCAGCGCGATCTCATAATCCGATTGGGCGCCCCGCATCCATGCCATTCGGTCCTCTGACGCGCCGATGACTTGGTCGGTGGAGCGGCTCAGATGGGGTCTGTATTCCCATTCCAGCATCGGCCGGATCTTGAGCATATCAGGCAGGCCCGCAGGCACATGGCGGATTTTGTAGCCTGCTGCCTCCTTATGCCATTGGAAAATCTGCTCATCGACGAGGGCGCGTGGTGCTTCGGTAAGCGACAGGGAGTTGGCAAGGATATCCGCCGCCGTCTCGGGCCGGTCCGTGAGACCCAAAAGCCAATCAGCGGAGATGCCAAGCGCGCGGGCACATTCGCCAACCACCTGCGCATTGGGCAGCCGCGCGCCGCTGCCCTTGAGCAGTTGCGAAATGGTCGACCGATCCACCCCAACACTGCGTGCCAGCGCGCTCTGACTCAATGATTTCAGCCGCAAGGCCTCGGCCAGCCTGACACGAAAGAGGTCGGCGCGTGCGCGTTTGTCCGTTTTATACATCATGTGTTTGATATTATCCCCAATGCTTAAGAATGTTAACTACAAACGCACTGCTCTGGCCGGGGCCGGTGACGTATCGCTGGAGACGCAACACCCATCCCGGAGGATATATGGACCGCCCTGAGCGCACATTCGTCAAAGCGATCATATGGAACGTGATCGGCCTCGCAATCATGACCGCCGTGAGGTTGTTCATGACGGTCTCATTTGCGTTTGGCGGGGCCATGGCGGCGGTGAATGTGGCCGTCGGGTTGAGCGCATATGTGATCCATGAACGCATCTGGTCGCGCATCTCCTGGGGCCGCGCGCATGAGTGATCGCATTGAGTGGCCCACCGTGCTTCTGGCCGTGGGCACCTATTTGCTTTGGGCGCTGGCGACGACGTATCTGGCAGCGTTTTGGCTACCAGGCGCGGTAATCCTCGCGGGGATTTGCGTCGCGCAGCACAGTTCGCTCAGCCATGAGGTGCTGCACGGGCATCCGTTTCGCAATCAGCGCTTGAACGAGGCGCTGGTCTTTCCGTGCCTCACGCTCTTCGTGCCCTATTACCGGTTTCGCGACACGCATCTGGCGCATCACACTGACGCCAATCTGACCGATCCGTATGATGACCCGGAATCCAATTTTCTCGATCCGGCGGTCTGGGCCGGGATGGGTGCGGCGCGCCGGGCGGTGCTCGGGTTCAACAACACGCTTCTGGGGCGGATGCTGATCGGGCCGCTTGTTGCGCTGGGGGCGTTCTACGCTTTGGATATCCGCGCAATCTGGGCGGGTGACAGGAC
>JBASXE010000148.1:0-2871 GCA_049276875.1 Roseovarius sp. | reverse complement strand
CAGAATTGGTTCGGGGAGCAAAGCTCCTACTACGCCCGGTTTGATGGTTGTCGCTTTGGTCTGGAGGACCCGAAGGGCAAACCAGTTAAGAAACCTTGGGTAGTACGAACGTCTTGTAAGGACTTGGCGGCTTCTCTGGATGAGATCCGTTGCCAGTGCCCTCGTGGCGCGCATGCCCCTTGTGAGGGAGGCGTCGCGTCAAGGTCTGAAAATTACACCAGGGCGCTAGCCGAGGTGGTTGTCAGTGCTGTTGCGTCAAGAAACAATACGGCTGATGACACCCACGGCGAAGAGCAAAGGTGCAAAGAGCAAAAGCTCGCTGGAGACAGCGGTAATGCGAAGGCGAAAGGCCTCACCGCTCTCAAATTAGAGGATGAAGAGCAAGTCAACCTTGACTATGCTTCCTCTGAAGGCCTCGCCGACGAGAATGATGCTACCTACAGGGGTGCCAGCAACTGTGGTTGCACTGGCGCGCTTGGCATGGTCACCCGCGTCATTTCTCCTAGAGAGCCTGAGTTCCATTCGAAGCGTGGCAGAGCTGCCATCGAAGCCGAGGTCTCTGACCTGAGGGCCGCTTCAGTTTGGGATGAGAGCAGCGTCAGCGAGTGGTCTGATGTCCGTCATGTTCGTAAGGATGGCTATCCGCCTATGGTGGGTTTGCTGTTCCTGATCATGGGGCAGAAGCACTCCGAGTTAGACACCGGCGCCGACGTTGAGGACCCCAACTGTCCCTTTCGTGCTAGGGGCGTCTTCCAAGGTTCCAATGTGCGTACTGGTGATGGCACTCCGGCCTGGATGCTGTACCAGGAGGTTGGGGCTACTCCTAGCTCCATGGCCTCAACGCAAATGGCCTTGGCCTGTGGCGCTCTTAAGGGCTCGCGCGCGACTACCCGCGACGCCCGAAAGGCCTACATCCAGAGCTTCATTGACAAGCCTGGGAGGCCACGCACTTGGGTCAGACTGCCTAAATCGCTTTGGCCAAAAAGTTGGTTCGACGCCGACGGCGCGGCTAAGTACCGTGACCCTGTAGTCATCCTCAGAAAGGCGCTGTATGGACATCCCGAATCTGGCCCGATGTGGGATAAGAAGCTCCATCAGTGCATGAGTGAGGCTGGCTTCTTGGCGTTAGAGGGTTCGCCCGGTTTCTTTTACGATCCGGCGCGTGACTGTGAGTGTACAGTCTACGTTGATGACTTCGTCCTGGTTGCTCAACCTTCCAATGAGGCCAGCATTTGGAAGCAACTTGAGAAGCTCATCGATTTCAAAGACCCTCCAGAGCCGATCACTAGGCACTTAGGTGTTTACCATCACCTTTCCTACAGCAAGGACGGCAAGGTTACCACGATGCTTCGGGAAGGCAAGAAATACCTTGAAGCGGTCGTGACGAGGTACTGTGATGAGACTGGCGCGAAATCGCTGCCGTACGTCGACTCCCCGAGCGCTGAGGATAAGCCCAGCGAGATGGAGCAGACGGGCCAGCAAGCTGCTACCGCAGCGTCGCACCTGATGTCTATCCTGTACATTGCTCGCCTTTGCCGTGCCGATGTTGTTGTTACAACGTCTTTCCTTGCTAGGCGTGTGGCTAAGTGGACCCGCAATGAAGACCGCAGGCTTAAGCGACTCATGTCATATATTCGCCATCACCTTGACTTAGTTCTGGTGCATAGGCTGAGTACGGATGACCGGCCTACGGCTGAGCTCATCTACTCGCCCGATGCCGAACTAGGCGGCGATATCATGACTACTAAAGCCACGGGCGGCTTCTGGCTGGAGGTGCGGTCACAAGACGGCAAGCACTCCTGGCCCATTTGCTGGGCGTCCAAAAAGGCCAGTCACACGAGCACCGCTACTGCTGATTCAGAGACCTGGTCACTTGTTGGGGCCAATGAGCTCGGGTTGAAGCGCGAGGTGATACCGCTTCTGCACCAGATGGAAGTTTCTCTGGGCAGATTGGTTCGCCTGCGCGGTCTGGAGGATAACACTCAATGCATAGCTGCGATACAGCGTGGCTACAGCCCTGCCCTGCGGCACTTGCAGAGGCACTGCAGGCTGAGCTTGGGTTTTACCCATGAAGTGTTCTTTCCTGATAAGACCGACCCTGATGCTCCGCAGTATCTCGCCAAACTTGAGTACTGCGAAACGGCCAAGCAAAAGGGCGACTGGATGACGAAGGAGAGCTCTCCTAAGCAGTTCCAGGCTAGCTTAAGTCTAGCCGGTTACCTGAGGGAGTCTTCGTTGTCTGGGCCAGGCGGTCGGGCTATGTGCCTTGGCGGCTGATCAGCACGAGTTGTTTCACATGGGCGTGGTAGGTGTGTAGCGCGGTTTTGATGGGGGGTATGATTTACGCTCTTGTCAAAACGCTGCTACCTGCTGCTACCCATAGGGCCAAAATTGCGGCGGCCGTGGTGCTGGGGACCTAGGGCGGCGGACGGTACCGTAACTGGTGCCGGAAGCTGCCTGGGCCTCAGCATCACTAGAGGCCTGCCGGCAAACAGCCCTTTAATTAATATAAGGCCGAATCGCTGACTAAGGGCGTGTTTAAATCGGCGCGCGCAGAGTGGCTCAACTAGGCCCCCAGTTGCGACAGGAGCAACTGGCGGCCTAGGGGCCCGACCTTACTGCTTTAGATGAAAGGCTGGGGGAAGAACATCCTTTGCGCCACCTCTGGTGGAGTGCGAGGTGTGAAGCCCAGCCCTTCATTTGAAGTATGTTTTATACCCCCTATGGGGAAGGGTTGCGCTGAGTGGGAACGTCCCGTGGGGCACCTCCTGGGAGGAGGCCCGCACGGGAGGCCCGACTCAGGCATTGCCCTTAGACGGGAGATGGGGGTTTGCCCGACTAGCGGGCAAACCTCGTTACACAGCTTAGCAG
>JBASXE010000147.1:0-7595 GCA_049276875.1 Roseovarius sp. | reverse complement strand
AAGCGAAACGGTCCGTGCTTCAGCAGACCTGACACAAAAAACCGGCAGTTAACCCATTCCAATACCCACTACAGGCTGACGCACTTGCTTCATCGTCGCGAAATAAGTCAAAAATCGAGGTGCCCTTCTGTGAATTCGGGCGCGTGGTTGGTGAGCAGCACGAAATCATCCGGATCGCCCAGTGAGGTGGCGGTGCGGTAGCGGGTGGCACCATAGATCAGGCGATCAAATCCGTAGTCTTCCATGCGGCGGGTGAGAAGGCCCCAAAGGTCTTCGATGGTGGGGGCGTGCAGAAACGCGTTCAGGTCCTGCGTGGGTATCATCCCGGCGCCGCGATATGGCCGTTGAGCGCCTCGATGGCGAGAGGATAGCCCGCCGCGCCAAAGCCGCAAATAATCCCTAAGGCCACTGGTGCGATATAGCTGCGATGGCGAAATTCCTCGCGGGCATGGATATTTGAGAGGTGAAGCTCAACCACTGGCAGCTCTACCGAACTGATCGCATCCATCAGTGCCACGGAGGTATGTGTGTAGGCGCCGGCGTTGAGGATGATGCCATTATGCGCGCCGCGTGCGGCATGGATCGCATCGACCAGCGCGCCTTCGCTGTTGCTTTGCTCAAAGGTGATCTTGAGGCCCAGATCCTTGGCCTTCGCGTGGCACATCGCCTCGATATCCTGAAGCGTCGTGTGCCCGTAAACCTCGGGCTGGCGGGTGCCCAAAAGGTTGAGGTTGGGGCCGTTCAAAATAAGAAATGACATCATTGTGCGGCTCCCTTTGGCATGTTTTAGCGCCATTTGGGCCGCTCTGTCGAGATGGAACGCAGGATTCTGGCCTATGTGGCTGTTCTGGTGGCCGAGAAAGATGCGGAACCCGATCTCGCACAGATTGAGACAGCAGTAGGCGCAGAGCTTGCGCGCTTCAAACATCCACGCTGGATGATCACGCTTGACGCGTTGCCGCGCAATACCATGGGTAAGGTGCAAAAAAACGTGTTACGAGAGACTTATGGGGATATCTTCATGCAAAGTGAGAGTGCTGGGCAGGCTTGAACAGCTCATCCTGTATAGACAAAAATTTACATAATACTGATTATGCGCTTTACGCTTGTGGTGAAAACCCGGCCTTGCAAGCGCCCTAGCGGCCTGAGCCCTGAGACTCAGACCGCCCTGAACACAGATCAGAAAAACGCTTGAAGCCCGGTTTGCGCCCGCCCGAGGATCAGCGCGTGGACGTCATGCGTGCCCTCATAGGTGTTCACTGTTTCGAGGTTCATCATGTGGCGGATCACCTGAAACTCCTCGGAGATTCCGTTGCCGCCATGCATGTCCCGCGAATGCCGTGCAATCTCAAGGGCTTTGCCGCAGTTGTTACGCTTGATGAGTGATATCATCTCGGGCGCTGCCCGCGCCTCGTCCATCAGCCGCCCTACCCGCAGCGCCGCCTGAAGGCCCAGCGTGATCTCGGTCTGCATATTGGCGAGTTTGAGTTGGAAAAGCTGCGTCTGTGCCAGCGGTTTTTTGAACTGGTGCCGGTCGAGCCCGTATTGCCGCGCGCCATGCCAGCAGAACTCGGCCGCGCCCATCACACCCCAGGCAATGCCATAGCGCGCGCGGTTGAGGCAGCCAAACGGGCCCTTAAGCCCCTCGACGCCGGGCAAAAGCGCCTCCTGGCCCACCTCGACATCCTTCATCACGATCTCGCCCGTCACGGAGGCTCGTAGGGACTGTTTGCCACCAATCTTGGGTGCGCTCAGACCCTTCATGCCTTTCTCAAGGACAAAGCCACGGATTTTGCCGTCATGCGCGTCCGACTTGGCCCAGATCACGAAGACATCGGCGATCGGGCTGTTGGAAATCCACATCTTGGAGCCTGTGATCCGGTAGCCCCCATCGGTCTTGACCGCGCGGGTTTTCATGCCCGCAGGGTCCGATCCGGCATCCGGTTCGGTCAAGCCGAAGCAGCCGATCAGCGTGCCGGCAGCGAGGCCCGGCAGGTATTTCAACCGTTGTTCCTCGGTGCCATATGCGTAAATGGGATACATAACGAGGCTGGATTGCACGGACATCATGGAGCGATAGCCGCTGTCCACACGCTCAATCTCGCGCGCAACCAGACCGTAGCTGACATAGCTCGCACCGATCCCGCCGTATTCCTCCGGGATGGTCGTTCCCAAGAGGCCCATCGCACCCATTTCGGGGAAAAGCTCGGGTGCCACAGTCTCTTCCGCATAGGCTTTGATAACCCGTGGTGCCAGCTTTTCCTGAGCAAAGCTGCGGGCACTATCGGCGATCATGCGCTCGTCTTCGCTGAGCTGATCGTTGAGGTAGAACGGATCGGCCCAGTCAAATGTCCCCAGATCGGGGGCGTCTTTGGCTTTGAGGGTCACGGGGGCGTCGAGGCTCATTGGGTGGTCCTTTCATGCGGATACTGCGTGTTTATACTGGACCATACTGCAAAATACGCCCAAAGAATAGCGCAGAACCCGCATCAACCCATGAGGAAACCGCATAGATGGCCCTGCCCCGCCGCTTTTTGCCCTCCACGGCCGCGCTGCGCGCGCTTGAGGCGCTCGACCGTCTGGGCAGCGCCACCGCGGCGGCCGAGGCGCTGGACCTGAGCCAGAGTGCGGTGAGCCGTCAGATCCAGACGCTGGAGGAGCAGCTGGGTGTGACGCTGGTGCTGCGCGAGGGGCGGCGGATGGTTCTGACGCCGGAGGCAAGCGCCTATGCGGCGGAGGTGCGCGGTGCGCTCAGCCAGATCGCGCAGGCCTCGATGAAACTGACGGTCAATCCTGCGGGTGGCAGCCTGAGTCTGGCGATCCTGCCCACCTTCGGGATGCGCTGGCTTGTCCCGCGCCTGCCCGATTTCGCGCGCAGCCATCCAGAGGTGACGCTGAACCTGTCAACACGCGTGCGCCCGTTCAGCTTTGCCTCGGAACCTTTTGATGCGGCGATACATTTCGGTGACGGGGACTGGCCGGGAACGGAGGCGATGCGCCTGCGCGGAGAGGCCGTGATCCCTGTCTGCGCGCCGGATCTGATGGCTGGGGGCGCACCCACATCTGCCGCGGCCCTGCGTGATCTGCCGCTGTTGCATATCGAGACGCGGCCCGAGGCTTGGGCCGCATGGTTCCACGCTCAAGGCGCGCCGGATGGTCCGGTGAGCGGGACGATCTACGATCAGTTCGCCACGATCACGCAGGCGGCATTGCATGGGTTGGGCATCGCCCTTCTGCCTGATTACCTCGCGGAACAGGATCTGGCGACAGGGCGGCTTGTCTCCGCTTGGGGCGGTCCCTGCCCCAGCCCCGGTGCCTATTATCTCGTCTGGCCGCGCGGGGCCGCACAAACCGGCGCACTGGCCTCGTTTCGGACATGGCTCGCCGCGCAAGCGAGCGAGGAGGACATGCTGCCGCGCTAGCCCAGAGCGTATCCCGCACCCCGCACCGTGCGCAGCGGATCCTCCCCGCCATGTTGACACAATGCCTTGCGCAACCGCCCGATATGAACATCCACCGTGCGCGTATCGACATAGATATCGCGGCCCCAGACCCGGTCCAGAAGTTGCTCACGGCTCCACACCCGGCCCGGCTTTTCCATGAATGTGCTGAGCAGGCGAAACTCCGTCGGGCCCAGTTTCAGCGTCTCGCCATCGCGGGTCACACGGTGGGTCTCGGCGTCAAGTTTGATCCCCTGATATTCAAGCCGGCCTCCCAATGCCGCAGGCCGCGTGCGGCGCAGTTGGGCACGCACCCGCGCCATAAGCTCGACCACAGAATAGGGTTTGACGACATAATCATCCGCGCCCGTTTCAAGGCCGCGCACGCGGTCGACCTCCTCAGATCGGGCCGAGAGCATGATGATTGGGATGGCACGTGTCTCCGGGCGGGATTTGATCTGTCGGCAGACCTCAATCCCCGAGACCTTGGGCAGCATCCAGTCCAGCACGATAAGATCGGGCGGCCCCTCGCTGACAAGGAGCAGCGCCTCTTCACCATTTTCGGCGCTCAGCACGGTGAACCCATCGGCCTCAAGGTTATAGAGGAGAACTTCGCGCTGCGCGGGCTCATCCTCAACCAGCAAAACGCGGGGCTGATCAACGCTCATCCCCTGCCCTCCCTCAGATGTCCAGAGGCTTGGTTGAGGTCAAATCGCCCTTCGGGCGGCTTTCCTCGGGCATCTCGCCGGTCACAAGATAGATCACCTGCTCGCAGATTGAGGTGACATGGTCGCCCATCCGTTCGGTGTTCTTGGCGATGAAATGGAGGTGCATACAGGCGGTGATGTTGCGGGGGTCCTCCATCATAAACGTCAGGAATTCGCGGAAGAGCGCATTATACATCTGGTCCACGTCTTGGTCACGCAGCATCACCTCATGAGCAAGATCCGCGTCGCGCTGAATATAGGCGTCGAGCGCGTCTTTCAGCATCCGCTCCACCTCGCGCGCCATGCGCCGAAGTGCTGCGGGAGAGCCGTTGACGGGCGGTAACTGTGCCAGCACGGTCGTGCGCTTGGCCATGTTCTTGGAGTAATCGCCGATCCGCTCCAGATTGGCGCTGATTTTCAGCACTGACAGGATAAGGCGCAGATCACTCGCCGTGGGCGCGCGCAGGGCAATAACCTTGGCCACCTCCTGATTGATCAACTCCTCCAGATCATCAATGGCGCGGTCGCGGCGGCGGACGGTCTCGGCCAGCTCCTGATCCTGGGTTTCGAGCGAGGTCGCCGCGTCGATGATCGCTTCCTCCACGAGGCCGCCCATCTTCATGATCTGGGCCTGAATGACCTCCAGATCGCGGTCAAACGCTGAGGCGATATGTGTCTCTTGCATGGTGCTTACCCGATCCGGCCGGTGATGTAGGACTCGGTCCTGTCATCAACGGGGTTGGTGAAAATCGTGCCCGTCTCGCCATACTCTACCAGATGGCCGAGGTGGAAAAACGCGGTCTTTTGGCTGACGCGGGCGGCCTGCTGCATGGAGTGTGTGACGATCACGACAGAATAATTGGCCCGCAACTCGTCAATAAGCTCCTCGACCTGTGCCGTGGCGATGGGATCGAGCGCCGAGCATGGCTCATCCATCAAAAGCACCTCTGGCTCGGTCGCAATCGCGCGCGCGATGCAAAGCCGCTGTTGCTGCCCGCCCGAAAGCCCTGTTCCGGGTGCGCTCAAGCGGTCCTTGACTTCGTTCCAGATCGCGCCTCGGCGCAAAGCGCGCTCCACGATATCGTCCATTTCCGCCTTGTTGCGGGCAAGCCCGTGGATACGGGGGCCATAGGCTACATTGTCATAGATGGATTTGGGGAACGGATTGGGCTTTTGAAACACCATGCCGACCTTGGCCCGCAGTTGCACCGGGTCCACGCGGCGGTCGTAGATATCCTCGCCATCCATGAGGATGTCGCCGGTGACGCGGCAGATATCGATCGTGTCGTTCATCCGGTTGAGACAGCGCAGAAAGGTGGACTTGCCGCAGCCTGAGGGGCCGATGAAAGCCGTCACGGTCTTGTCGACGATGTCTACGTCCACATCCTTGATGGCGTGGTTTTCGCCGTAATAGACCTGCACATTGCGCGCGGATATCTTGATGTCGGTCTGGGTCACGTGTTTCTCCAGTTGGGCAGGCGCGTCATACATGGTTGGGCTCCGATCTTCCACCGCTCTACCACCTGCGCTCGAAGCGGCGCCGCAGAAGGATGGCGATGATGTTCATGGTCAGAAGGAAGACCAGAAGGATGATGATCCCGCCCCAAGCCCGCTCATAAAATGCGGGGTCCGAGCGGTGCGCCCACTCATAGATTTGGGCGGGCATGGCCGAGTTGGGGTCAAGAAAACCGGCAGAAATGCCGTCAGGATAGTTCGTGGCCACATAGCCCACCATACCAATCAGCAACAGAGGTGCTGTTTCACCCAGAGCCTGCGCGAGGCCGATGATCGTGCCGGTCAGGATGCCGGGCATGGCGAGCGGCAGGACGTGATGAAAGACGCTTTGCATCTTGGATGCCCCGACACCCAGCGCCGCATCGCGGATGGACGGCGGCACCGCCTTGAGCGAGGCGCGGGTGGAGATAATGATCGTGGGCAGCGTCATCAGGGTCAGCACCAACCCACCCACCAGAGGGGCCGATTGCGGAAGATGCGCGAACTGGATGAACGCGGCGAGCCCCAGGATGCCGAATACGATGGACGGCACGGCGGCGAGGTTGGAGATGTTCACCTCAATAAGATCGGTAAGGCGATTTTTCGGGGCGAACTCCTCCAGATAGATGGACGCCGCCACACCGATGGGCAGGCTCAGCAGCAGCACCACCAGCATCATGAAGAACGAGCCGATCATCGCCACACCCATCCCGGCCTGCTCGGGGCGCGAGCCGGAGGCGTCCGCGCCGAAGATGAAGGCACTGTTGAAGCCCTTGGCGATCACGCCCGCCTCTACCAGGGCGTCGGTGAGGTCCAATTGCTCCACCGAGATATTCTTGTCGCGCGCCACATCCTCGCGAAACACGCGGTCCTTCATGTAGCCATCCACGCGCGACGAGGCGAGCAGGCGAAATTCGACCGTCTCTCCCACGCGGTCGGGGTTGGCCAGCACATAGTCGCGGACCTGCGCGGGCGCCGAGGCTGACAGAAGGTTTTTCATATCGCCGGGCTTGGCCAGAGGCGTGTCGATCCCGCGCGTCTCAACCTCGGCAAGAAGCGCGTTTTGTATCAGCGGGGCGTAGCCGAAGGTGGAGACTTTCTCCATCTCCTCCAAATTGCGGTTGCCGTTTTTGTCGAGCTTTGCAGGGTCCAGATAAACCTGCGCTGTGATGAAGGTTTGCTGAAACGCGCCCACACCGTTGCTCACGATGGAGGTGACAAGGATGAGAAGAAACACCACGCCGATCGCCACCGCCGTCAGCCCGTAAAGGCGAAACCGTGTCTCGGCCGCGTTGCGCCGCCGGGTCCGCGCATCGGCCCGCGTCAGGCTCCCCTTGGCGGCCGGAGTATCAGGCGTCTCGGGGGCAAGGCTGGTGTCGGTCATTCGTATTGCTCCCGGTATTTGCGCACGATGTAGAGGGCGAAGACATTGAGGCCCAGCGTGATCACGAAAAGCGACATACCAAGCGCGAAGGCCACCAGCGCCTCTGGTGAGGCGAAGTCGTTGTCGCCGGTAAGCTGGCTCACGATCTTGGCGGTGACGGTGGTCATGGCATCGAACGGGTTCATGCTGAGCCGGGCCGCCGCCCCTGCCCCGAGCACGACGATCATCGTCTCGCCAATCGCGCGGCTCGCGGCCAGAAGGATCGCGCCCACGATGCCCGGAAGGGCTGCGGGCAGGATGACCTGCCGGATGGTCTCGGATTTGGTGGCCCCGATGGCGTAGGAGCCATCGCGCATCGCCTGCGGCACGGCGTTGATGATATCATCCGAAAGTGAGCTCACGAACGGGATGAGCATCACGCCCATTACAAGCCCTGCGGTCATCACGGCTGTGCCCGCCTGCATCCAGCCCAGCCCCTCGTCGCCAAAGACTATCATGAGCAACGGACCCACGGTCAAAAGCGCGAAGAGCCCGTAGACGATTGTGGGGATACCCGCCAGGACCTCAATC
>JBASXE010000146.1:0-2681 GCA_049276875.1 Roseovarius sp. | reverse complement strand
AAAAAGACCTGCAGGCGCTTGAGCAGAAGCGCAAGGATGTTGCTGACCTGCGCCGTATCTGGATCATGAAACGTCAGCCCTTCATGGCCAACCATCTGGGACGACTGGCCTTAATCGACGAGACCTCCGTCAAGACTAACATGGCCAAAACCACGGGACGGGCACCCCCGTGGGCAGCGCCTTGTAGACCATGCGCCGTTTGACCACTGGCGCACCCAGACCTTCATCGGAGCCCTGCGCCATGACCGGATGGACGCCCCCTGGTTTATCGACGGTGCAATGAACAGTGAGATGTTCGACCTGTATGTCACGACCCAGCTGGTGCTGACGCTACGGACCGGCGACGTGGTCATCCTCAACCTCATGTCGAGCCACAAGAGCCCCGGCGCCGCCCAAGCCCTGCGGGACATCGGCGCATGGTTCCTGTTCCTGCCGCCTTATAGTCCCGACCTCTACCCCATCGAAATGGCTTTCTCCAAGCTCAAGGCACTGATCCGAAAAGCTGCCGCCAGAACATACGAAGACCTCTAGCAAGCGGTCGGCCGGGTTTGCGACCTTTTCTCAGACGAGGAATGCTATAACTTCTTCAGAGCAGAAGGCTATGAGGCCAATTAACTGAAACACGCTCTAGAAGGTCGCCCTTGCAGGCGATGAGGGACTGGGACAAACGCAAGCCACAGCTGTTCAAGAAACAGCTATACCACCTTCCGGGATGTGACATACAATCGTATCCCACCTGATCACCAAGATCTTCAAGGACTGCGATCGGTTCGACTTTGGGATTTCTACAGTCAATCAGGTCCGCGAGTTTGACATTGGCCTGTAACGCCAAAAGGGAATGTATGCGCCAGAACAACGGTCTATCAGCAATATCTGGTGCCGCTGTCGCCATTGACCTGACGGTCAGATCAACGGCGCTTGATCCAGAAACTGCCACCTCCTCCAAGTTCAGGATAACGGCTGAACACCTGCCGCACATCTTTTGTGTGTCGCGTTCCCATCAGATACGCTGCCCAGAGAACGTCCCATTCAGAATTGAATTGCAGGAATGCTTGCAAGACATATTGCTCGTTCCAGTTACGGTTCTGATGCAGCGCCCATTGCTCGGGATACTCGTCAGGCAGAAAAATGTCGTGGATATGGACCATGACCCCCGGTCGCAACCTCGGAATCACCTCGAAGAACAGGAAGTTCACATCGCTTCCGACCTTGGAGACATGCGATGAGTCGATGAACAGAATGTCGCCATCTTCCAATTGATCGAAGAAGGACAACTCAAGATCTTCAACCTTAGACACGACAAGCTGCGAGATGCCATCGACCCCGTCCAGAAGAAATTGGGGTGGATAAGGTTCAACGCATGTAAAGTTGATAGCACCATCAAGAACACGCCGGTTCACATCCGCAGTGATGAGCGATGAGAAGCCCGACCCCACTTCGATCATGTTTTTTGGCCGAAAATGGCACAGCGCCGCATAGAGGAAGTCAGCGTCAAGAACCGGATACTGATCGTTACCATAAAAATAGACTGACGGATCCAACGGCTTTTCCGTCGGATAGTCGATCTGCGCGACATACGGCCCGAGGGTCTTGATCAGCGTTAGTTGATCGTCGATCCTGTAGTCGACGCCGGGAGTGCCGTTGCGGCGCCGAAAGATCACATCACGTCGGCTCTGGATGTCTTCCGGATCCGCAATGGGCGAATAGAAATGACCGACCGGGAACAGCAATTTGATCTTTTTTCTGGATGGGTCGAAAAAGCTTAAAATATCTTTCTTTGCGCTCCGCAGACCCTTCTTCAGACGCCTCCGCAAAGATTGGTGGCGCTTCACCTACAACGCCTTGCGATGCTGAAGTTTGACACCGACAACTTCTCTATTGAGAACATCTTCCCCAAAAAGACTGCTTGCAGGAAGCAAGGGAAGCTCAGCGTCACTCGCGATGGCGATTAGGTAAATCGGCCGAGCACGACCGTTGGATTCCTCAAGTGTCCTTGCATCCGTGGTCTTCACATGGCTCGGCGCACCATCAAGAAAAATGGCAGAGCCAAAGACGACACTTTGACCGTAAATCGCCACGTTCTGGAAGTGAGCCCGCATGAGTGCCTGGAATTCGTCGTGGTAGAGTTCCTTTACGTGGAACGGGTTCCGCGTGCCCGGCACATCCGTATACTCGTGCTTCTCAGGAATGGAGATAATGAAAACACCGCCAGGACGCAGCAGACGGCGCACTTCCTGCATCATCCGGTCGCGTTTGTCGTGGTGCTCTATCGCCTCGAAGCTCACAACGACATCGACGCTGTTATCGTCAAGTGGCATGTCGCTGCAACTGCCAGCGCGAAAATCGACATTCAGCCATTTGTAGCGTCTCAAGGCATGTTCAACAGAAGATACTCCGATATCAACGCCGACAACACTTCTTGCAAACTGCGACATGGCATAGCAGCCAAAACCTTCCCCACTCGCTACGTCCAGCACATCCTTGCCCGCCACCACATCGCTGACCATCAGATAGCGATGCATGTGCTCAAGGTAGATGTTGCCCCGGGTTTCAGGAGTGTAACGTTCCCCTGTGAACGAAAGGATACTAGACCCGGGCTCTTCGACTGGCTGAAAGCTGGTTGGCATGATCTCAAAATCTAAACTGACAATCCCCAAGTGGCGTGCCATCCTATGTCAAGA
>JBASXE010000145.1:0-6363 GCA_049276875.1 Roseovarius sp. | reverse complement strand
GGGTATCCCAAAACCGGCTCAATCGCCTCCGAGCGCATTCCCTTGATCGCGCCCGCATCCGCCGCGTTGTAGCGGCTGAGCCCAAGGCCCAGAACCGCGCCATCAGGTGCCACAATCTCTACCGGATCGCCCCGGCCAAAGCGGCCCTCGACGGTGCTGACCCCCGCGGGCAAGAGCGAGCTGCCGCGCCCCATCGCGCGCACAGCCCCCGCATCCACATGCAGACGCCCCTTGGGCTTCATCCCGCTGATCCACGCCTTGCGCTTTTGCTGCGGCGTGCCTTGGGCGCGGAACCAAGTGCAGGGTGCGCCCTGCTCCAACGCTTGAACAGGACGCAAGCAAGAGCCTTCGGTGATCGCCATGTCACAGCCCGCAGCCATCGCCGTGCGCGCCGCCATCAGCTTGGTTTTCATGCCACCCTTGCTGAGGCCGGAGCCCGCATCGCCCGCCATCGCCTCGATCTCTGGTGTGATTGCCTCGATCACATCAAACCGCGTGGCCGATGCATCCTGCGCCGGGTTGCCCGTATAGAACCCATCCACATCACTCAACAGGATCAACTGATCCGCACCGGCTGTGGCGGCCACCTGAGCGGCCAGCCGGTCGTTGTCGCCATAGCGGATCTCATCGGTGGCCACGGTGTCGTTCTCATTGACGATAGGCACGGCCCCCAGCTTCAAAAGCTGCTCCAGCGTGGCACGCGCGTTGAGATAGCGCCTCCGATCCGTGCTGTCTTCCAGCGTCACCAGAACCTGCGCCGCAATCAAGCCGTGGCGGGCCAGAGCGAGGTCATACGCCCCCGCCAACCGGATCTGCCCCACGGCGGCTGCCGCCTGAGATTGCTCCAGCGTCAACTCTGTGCGCGGCAGACCCAGCATCCCGCGCCCCAAGGCAATCGAGCCGGAGGAAACAAGGATCACATCCGTGCCGCGTGCCCGCAGCCGGGCCACATCATCCGCCAAAGCCTCGAGCCAATCGCTGCGCAAATCACCCGTGTCGCGATCCACCAGAAGGGCCGAGCCGATCTTGATAACCAGCCGGGCCGCGTCCTCTACGGTTGCCACTGCTCAGGCTCCTCTGCGGGGTTCTGGCGCAAACGGTCCTCGTCTATCTCACCGCGCAGCGCACGCAGGACTTCTGTCACACCCTCTCGGGCCACACCGGACATGGCCATGACAGGCCCGCCAGAGGCTGCCCGCAATATCTGCAACGCCTCTTCCAGCGCGTCGGGCTCCAACGCGTCGATCTTGTTCAGCACCGTCAAACGCGGTTTGTCGCCAAGAATATCGCCATAGGCTTCAAGCTCGTTCACGATGGTCTGGTAATCCTGCCCGATACTCTCTGACGTCCCATCCACCAGATGCAACAGAACCGCACACCGCTCCACATGGCCAAGGAACAAATCGCCAAGGCCCCGCCCCTCGCTCGCTCCGTCGATAAGGCCCGGAATATCGGCCACGACAAATTCCACACCGTCCACGCCGACGACACCCAGATTGGGGTGCAGCGTGGTGAAAGGGTAATCCGCAATCTTGGGCCGCGCGTTGGAGGTGGCCGCGAGAAATGTCGACTTGCCCGCATTGGGCAGACCCACAAGCCCCACATCCGCAATCAGCTTGAGCCGCAGCCAGATAGTGCGCTCAACCCCCTCCTGCCCCTTGTTGGCGCGGCGTGGTGCCTGATTGGTGGAGGATTTGAAATGCAGGTTGCCAAAACCACCATTGCCGCCGCGCGCAAGCTGCACACGCTGGCCAAGTTCGGTCACATCCGCGATCACCGTCTCTTGGTCCTCGTCGAGGATCTCGGTGCCGACGGGCACGCGCAGCACGATATCTTCACCGTCCTTGCCGGTGCGCTGCTTGCCCATGCCCGGCTGACCGCTGCGCGCGAAAAAGTGCTGCTGATAGCGAAAATCAATAAGCGTGTTGAGGCCATCCACAGCCTCAACATAAACCGAGCCGCCATTGCCACCATCACCCCCATCGGGGCCACCATATTCGATATACTTTTCGCGGCGGAAGCTGACGCAACCGCCCCCCCCACCACCCGAGCGGATGTAGACTTTGGCACAATCGAGAAATTTCATATCAGGTCCTTACCCGAAAACGCCCACACTGCTCAATCGCATTTGAGGCTGTAGGTCCATGTGGGCAGTGTCGCATCACGCGCCACGCAAAACCCCTCGGCATTACCGAGATATTGAAAACCGCAATTCGTAAGCACCCGCGCGGAGGCGGCATTGTCCTGAAAAACGGTGGCATAGATCACCCGGCTGCCACGCGGGTTGGCTTGGAAAAGCGCGCGCACAGCCTCGGAGGCCAGACCGCTGTTCCAGACATGCGGCGCAACCCAAAAGCCAATCTCGGAGGCGTCGTAATCCACATGCTTGAGCAGCACGACACCCTGCACCTCCGCGCCACCCAGACGCGATGCATCCATTGCCCACGCGCTTTGCGTCCGGCCCGGGGCCTGAACGCTGGCGATATACGCCTGGACCGCGCCAGGGGGCAGCGGATGTGGAATCGACCCCGTCATCTGCGCCACGCGCTTATCCCCGGTATAAAGCGCAATAAGCCCCGCATCCGACGCCCGCAGCGGGCGCAAGTCAAAGCGTTCAGCGGTTATAACCGGCTGGCCAAGCGTCATGTCTGGACTGGTATATGGCATCATGCCCCAAGGGCCTCCTGCCCGGAAAATAGGAAAAAGGGGGACCGGCCCGCGCCGATCCCCCTTTGAATTCTCGACTGAACCCTTCGGTCGGCTTACTCGGCGGCCTCCGCCACCGGCAGAACCGAAATAAAGGTGCGGCCTTTCATGCCCTTGTGGAACTTCACATTGCCCTCAACGGTCGCAAAGATCGTGTGATCGCGGCCAAGGCCCACGCCCTCGCCCGGCCACATTTTCGTGCCGCGCTGACGCATGATGATGTTGCCGGGAATGACGGCTTCGCCGCCATATTTCTTCACGCCAAGGCGACGACCAGCGGAGTCGCGCCCGTTACGGGATGAGCCGCCTGCTTTTTTATGTGCCATCTGGTCTCTCCTTAGCTAAGTTTTTTGGCTTGGTCGATCCAGCCTTCGCGATCGATCCGGCCCTTGAAGGACAGTTTCTCGTCCATCGCCGCCACGTCCTCGGGGGACCATGCCGCGATTTGCGCAAATGTTGTCACGCCATTCTCATGCAGCTTCTTCTCCAGCGCGGGTCCAACGCCCGACAGCTGTTTCAGATCTTCGCCGCCGGCGGCTTTCGTGGCTTTCGCGGCTTTGGGCGCTGCTGCCTCGGTTTTCTTTTCGGCCTTGGGGGCGGCTTTTGCCGCCTTGGGGGCCGCAGCTGTAAGGGCCGCTCCAGAAACGGAGCCCGCGCCCATCGCCGTTTTCACGCCGGACTTGTCCGCGCCCTTTGCAAGGATCTCAGTGATCCGCAGCAGTGTCAGCTGTTGGCGGTGTCCCTTGGTGCGCTGGCTGCCATGCTTACGGCGGCGCTTGACGAAGTGGATGACCTTGTCACCCTTGACCTGATCAATGACCTCGGCCTGCACAGCCGCACCATCTACCATCGGCGCGCCGATCACGGGCGTATCACCGCCCAGCATCAGCACATCGTTGAATTGAATTTTTTCACCGGCATCCGCTGCCAGCTTTTCGACACGCAGCAAATCGCCAGATTTGACTTTGTACTGCTTGCCACCGGTTTTCATAACCGCGAACATCTGCTTTTCCTTCACATTTTCGCGTTCTGTGGCCCCCTTGCGGGTGTTGTCGGAGCCATGCTCCGCCTCGAACAGCGCGCCATTACAGCGTCATATATAAATGCCCCGCACGAGACCGCCCCGGCAAGGATGCGGGCTTATCGGTCGGCACCGCGCTCAAGTCAAGGGAGTAGCGGTCAGTTTCAACGCAAATTTCGCCGCTTTTTCAGGCTAGAGCGGCGCACTCATCATCCGCTCGGCCACAGCCCGCCCCAGAAGATAGGATAGTTCCTCATACATCTGGTTGAAGCCGCCGAAAAGGGCCGCATTCAGCGCCCGCCCCTCCACGCTGCGATAGAGCGCCCCATACGCCTCAAGATCCTCAGCGCTCAGGGGTTGATACGCGATCAGCAAAAAGCCCCGAAGCCAGTCTTCGGTCTCTGTGCGCACCGCTCCCTCCTGCGCCCAGACATCAGCGAGGATATCCGCCTCGCCAAGGTCGGACGCGCCGCCATCCATGAGGCCGCGATAGAACATGAGGTTGGAATTGAGTGAGCCCATGACGTTGCGCTCAATGAGGTCGCTGTCAGCGATGAGCACCTCGATCTGATCCAGAATGGGCAGGTTCTGCCCTTCGGCCTGCCCCAGCGCCACTTGCGCCGCCTCCTCCATTCCGTCCTGCATAAAGCCCCGTCTCGCCGCAAGTTCCAGCGCGATGATCCGAGCGCCCACATCCGAGGCGAAAAACGCCGTAAGGGGCGCTATATCCACGCCCTCCATCCGCGTGGCAAGCTCAGAGCGCACCAGCGCCCCCATACGGTCCCGGTCATAGATCCGGGCCACGGTCTCATTCCAGCTGTCCAAATCCGCATCGGGTGCAAAATCACGCAACACCTGCGCGCCGTAGCGCAGCCCCTCGGCCTCCATGATCTCCACCGTTTGCTCCAGATCAAGCGCCTCCAGAAGCGCCTCGATCTGCGCCGCGCGCTCTTCCCCGGCCTGCGCCGGACCCGTCAGCCAGAGGCCAAATACCAGTGCCAGTGCGGGTAAAAAACGCGCCATCATAGCGGCTGCCCCTGCTCGATCATTGCCATACGCAGCGCCAGCGCCTCAAAGCGGTTCGCCATGATTTCAAACTGGATCGCGTTCATAAGCTCATACACCTGCTGCATCTGTGCGGCCTCCAAAGCCACTGTATAAGCCTCCAGATCCGCGTCTGAAATCGCGGCATAGGTCAGCGCTGCCGTGTGCTGCCCCATCCGCACCAAATCAGCGTCCAGCGCCGCATCCCCCTCGGCCAGAATCGCACGCAGCGTGGCCTCGTCGATATCATACTCGACCACCCCCGCCGCCGAAGCCGCCATCAAGAACCGCACCTGCACTTCGCGGATCGCCCGGATCGAGCCTTCGGTGCCACCCACCGCTTGCATCAAGCGGTCCAAAATCGCCTGCCGCTCGTGGCTTGCCCCCTCCCAAGCGGCGGCCCCATCCGCTTCGATCACGGCGGTGTCCTCGCGCATATGTGCGACGTTCTCGACCTCCACGAGGCGCTGCCCCAGATCAGACGCATAAAACCCTGCCGCATGGCTCAACAGCTCGTCCGACAGGGTGTTCTCAAGTATATCGAGTGCCAGATCCTTCACGCCCTCTGCCGCAAAGACATCATCGACCACATCGCGCCACTGCCCGCCAAAATCGCCGGCATCCATGCCCAGCATCGCCGGCGCATCCGCCGCACTCAGCGACATGCTCTCCAACGCCACATCGAATCCGGTGATGTCGAGAAACGCCTTCAGCTTTCCTCGCTCGGCCGCCGCCACGGGCAGCGCCAACCCAAGCACCAGCGCGCACAGCCCCATGGCCGCACCCGCCGTTCGCCCCCACCTCCGCTTCACGCCTATATGACCCATGCCACCTCACATTGCCTTGCGCACAGACCCAATCTCCGCGCGCCCCCACAACCTGCGGCAAATTCTAAAGCCAAACAATGCAAAACCCCTTGCCTGCCCCCCCAAAGGCAACTAAACGCCTGCCACTGACCCCCGCGGAGAGGTGCCGGAGTGGTCGAACGGGGCGGTCTCGAAAACCGTTGACCCTTCACTGGGTCCCAGGGTTCGAATCCCTGTCTCTCCGCCAATAGGCTATACCTCCCTTTTTCCTTTATTGGTTCGTACATAGACCCTAAGATGGAACCTACTTTGGAACCTAGTCTAGGGCTGAAAATGGACCGTAAAGCATTCGAGAAGCGACCTACCTACCTCCCCTCAAGCTGTACTTTACGCAAAGGGAAATACTATGTTTCGGTCACTGTACCGCATGAGATTAGTGGTCTGTTCAAGACAAAGCAGATTAGGCGATCCACAGGAACTAGCGATAGGTCACTGGCAAAGCAAAAACAACATAGCCTGACTACAGAAATCTACAGCTACATGGATGAAGTGTGGGAAGCTGCTTTCAGGGTGTGGGAAGAGAGAACCAAAGAAGAGCGGAAAGGTCATGCTAGCCGCTTTGGTCAGGAACTAGGTTTACCTGAGGGTTTCAATACTGACTGAACCGCCCCTTGTTTGCCGGAGACCCAGAAGTAAGGATACTGGGTTATGGAAAAGAACAAATGTGGCAACAGATATTCACCTGAGGTGCGCGAACGTGCTGTGCGGATGGTGTTCGAACATCAG
>JBASXE010000144.1:0-27047 GCA_049276875.1 Roseovarius sp. | reverse complement strand
TTAACTTGCAACCGTTTGGCAAGCTCAAGCACAACCGGATCAAAGACACGCCCGCCGCGCGCATCATTGTCGCCAAGATCCGCCAACCCAAGGCCCAAGCCGTCAGCGCCAAGCCGGGTAAAGAACCTGTTGCAGACCCGCAGGAGTGACGCTAGAAACTGCGGCACGGGTGATTAGCTCAGTGGTAGAGCGCTTCGTTCACATCGAAGATGTCAGGAGTTCAAATCTCTTATCACCCACCATTCCCCCTTTTTGCGTGTCTGAAGCGGGCCGGGGCTTGCTGTGAATTACCCCGATATATGGTTTTTACGCCACGGGCAGACCGAATGGAATTTGGTGCGGCGTATTCAGGGTGGGCTTGATTCTCCCCTGACCGATCTTGGTGTGGCGCAAGCGTGTATGCAGGCACGGCTTATGGCAGGCGTCGTCCCGCATGTTTTGGCGGCAGGCGGTGGCATCCATGTTTCTCCCCTTGGGCGCGCGCAGCAGACCGCGCATCTGGCATTGCCTGGTGCGGCGTGGCGCGATGACGCGCGCCTTGCCAAGATTGATACAGGTGCGTGGGAAGGGCTGTTGAAAACCGGCTTGCCCGAGGGTCCGACCGAGCTTGATACATATACGTCTGCGCCGGGTGGTGAGGGCTGGGGCGGGCTCGAAGCGCGCGTGGCCGCTTTCCTGAGCGATTTGGACGCTCCTGCCATCGTTGTCGCACACGGGATGCTGGGGCAGGTGCTGCGTGGGCAAGTTTTGGGCCTCACACGGGCCGAGCTTAGCCGCCTGAGCAACGGGCAGGGCTGCGTCTACGCCTTGAGCAAGGGTGTTGAGCGGCGGTTCGATCTTGCACGTGGCATATGAGCGCTCATGGGCTTGCAAGGTTGCTCAAGCCCGGCTAAGACCCGCTGCGAGCGGGTGATTAGCTCAGTTGGTAGAGCGCTTCGTTTACACCGAAGATGTCGGGAGTTCGAGTCTCTCATCACCCACCAAAGGCGTTTGCCCAGCAAACGCCCAACAGCTCTCGACACACACATCCAATCAGCGGCAGGCGTTTGCTTGCCAAATGCCGAGAGCAGGCTACCCCGTCTCTCCGGCAATCCGCCTCTGCCGCCGCAGATGCCAACGGTAAATCAACGGCGCCAGCACGTAATCATAGGTGAAAGACGCCGCCCAATGCACGCCCGGCACAGAGACCACTCGCGCCAGCCAACTGTAGCGCGGCATATCACGCCACAGGACGATGAAGGCGGGGATGCCCGAATACATCTGCCCATCCTTCAAAACATAGAGCCGCCGCGCCGCCAGGTCAGGGGTCAGCCCCCAATCCTGCAACTCGGACGTATTGAGGTCCTCAAACCGGATGGGCAGGCCCGCGCGCCCGCTATAGGCGGCGTAGTGGCCGATCTCGTAACTGCACACGGGGCAGTCGCCATTGTATAGGACGCGGGTGTCATCTGTCATGGGGCATACATATGCCAAAAGCAGCGCGGGACCATGGTCAAAGCGCCGCAGCCAGGCCGCCCGGTCCACGGGGGAAAGCACCGGTGCAGAAAATCAAAAGCCACGCAAAAAGAATGGTCCAGAGGGCGATTTTGGGCGTTGACGGGCGCGCGTGCTTCGCCTATCCCACCCACCATGCGCGGTTGTAGCTCAGTTGGTTAGAGTACCGGCCTGTCACGCCGGGGGTCGCGGGTTCGAGCCCCGTCAACCGCGCCACTTCCCCCCCCTCCACGATGTGACACAAACAGATCCGATGGGACCAAAGAGGCGCTACGGCTTGTAGCCCCGATGCACATCGCGGTCCGGGATGAGCGCATCCGGCCAGCCGAACATCTGCTCATAGGCAAAGAGGCCAAGGCAGAGCACGACAATCCCCAACACGAATTTGACACGGCCCTCGCTGGGCGGGTTTTGCGCCCAACGCGCCATACGCAGAAGAAAACGGGTGTTCACGGATGGGTCCTTTGATCTTGGGGCAGGGCGGCGCGGTCAGGTGACGCATGCGGGCCTCTTGAAACTGGGGTGTTTCCCATGACATATCACGCCTCATTGCCTTGTCACAGCCGGAGCGTGTCCCGTCATGCCCACACATTCCGAATCCCGCCATCTGCCTTATAGCGCGCAGCAAATGTATGATCTCGTCGCGGATGTGGGGCAGTATCCTGAGTTCCTGCCCTGGACCGCCGCCGCGCGCGTGCGCAGCGAGGTGGAGCAGCCGGGCGGATCGATCCTGATGGAGGCCGATCTGGTGGTCAGCTTCAAGGTTTTCCGCGAGCGGTTTACCAGCCGGGTCACGCTGTGGCCCGGGGCGCACAAGATCGACACTGAATATCTCGATGGGCCGTTCAAGCATATGATTTCAAACTGGGAATTTGTCGATACTGAGGACGGATGCGATGTGCTGTTTTTTGTGGATTTCGAATTTCGCAACCGGCTTTTGCAATCGGCAGCGGGGCTTTTCTTCTATGAGGCGATGCAGCGGATCGTGCGCGCATTCGAGACCCGCGCCGATGCGCTCTATGCGTCCTGAGAGAGCGCTTTCAGCAACAATTCCAGCGCATGATCCCGCGCCGCAGCCCTGACCCTGCTCCGGCCAAGCGCGCCGAACTCTTGCGTCTCGCTCAGCACGGTTTTGCCATCCGTCACGCCAAAGCAAACACGCCCCTCGGGCTTATGCCCGGACCCTCCGGGCCCTGCGATGCCCGTGATCGACACGGCCAAGCCTGCGTCCGAGTGCGCCAGCGCGCCTGCAGCCATTTCCCGCGCGACCTCCTCCGAGACCGCGCCATGGGCCTCTAGCGTCGCCTCAAGCACGCCCAGCATTTCGCGTTTTGCCGCATTGGAGTAGGTAACAAACCCGCGCTCCACGACAGCGGAGCTGCCCGCGATATCCGTAAGCGCTGCCATGACCATGCCGCCGGTGCAGCTTTCGGCTGCGGTGATCATCACGCCCTGCGCGCGGGCGGCGTCCAGCACCGCGCGCGCAGTCATAGGCCCAACAAGCCGTGGCTGATGCCAGCAAAGATCAGCACACCGATCGCGGCAAAGAGACCCGCGATCACATCGTCGAGCATCACGCCCAACGGTCCCTCCCGACGGTCGGCCCAGCCGACAGGACCAAACTTGGTAATGTCGAAAAACCTAAAGAGCACGAAGGCAGCGATCCAGCCCGGCCAGAGCGCGAGAATGGACGCCCCGGCATGGGCCGCGCCGATCGACAGGGGCAGAATGGCAATCCACTGGCCTACCACCTCGTCAACAACAATGAAGGAGGGGTCGTGGTCCTCTTGCCCTTTGGTCAGTTGAGATGTGGCCCACAAGCCCTTGATAAATCCGGAGAGTATAGCCAACACCAAGAGCCATGGGCCACCAATAACATGGCATAGCCACGCCAAGGGCAGCGCCGCCAAAGACCCCCAAGTGCCCGGCGCAGGTTTGAGATAGCCTACGCCGCCAACGGTTCCGATGATCTCAGGCAGTTTCATGGCGCGACCAGTGCTGCCGTGGCAAGGGCTGCGATGCCTTCCTCGCGGCCTGTGAAACCCAGCCGCTCGGACGTGGTGGCCTTGACGGAGACGCGCGATGCCTCCAGTCCACATATCTCGGCGACGCGGGCGATCATGGCGGGCGCGTGCTGCCCAATCTTGGGATGCTCACAGACAAGAGTGAGGTCCAGATTACTGATCTTAAACCCTTTTGTCGCAGCAAGTGCCACGGCGTGGCGCAAAAAGATATCGCTGGCCGCACCCTTCCATTGAGGATCGGAAGGTGGAAAATGCCGGCCAATATCGCCCTCGGCCAGCGCGCCGTAGATCGCATCCGTAAGCGCGTGCAGCCCCACATCTGCATCCGAATGCCCCTGAAGCGCGCGGCCATGCGGCACGGCCACACCGCAGAGCATCACATGATCGCCGGGGCCAAACCGGTGCACGTCGTAACCATTGCCGATACGGATATCCATGGTGCCTCGCAATTGGGCCTCGGCCCGCGCGAAATCGGGCTGGTGGGTGATCTTGAGGTTTCCCTCATCGCCCGGCACGATTGCCACGTCAAGCCCGGCGGCGCGGGCGACTTCAACGTCATCGGCGGCCTCTCCGGCGTGGTTGAGATGCGCCTTGAGGATCAGATCAAAGTGAAACCCCTGTGGCGTCTGGGCGCGGAAAAGCCCGGCGCGATCCTGTGTCCCGGTCACGCGGGCCTCCGCCCCGGTCCATAGAGCATCCGTGACGGGCAAAGCAGGGGCAGCAGCGGGGGCCGTCTCCAACGCAGCGCGCACGGTGCGGATCGTCTCCGGCGTCACGCAGGGCCGCGCAACATCATGGATCAGCACCGTATCGATGCCACGCCCTTCCAGATGCCGCAAACCGCTCAGGACCGAGGCCGCGCGCGTGTCCCCTCCTGGGGCGATCTCCACACCGTCCGGCCCGTCAAAACCTGCAATATCGTCGAGATGTAGGACCACGACCAGCGGGGTGATTTCGGGCGTCCCCGCGAACGCCTTGAGCGTCCAGTCAATCACGCGCGCGCCGCACAGCCGCTGCCATTGTTTGGGCATGGGGCCACCTGCGCGCCTGCCGCGCCCGGCGGCCACGATGATCGCGGCACATGTCATAGGTGCTGGTTTACAGTGGCCAATAGGCTGGGTGCAATGGCGTCTGTGTGTGCTTAAATTTTAGGCACCAGTGCATTTTCCGACCCGCCAAACCCTCCGCGAACGTTGATAAAGCGCTGTATGGCAGTTAACAAACCGTAACCGCTTAAGGATTAGGCAAATGCCGCTCGACCTCAAGACTCGCAGCCTTGATCCGCCTGTGCTGCTGGCCCCGCTGGCGGGAATCACCGATTTGCCGTTTCGCAATCTGGTGGCCAGCTTCGGCGCCGGCCTTGTGGTGAGTGAGATGATCGCAAGCCAGGAGATGGTTCAGGCCCGGCGCGGCGCGCGCGAGAAGGCGGAGCTTGGGTTCGGCGCCCGCGCAAGTGCGGTGCAAATTGCTGGCCGCGAAGCCCATTGGATGGCGGAGGCCGCGCGCATCGCCGCCGCAAATGGCGCGCGGATCATAGACATAAATATGGGGTGTCCGGCCAAGAAGGTGACCAGCGCGAGCGGGGCAGGCGCCTCGGGGTCGGCTCTGATGAAGGACCTTGATCACGCGCTTGGCCTGATCGAGGCGGTGGTTGGGGCGGTTGACGTGCCGGTGACGCTCAAGACGCGGCTTGGATGGGACGATGCGCTGCTCAATGCGCCGGACCTCGCGCGCAGGGCCGAGGCGGCTGGTATTGCCATGATCACAATCCACGGCCGCACGCGGTGCCAATTCTACAAGGGCCATGCTGATTGGGCCGCGATCCGCGCGGTCAAGGAGGCGGTGCAAATTCCTGTGGTTGCCAATGGCGATATTGTCGATGCTGAAACGGCGCGACAGGCGCTGGCGCAATCGGGCGCGGATGGCATCATGGTCGGGCGCGGCGCGCAAGGGCGCCCATGGCTCTTGGCGCAACTGGCGCATGATCTTTTCGCCACGCCCGCGCCGGACACCCCGAAGGCCAAACAGCTTTCCGACATGATAGCAGCGCATTACGAGGCGATGCTTACCTTCTACGGGATCAAGCTTGGCCTGCGCGTGGCGCGCAAACATCTGGGGTGGTATCTCGTCGATACACCGCAAGCCCTGCGCAAGGAGATCCTGACCAGTGTCAAACCTGCGCGGGTGCTGGCTTTGATCCCCGGCGCCGTGGCTGAGTTGGTGCAGGCTGCATGAAACTGATGGATGAAGCGATCTGGAACTCGCTCCCGGTGCCTGCCATTGTGCTCGATGGCGATGACCGGATCGCCCGCATCAACGCGGCGGCGGAGGGATTTTTCAACACCTCTGCCCGCGCGGCCGAGGGGTTGCCGATCTGGGACACGCTGATGGTGGATGCGCCGCTGGAAGAGGCGTTTGACCGCGCGCGCACCAATGAGTCGCCGCTCTTTGTGAATGATGTGGATGTCGGCACGGGAGGCCGCGCGCCGCTACAATGCAATCTTCAAATTGCGCCACTTTCAGGCCATCCCGACATGATGCTGATGCTGATTTCACCGCGCGAAATGGCCGGGCGGCTGAGCCAGGGAAAATCGGTGAAATCCGCTGCAAAATCCGCAATTGGCATGGCGGAAATGTTGGCCCATGAGATCAAGAATCCGCTGGCGGGGATCACCGGGGCGGCCCAGCTTCTGTCGATGGGTCTGCGCGGTGAGGATCTTGAGCTGACCGATTTGATCGTCAGCGAAAGCCGCCGGATCGTGACGCTTCTCGATCAGGTGGAGCAGTTTGGGAATGTGGGCGCGCCCAGCTTTGGCGCGGTGAACATCCATGACGTGCTCGACCGGGCCCGCCGCTCGGCGCTTTTGGGCGTGGCCGCCGAGATGACGATTGAGGAACGCTATGATCCTTCGCTGCCCCTGGCGCTTGGGGATGCGAATATGCTGGTGCAGGTTTTACAAAACTTGCTGAAAAACGCGACCGAAGCGGCGGGCGGCAAGGGCGGCACGATCCGCTTGCACACCTATTATGAGCATTCGTTGCGGCTGCGAAACGCCCAAGGGCGAGAACAGGCCTTGCCGCTTCAGATCGAGGTGATCGACGACGGCCCCGGGCTACCGCCTGAAATTGCGAGTGACATCTTTGAGCCGTTCATTTCGGGCCGCGAAAATGGCACCGGGCTCGGCCTCGCGCTGGCGGCCAAGATCATATCGGAACACGGCGGCTGGATTTCCGTCAACTCGGTGCCGGGGCGGACAGTGTTTCGTATCTCGCTGCCGCTGGCGCCCATACCCAAAAAGGAGAGTTGAGAATGGATGGCACGGTTCTGGTCGCCGATGACGACCGCACAATCCGCACGGTGCTCACGCAGGCGCTGACACGGGCGGGCTGCAAGGTGCACGCGACATCTTCGCTCACCACGTTGATGCGCTGGGTGGCGGAAGGGCGTGGGGATGTGGTGATTTCCGACGTGGTCATGCCAGATGGCAACGGGCTTGAGATGTTGCCCAAGATTGCACAGGACCGCCCCGGCATGCCGGTTATCGTGATTTCCGCGCAAAACACCATCATGACCGCGATTCGGGCCGCCGAGGCGGAAGCCTATGACTACCTTCCAAAGCCTTTCGATCTGCCCGATCTGATGAAGCGCACGGCACGCGCCTTGGAGAGCCGTCGCAACGCACGGCCTGCGCGGGCGGCGCAAACGCCACAAGAACGGCCCGAGGAGTTGCCCTTGATCGGCCAGACAGATGCGATGCAGATGCTCTACCGCGTGGTGGCCAAGGTCATGAACGCCGATCTGCCTGTGTTGATTACGGGCGAATCCGGCACAGGAAAATCCCTCATCGCGCGCGCAATTCACGATTTCTCGGACCGGCGCACCTTGCCCTTTGTGACCGTGACACCCGTGGACCTGCAAGATCTCGAAGGGCCTGCGCGGGTCATGGCGCGGGCGCGCGGAGGCACGATCGTGCTTGACGAGATTTCGGATCTGGACCCGGATGCGCAGGGCCGCGTGGTGCGGATGATGGACGCGCCCGGTGATCACATGCCGCGCTTCATGGCGACGTCGCAGGGGCAACTGAGCACACCGGGCACCTTGCGCGATGATCTTTACTATCGCCTCAGTGGCGCAATGATTGAAGTTCCGGCCTTGCGGGATCGGGTCGAGGATATTGAGTTGCTCTGCGCGCATTTTCTGGGACGCGAGGCGGCGTCGGGCGCGGTTGAACGTCGGTTCCATCCCGATGCGCAGGCGATGATGCGCGCCTATGGCTGGCCCGGGAATGTCCGCCAGTTGGAGAACGCTGTGCGCCGGATTGGTCTGACCGCACGTTCGGGCGATATCACGCGCGACGAGGTCGCAAGCGTTCTGGGCAGTCAGCCTGCCGCCGCGCCGGCGATGACTGAAGATGCAGGCGGTACGCTCTCGGCCTCGGTCGCGCGGCACTTGCAACGCTACTTTGATTTGCATGGCGCGATGCTGCCACCCGACGGTCTTTATGCCCTGATATTACGCGAGGTTGAGATGCCGCTGATCGAGATCGCATTGGATGCGACAGGTGGAAATCAGGCCAAATGCGCCGATCTTCTAGGCATCAACCGCAATACATTGCGCAAGAAAATCCTTGATTTGGATATTCACGTGACACGCCGCCGCAAATTGATGTAAAGCCGCAACATACATGTGGTAAATGGGGGTCAGTGCCCCGATGAGCCGCAAGATGTAGTGGTGCGGGCCAATCCGCGCCAAACCGTTGGGGGGCTTTCGTGGCAATAGCGACACGCCGGGTCAGCTGGGAAAAGCTCAGCCAACTCCGCCGTTTGCGGCGGCTTCGCAACGTGGCGACGCTTGGCCTTGTCGTGCTCGGTCCGGTTCTGGCGATGGTGACCTTCCTCGTGATGGGACCTCTGGATCAGGGATCATCCTCGCGCGTGCCGCGAATCGTGCGTCTGTCCGATCGGGTCTATGTGATCATTGTTGCAGCCCTCGTGATGCAGCGGGTGGCACAGATGATCTCGGCCCGGCGCAGCCAATCCGCGGGTTCGCGCCTGCATCTGCGGCTGACGGGCGTGTTCGCAATCATGGCGCTCTTGCCTACGGTCACGGTTGCCGTCTTCGCCACGCTCAGCGTGAATATGGGGCTTGAGGCGTGGTTCTCCGACCGGGTAGGGCGCGTGGTGAGCAATTCGGTTGCCGCAGCCGAGGCCTATGAAGAGGAGCACCGACGCAATCTGATCATCGACGCGGAGGTCTTGGCGACCATCATCAACCGCACCAAACAGGCCACGGTGTTCATGGATGACGGCGATATTCGCAAAGTCCTCGGCGATGGCCAGCGCGAGATTCAGCGCGGCCTGCGCGAAGCATTTGTCATCAACAGCGCGGGCGAGATCATGGCGCGTGGCGAAAGCTCCTATCTCTTTGATTTTGAGCGCCCCAGTGCCGCTGAATTGACCGCAGCCCGCGCTGAGGGTGTGCTGGTTATTCAGGATTGGGACAATAACGAATTCCGCGCGCTCTTGCCGCTCGAAAGCTTTGTTGACCGCTTTTTGTATGTGACCCGAAATGTGGATGGTGACATCCTCAACCTTTTGGACGAAACCAAGGAAACGGCGGTGTTTTATCAGCAGCGCGAAAGTGAGCGGGGCCGGGTGCTGTTTGAGTTTGGCCTGCTCTATCTCGGATTTGCGGTGATCTTGATTTTGGCGGCTGTCTGGCTTGGCCTGTGGTTTGCCGAACGGTTGGCGGGTCCTGTCGGGCGGCTGACCTCTGCGGCGCAAAGGGTCGGAGCCGGTGATCTGGATGTGCGTGTCCGTGAGGAGGAAGGCGATGATGAGATTGCTCAATTAAGCACGTATTTCAACCAGATGACGCGTGAACTTAAAGCACAGCGTGGCAAGCTTCTCAAAAATACGGACCAGATCGAGCGCCGCCGCAGGCTTTTTGACTCGGTGCTGGGCTCTGTGTCCTCGGGCGTGGTCGGGCTGGACCCGAAGGGCCGCGTCACTTTCGTGAACCGAGCGGCCGAGCGGCTTCTGGACTGGCAGGAGGATCGCCAATCGGTCGATCTGGCGGTGGCCGTGCCAGAATTCACAACGCTTTTCAAACGGTTGCGACGTAGTGCGAGTGGCTTTGTTCAAGACGAAATTCGCGTGACCCGGGCCGGGCTTCAGGAAAGTCTGCTGGTGCGCATGTCCACCCGCACGGGCGAGGCCGGCGAGCGCGAGGGCTACGTTGTCGCCTTCGATGACGTGACTGATCTGGTCAGCGCTCAGCGTATGGCGGCATGGGGCGATGTGGCCCGCCGGATCGCCCATGAGATCAAAAACCCGCTCACGCCGATCAAGCTCTCTGCCGAGCGCACTCAGCGCAAATTCTCCAAACTTCTCGATGCGCAGAACGCGGAGGCGCTGACACAACTGACGGGCGTCATTGTCCGCCAGACCGATGATCTGCGTCGCATCGTTGACGAGTTTTCCAAATTCGCCCGCATGCCCGAGCCTCAGCGACAGCCCGAAAGCCTGACCCAATTGGTGCGTCAGGCCGTGCTGCTGCAGGAGGTGGGCCAGCCCGATGTGAGTATAGAGACCGACCTGATTGACGAGCCGTTGTTGGCAGATGTTGACGCGACCATGATCAATCAGGCGCTGACGAACCTTATCAAGAACGCGGGTGAGGCTATTGAATCCTTGTGTGAAAAAGAGGGCTTGCCCGAAGGGTTTCAGCCTACGATCCGCGTGAGCACCCATCACAAGGCGGGGCGTGCTGAGATTACGATTGCGGATAACGGGATCGGTTTGCCCGAAGATCGCAGCCGTCTCTTTGAGCCTTATGTGACCACCCGCGACAAGGGCACAGGCCTTGGCCTGCCCATCGTGAAGAAGATCATCGAGGAGCATGGCGGCGCGCTGACACTTGTCGATGCACCCGCCTTTACCCCCGGCGCGCGGATCGGCGCGTTGGCGGTGATTTCTCTCGATCTCACCCGTGCGGATGCGCCCTTGGCATCCGCGACACCGGACACAGACACACCGGACACAAACACACCGGGCGCCGCGCCCCCGGCCAAACAGGCAGTATGAGGACCCTATGAGCGACATTCTGATTGTGGACGATGAACGCGACATCCGGGAGCTGATCTCGGATATCTTGCAGGACGAAGGCTACACCACCCGCCTTGCGGGCAATTCCGACGATGCAATGGCTGCAATTTCCGAGCAGCCCCCGGCGCTTCTGGTGCTCGATATCTGGCTCAAAGACAGCAACATGGACGGGATTGATATCCTGAAGGCCGTCAAGCGCGATTACCCGGACGTGCCGGTCGTAATCATCTCGGGCCACGGCAATATCGAGATCGCGGTCGCGGCCATCAAGCAGGGCGCCTATGACTTCATTGAAAAGCCCTTCAACATTGATCAACTGATGGTGGTGATCCGGCGCGGCATGGAAACAAGCCTTTTGCGCCGCGAAAACCAGAGCCTCAAGCGGCGAGACACCAGCCCTGCCGATATGTTGGGCGAAAGCAGCGTTTTCCGTGCGCTGGTGAGCCAGCTTGATAAGGTCACGCGCTCGAATGGCCGCGTGATGCTGTCGGGACCTGCCGGCAGCGGCAAGGAACTGGCCGCGCGCTATATTCACGTCAATTCCAACCGCGCCGATGCGCCTTTTGTCTCCGTGGGCTGTGCCTCGGTCGAGGCGGAGCGGATGGAGGAGGTTCTCTTTGGTCGTGAGAGCGAGGAGCGCGGTGTGGAGCCGGGCCTGCTGGAAGAGGCCAATGGCGGAGTGATCTATTTCGACGAGGTGGCGGACATGCCGCCGGGCACGCAATCCAAGATCCTGCGCGTGCTGGTCGATCAGCAATTCCTGCGCGTGGGCGGCTCTGACAAGGTGCAGGTCGATCTGCGCGTGATCAGCTCTACCAGCCGCGATCTGGAGGATGCCATCGCCGAGGGCACGTTCCGGCGAGAGCTTTATCACAGGCTCAACGTTGTGCCCATCGCTGTGCCCTCGCTGGAAGAGCGGCGCGATGATATCCCGCTTTTGGCCAATCATTTCATCGACATGTTCAACAAGACCCAAGGCCTGCCACTGCGCGCGCTCAGCGGTGAGGCGAACGCGCTTTTGCAGACGATGACATGGCCCGGCAATGTGCGCCAGTTGCGCAACATGATCGAAAGGGTGCTCATCCTGGGCGATGGCGCGGGTGAGATCGACGCGGGCGAGCTGCCGGGCGAGAGCGATACCGCGCCGGAGGATGGTCGTGTCGTGTTGTCTGGCGCGCTGGCCACCATGCCGCTCCGGGAGGCACGCGAGGCATTTGAGCGGGAATACCTGCTGACCCAGATCAATCGCTTTGGTGGTAATATCAGCCGCACCGCCGAATTTGTCGGGATGGAGCGCAGCGCGCTGCACCGCAAGCTGAAATCGCTTGGGGTCGTGACCTCGGCCAAATCGGGCGCGCGGGTGGCCAAGGTGGCGGGGCTTTCGGCGGGGTGAGCCCGGCTGATTTGATTTGACCGCGCCGGGCCGCTCTGCCATGCACGGGTGCTGATAGCGGCGGCGCTGAGGCGTCTGTCGGAACGGCCATTCGGGGCGAGGCGGTATGAAAGTCATCATTTGCGGCGCAGGACAGGTCGGCTGGCAAATCGCCCGTCACCTCTCGGGCGAGCGGAACGATGTCACGGTCGTGGACAGCAATCCCGATCTGGTGCGCCGGGCCACGGATACGCTGGATGTGCAGGGTCTTGCGGGCTTTGCGAGCTATCCGGATGTGCTGGACCGGGCCGGGGCGCGTGACGCCGACATGATTATCGCCGCCACCCATTCGGACGAGGTGAATATGGTCACCTGTCAGGTGGCCCATTCGGTCTTCGCCATTGGCCGCAAGATCGCCCGCTTGCGCAGCCAGTCCTATCTGGACGCCATCTATTCCGACCTCTACCGCCGAGATCACATGCCCATCGACGTGGTGATCAGCCCCGAGCTTGAGGTGGCCGAGGCCGCGTTGCAACGCCTTGCAGCCCCCGCTGCGTTTGATACCGAGACGTTTCTGGGTGGCAAAGCGAAGCTTATGGGCCTGCGTCTTGCGGATGATTGCCCGGTTCTCAACACGCCGCTGCGCCAGCTCAGCGATCTTTTCTCTACTTTGCGCGTCGTCGTTTTGGCGGTGCGCCGTGAGGGTCGGCTTTTCGCGCCCGCGGCGGGCGATCAGCTTTTTGCCGGGGATGACTGCTATATTTTTTCGCCAGACGAGGATATTCCGCGCACGTTGGAGGTGTTTGGCAAGAAATCCCCCAAGCAAGAGCGGCTCGTGATCCTGGGTGGCGGCAATGTCGGCCTGACCGTGGCCCGCAAGCTGGAGCAAAGCGGCAGGCGTATCCGCGCAAAGGTGATCGAGCGCAGTCGCGCCAATGCCGAGAAGGCCGCCGATGCGCTGGAGCGGACGATTGTGCTCAACGGCGATGCCTTGGACAGCGCGCTTCTGGCGGAGGCGGGGATTGCGCGGGCCGATGCGGTTCTGGCCGTGACGGATGATGACAAGACCAACCTGCTGGCCGCTGTGCGCGCCAAATCCGAAGGCTGCCCCTTTGCCATCGCGCTCATCAACGACCCCACGCTGATCCCGCTTCTGGAGCCCATCGGCGTGGACGCCTATATCAACCCGCGGGCGACGACGGTAAGCTCCATTCTGCGCCATATCCGGCACGGGCGTGTGCGCGGCGTTTACTCCATTGGCGATGCCGAGGCTGAGGTGATCGAGGCGCAGGTCATGTCCACCTCGTCCATTGCAGGCAGTCAGATCCGCGATATCGACTTTCCCGAGGGTGTCCTTGTGGGGGCCGTGCAAAAGGGCAATGTGATCCATAAACCCACTGGCAGCCTGCGTGTGGAGGAGGGCGATGTGGTCGTCATATTCGCCATGGCCGCCGATGTGGCGCGGGTGGAGCAACTGCTTCAGGTCTCGATTGATTTCTTCTAGGCGCATCACAGGCCAGCGCGCCGAGATGCCGCTGATCCTGATCCTTGCGGGCTTTTCGGCAGCCGCGATGTTCGTACCTGCGCTGCACGCGCTTTTGCGTGAGGATCACACCGTGTCGCGCGCCTTTGCCTATAGTGGTGTCCTGGGTTTGCTCTTGATCGGGGCCATCGCGGTGGCGATCAGCAACCAAGAGCAGCGCAAGAACTCGGATTTGAGCAACCTTCTGTCGCTCTTTCTGGCCTTTGCGGTCTTGCCGATTTTCCTCGCGATTCCGTTCTACGAAGGGTTGCGCACGACGAGCTTTCTCAACGCCTATTTCGAAATGGTGTCGAGCTTTACCACCACGGGGGCGACCATGTTCGACACCCCGCGCCGCTTGCCCGACAGCCTGCATTTGTGGCGTGGCATGGTGGGTTGGGCCGGGGGGCTTTTGATCTGGGTGGCGGCATTGGCGGTTCTGGCGCCGCTGAACCTTGGCGGATTCGAGGTGACGGCCTCGGCAGAGCCGGGGCAGGGCGAGGGCCGGCTTGATCGATTCGAACGCGCCCATACCGCGCGCCGCATGGCGAGTGCCGCGCGCACGCTTGCGCCGATATATATCGGCCTCACGGGGCTGTTGTGGTTGATGCTGACGGTGGGTGGTGATCGCCCGCTTGTGGCGCTGATCCACGCCATGTCCACGCTGTCGACCAGCGGCATCTCTGCCGTGGGCGGGGTGCAGAATGCAGGCTCCGGCGTGGGCGGCGAGATCGTGATCTTTTTCTTCTTGTTCTTTGCCCTGTCGCGGCTGACCTTTTCCACGGACACGATCACCACAGTCCGCTCTGGCGCCTGGCACGATCCGGAATTCCGTCTCGGCTTCGGGCTGGTGATCGGGGTGCCGCTTCTTTTGTTCTCGCGGCACTGGATCGGGGCGTGGGACGACACTCTGGCCGAGGATTTCCCTACCGCGCTCAAGGCGCTGTGGGGTGGCATGTTCAGCGTGATGTCCTTTCTCAGCACCACAGGCTTTGAAAGCGCGTATTGGCCTGATGCGCAGGCCTGGTCGGGGCTTGGCACGCCGGGTCTGATCCTTCTTGGCCTAGCACTTGTGGGGGGCGGCGTGGCTACCACCGCGGGCGGTGTGAAACTTCTCAGGGTCTACGCGCTCTACCTCAATGGGCAGCGCGAGATGGAGCGGCTTGTGCATCCGTCCTCTGTGGGGCGCAAAGGCGCGCGCAGCCGCCGCATCCGGCGTCAGGGGGCGTTTGTGGCATGGGTGTTCTTCATGCTCTTCGCACTGACCCTTGCAGGCCTGACGGTGATCCTTGCCGCTTTTGGCGTGGGCTTTGAGGAGGCGATCATCCTGTCGGTCGCGGCGCTCTCGACCACGGGCCCGCTCACCCAAGTGGCCGGTGACGCGCCCATCGTGCTCGCGCTCTTGACGCCGGGGGCCAAGCTGGTGCTTTGCGCGGGCATGGTTCTGGGGCGGCTGGAATTGCTCGCAATTATCGCATTGCTCAATCCGGGCCTTTGGCGCGACTGACGTGGCGCAAGCGCACACCCGCCCAGTCAGTTGATTTTAGGGCTGGAAACTGCCAACCTTGCCCTGCATAGTGTGCCCCAACGCGTGCCGGTCCGCGGCGCGAATAATAAAAAAAGGCTTTAGGGACAAATGGCTTCTGATCGTCAAAATCTTCAGGACGCGTTTCTCAACCAGGTGCGCAAGACCAAAACACCAGTGACAGTGTTCTTGATCAATGGTGTGAAATTGCAAGGTGTGATCACCTGGTTCGACAATTTCTGCATCCTTCTGCGCCGTGACGGCCAAAGCCAGCTGGTGTATAAACACGCGGTCTCCACGATTATGCCGAGCCAGCCCATCAACCTTTATGACGGTGACGATCCCGCGTGATGGATCATGATCCCATGCGCACCCGCGCGTGGGTGCTGCACCCTGACATCTACGGTGTAGGCGACAGACGCGCGCCCGAACTTGCCTTGGAAGAGGCGGTCTCGCTCGCGCACGCGCTGCCCGGGCTTGAGCCGTGCGGCGCGCAGATTGTTCGGCTGCAACGCGCGCATCCCGGCAAGCTCTTTGGCAAGGGCAAGATCGCTGAGTTGAAGACCGTGTTTGAAGAGGCAGAGGTCGAGCTTGTCTTGATTGACGGTCCTGTCACACCAGTGCAGCAACGCAATCTTGAAAAAGAATGGGGCGTGAAGCTTCTGGACCGCACCGGGCTGATCCTTGAGATTTTCTCGGACCGCGCCGCGACCCGCGAGGGTGTGTTGCAGGTCGAGATGGCGGCGCTCAGCTATCAACGCACACGCCTTGTGCGCGCCTGGACCCACCTTGAGCGGCAGCGCGGCGGCCTTGGCTTTGTCGGCGGCCCCGGCGAGACGCAGATCGAGGCGGATAGGCGCGCGATTGATCTGCAACTGGTGCGCCTGCGCCGCCAGCTTGAGAAGGTGGTCAAAACCCGCACCCTGCACCGGGCCGCGCGCGCCAAGGTGCCGTTTCCGATCGTGGCGCTTGTGGGCTATACCAACGCGGGAAAATCCACGCTTTTCAACCACCTGACTGGCGCCGAGGTGATGGCCAAGGACATGCTCTTTGCCACGCTGGACCCCACGATGCGCCGCATCGCGTTGCCCGGTGGAGGACCCGAAGTGATCCTGAGCGACACGGTGGGCTTTATTTCCGATTTGCCGACCGAGCTTGTTGCCGCCTTCCGTGCGACGCTGGAAGAGGTGCTCTCCGCCGATCTGATCTGCCATGTGCGCGACATCGCACATCCCGAGACCGAGGCGCAGAAGCGTGATGTCGAGACAATCCTCGAAGGGCTGAACGTGGCCGAGGACACGCCGCGGATCGAGATATGGAACAAAATTGATCTGCTGAGCGATGATGATCGTGCCGCAGCCATCGCCCGCGCCGACCGGATGGACGAGGTGCAAGCCCTCTCTGCCGTGACAGGTGAGGGGATGCAGGCGTTCGTGGAGCGGATTGCGCAGGCCCTGTCGACCGAGATGCGCAATGAGACGGTAGAGCTTGCCTTTGCCGACGGGCGTCAGCGCGCATGGCTTTTCGAGCGCGGCCTCGTGGAGCGCGAAACGCAGACCGAGGATGGGTTCACTCTTGAGGTCCGCTGGTCATTGCGGCAGGCGTCAGAATTCGCAGGGCTGGGCTGACGCGGTCCTTGCAATGGCGGGGGGCGCCTCCCATTTCTCTGCGGGCGCAATGGCGCAGGGGCGGTCCGCCTTACAAGGACCTTGGACACCAATATGGATATCCTCTACATCGCAATCGGTTTGTTCGGCCTTCTGGCCGGGGGTGAGTTTCTGGTGCGTGGCTCGGTCGCGGTGGCTGCGCGGGCGGGGCTCTCGCCATTCGTGATCGGGCTTACGCTGGTTGGATTTGGCACCTCTGCGCCCGAGCTTGCCGCGAGCCTCAGCGCCGCCCTTGCCGGATCGCCCGACATTGCCTTGGGCAATGTGGTGGGCAGCAATATCGGCAACATCCTTCTTATCCTCGGCCTCTCGGCCCTCATTGCGCCGATTGCTATGCCGCGTGGCAGTATGGCGCGGGACGGTGTGACGCTTGGACTTGCGAGCCTGTTATGCGCCGGTTTGGTGCTCAGCGGTGGGGTTGGGCGCATTGCGGGTGCCTTCTGTGTGGCGGGGCTGATCCTCTATCTGGTTCTCGCTCTGCGCAGGGGCGACGACGCACCGCCGGAGCTTGCTTCAAAATCCGGGGCGCTTTGGGTTTCGCTCATGGGCGTGCTTGCAGGTTTGGGGCTCATCATCGGCGGCGCGCATGCGTTGGTCGTCGGTGCCACGGATCTGGCGCGTGCCGTGGGCCTGTCGGAGGCCGTGATTGGCCTGACCGTGGTGGCCATGGGCACATCGCTGCCCGAGCTTGCAACATCGCTTGTTGCTGCGCGCAAGGGGCAGGGCGACATAGCGCTTGGCAATATTCTGGGCAGCGGTATTTTCAACATCCTCGGAATTTTGGGTATCACGGCCCTTGTCCTGCCGCTCAGTGTGCCCGCGCAGATCGCGGGTTTCGATATTTGGGTGATGCTGGGGGCCACGGCGCTTTTAGGGCTTTTTGCGCTGCGGGGGCGTCTGGGGCGTGTGGTGGGGGCGTTGTTTTTGGCGCTCGACGCGCTCTACATCGTCCTGCTTGTGATGTGACGTCTCACTCTTCGGGGCGCAAGACCGTCACACCCACCGATGCCGCGCGGGCCAGCTCTGGATCAAGCGACATGGGGATATACTCACCGCGCCGCCAAAGCTGCGCCATGTCATCGTAATGCCGGCTGAGAAAATGGCCCGATTGCCCGGTGGAGGTGACAAATACGCTGCTGCCGGGATCGGCGAAATCATAGACCCCGCGATAGGCCGCGCCATGTACGTTGTTGTAGGGGTCGGGGCCTGTTCCAAGGGTGCGGCCGCGCATGAGGGTATTGTCGCCGCCCGAAGTGCTTTGGCGGATATTCACGAAATACCGCAGCACCGGGACAGATCCGAGCACCGGGTGATCATGTGTCGCCTGATGCGCATCGCCCCAGCGCAGGGACTCCAGCGCCGTGCCGTAGCGGTCCGTGATCCATACCAGCGCATCATCCAGCGCCAGCCGCGATATATCCGTGCAGGTCTCAACGGGGCTTGATTGGCGCACGTCGCACCACGCAGACGCCCCGTCTACATCGCGGTAGACCCGCTCGATGAAGATCGGGTCATGATGCGTGAACTCGGGCGCAAGGGGCCCAAGCTCATCCTGCGCCAGACGCTGGCCCAGCGCGCGCAACCATGCGGCATAGATCAGCGGCTCGGGGCGGTGCTCGTTCATCTCCCCGTTCCATCCGGCCAAAAGCTCCAACGCCTCTTGGCGCAGGCGCAGCGGCGTGCCCTCGGGTGCGCTCTCGCCGGTGAACCACAGATCGGCGCCAATCAGAGGCAGGAGCGACCGGGCGGTGAAGCTCACCGTATCAAGCTGTGCCTCGATAAAGCTGTCGCGGGTATGGACTTCGCGCGATTGCATCAGGCGTTGCCACCGGTTGATCCGCTGCGTGTCGCCCCAGACATAGCTCACATGAAGCGGGAAGGGCCGGTCCACAGTCTTGTTGTTGGTATTGCCCAAGATTCCGCCCTCGGGGGCGATAAACTCGGGATTGGCCGAATAGGGATAGCGCCCCTGCCAGCGGTTCTCGGAAATCCAGCCCCGGCTGGGCATCCGCCCCAAGCTTTCATGCCCGGCGGTGCGCCGGGGCATGGCCCCCACGAGCTTCATCGCGATCGTGTTGCCATCCACCACCGTCAGGTTCTGCGCAGGGGCCACGAAACGCTCGCCTGCCGCCAGAGCCTGATCCACGGAGGTGGCGCGCATCAGGGCGATGGCGGCGCTTAGTGTGGTGTCGCGCGGGCTGAGCGCTGTCCACGCGAGCGAGGCCACATGGCCCGCCGGGGTAACGGCGGCCAGATCATATTGCGTGCCCGGCAGCACGGGGCCATTCTCGGTCCAGCGCAGGGTGATGGTAACGGGGTTCTCGCCATCGATCTCGATAATGGAGCGGCGGGTCGTAAACGGTTTGTAGCCGTTCTGCGTGCGGTATTCTTCGGGGTTGTCTGGGTTCAACTGCTCGATGAATGCGTCCTGATCATCGAGATTGGCCGAGGTGATGCCCCAGCCAAGTTTATCGCTGCGCCCGGCAAGAATGGCAGGCACGCCCGGGATCGTGGCGCCTATGACACCGCCCGTGGCAAGCTCCAGCCGCGCAAGATACCAGATGGCGGGCGCAGTGAAGCCCAGATGCGGATCATTGGCCAAAAGCGTGCCACCCGCGGCTGAGCGTGACGGCGCGGCGGCCCATACGTTGGACGCACCCGAGAGGGCGGGGGGCTGCGCGGGCATCAGGGGCGCGCGCATCATTTCGGCGGTTTGGGTGAAACGGGGCAGTGCGCCCGGCGCGAAGAAGCTGGCATATTCCGGCAGGGCGGCGACGCCAGTGCCGGGCGCGTCGGGCAGGATATCGCGCAGGTGCGCGTCATCTTCCAGCATCAGGGCCGTGCGCGCGCGCAGCACCTCATGGGGCAGATGCGACGAGAGTTGCACGGCCATCAGCTTGATGATTGCTATGGAATCCGCTGGACCCCAAGGCGAGATAGGCGCGTTGAAGAGGAACATCTCCGGCGCACCGCGGCCTAAGGCCTCTTCGTTGATCTGTGTCAGCCGCGCGTTGACCCCGGCCGCATAGGCCTCAAGCGCCGCTTTGGTGGCCGCGTCCTGCGCCTCGACCGAGGAGCGGGCTGCGGTGTAGATGTCAAAGCGCCGCATCAGCCGGTCAATGGGAAGGGTCCGAGGCCCGAACACCTCTGAGAGCCGCCCCTGCGCCGTGCGTCGCAGCACGGTCATCTGCCACAGGCGGTCCTGTGCATGGGCAAAGCCCAGGCCGAAGAACACGTCCTGCTCGGCTTGTCCGAAAATATGCGGCACGTTGGCATTGTCGCGCACGATCTCCACGGGGGCTGTCAGGCCGCGGACCTGAACCGTCGCGTCATAGTCTGGAAGGGAGCGCCATAGCAGAAAATAAAGGCTGAGCACGGCCAACAGCCCAAGTGCGATCAACGCCCCTGCGATCCGCATCAACCATGTGTAGATCTGCGCCATCAAGCCTCCGCGCCGTGCCGCGTTTTGCGGCGCTTGCAAGTTTGTCAGGGGATAGTCAGAAATGATGGGGGAGACAATGGCAAGCAACTCAGGCGGGGGCGATCATGGCGTGCAGAGCGGTTGAACCAGTCTCATGTGACGCGCGCCACGACATCCGGGCGCTATGACCGGACCAATCGCCCAGTTCGCCCGCGCATCTTGGCGCATAGTCACGCGCGGGGCCGGATTTCGCTCGGAAGAAATGCCCGGAAGCAACTCGCGGCGCTTCCTGTCGCGCCTTACGGGGGTTGCCTGCCTTTTTCTGATGGCAGAGGCGCTTCTGCCGATCTGGAATTTCAACCTCGATCAGGTGCGCGAAAGTTCCATCCGCATCGCAGTCGCGTGATCATTCGCCTATTTCGTGGTCGTGGTTCTGATCCCGATTGTTTTGCTGACGGGGCGTGATTTTCGGCTTCAACCGACGCGGCTCTTTACCAACATCCTGCTGTCAGGGGCCTTTTGTGTTTTGGTGTTCGGGCTTTTGTATCGAAAACTGGGCTTTGCCAGCAGCATCGAGGGCATGGAGGTCCGCAGTGTTGCCGATGCCTATTATTTTTCGGCGGTGACCTTCTCCACCCTCGGATTCGGCGACTTTCGGCCAATGCCGGATGCGCGCGGATATGCAGCCATTCAGGGGATTTGGGGAAATGTTCACTTGGGCGTTTTGGCAGGTGCGACTTTTACGCGATTTCCGCCAACGAGAGAGCGCGCCTAGACGAAGCTGATAAGCACAGCCACGATCAACGCGATGGGCGCGATGATTGAGGTTTCGTTCAGCAATCTGTTGTAGGTTTTTACCGACACGTGCGGGCCTCTCCGTTTGATGCTAAAAATATAGCGTATCTCGCATGTATTTACAAACACGAAAGCGGCCGCCGGGAAGGCGACCGCCGTGTTTTTAAAGGGCGCGTGGGCGGCGCTTTTGTCAGCCCGCGAGCGCTTTGTTCAGGTTCTCGTCTACCTTCTCCAGAAAGCCCATCGTGGTCAGCCAACCTTGGTCAGGGCCTACCAGCAGCGCCAGATCCTTGGTCATGGAACCCGCCTCGACGGTATCCACGACAACCTTCTCCAGCGTTTCGGCAAAGTTCAGCAGGGCCGCGTTGTCGTCGAGCTTGGCGCGGTGCTTGAGGCCACCCGTCCATGCGTAGATCGACGCGATTGAATTGGTCGACGTCTCCTCGCCCTTCTGGTGCTGGCGGTAATGCCGCGTCACGGTGCCGTGCGCCGCTTCGGCCTCCACGGTCTGCCCATCGGGCGTCATCAAAACTGAGGTCATGAGGCCGAGGCTGCCAAAGCCCTGCGCCACGGTGTCGGACTGCACGTCGCCATCGTAGTTCTTGCAGGCCCAGACATAGCCGCCGTTCCACTTCATCGCGCAGGCGACCATATCGTCGATCAGGCGGTGCTCATAGGTGATGCCGGCGGCCTTGAATTTGTCTTCGAACTCCTCCTCATAAACCTTCTTGAAGAGTTCAAGGAACCGACCGTCATATTGCTTGAGGATCGTGTTCTTGGTGCTGAGATACACAGGCCAGCCAAGGTTCAGACCATAGTTCATCGAGGCACGGGCGAAGTCGATGATCGATTTGTCGAGGTTATACATCGCCATGACGACGCCCGAATCCGGGGCATCGAATACCTCATGCTCAATCTCCGTTCCGTCTTCACCAACGAATTTGATCGTCAGCTTGCCTGCGCCGGGGAATTTGAAATCAGTCGCGCGGTATTGATCGCCAAACGCATGGCGGCCCACGACGATGGGTTTGGTCCAGCCGGGCACAAGGCGCGGCACGTTTTTGCAGATGATTGGCTGGCGGAAGATCACACCGCCAAGGATGTTGCGGATCGTGCCGTTCGGGCTGCGCCACATCTTCTTGAGGCCAAACTCTTCGACGCGTGCCTCATCGGGGGTGATTGTCGCGCATTTGACGCCAACGCCGTATTTCTGGATCGCATGTGCGGCATCAATCGTGATCTGATCGTCTGTCTCGTCGCGCGCCTCAATGCCCAGATCGTAGTATTTCAGGTCCACGTCGAGATAGGGCAGGATGAGCTTTTTCTTGATGAAGTCCCAGATGATGCGGGTCATTTCATCGCCGTCGAGTTCGACAACCGGGTTTGCTACCTTGATTTTGCTCATCGCATGGGCCTTTCAATTGGGCTGAAGGGGAGGTTTGGCGCGTCTTTAGCGCATTTTATGGAGCATGGGAAGAAGTGTATGCGAGTGTATACACATTTTCGTGTGGCAGGCACGGCGTGCGTGATTACGGCTCCTGTGCCGCGATATCGTCAATCACGCGCACCCAGAGATCGGGGTCCTGACACCCAGGCACGGCGTGCTGGCCTGCAACGATGAAAGTGGGCACTGAGCTTACGCCCATCTCGCGCACCTGCGTGTCGCGCGCGATGATCTCGGCGCGGTCGGCGTCGCTTTCCAGCAGCTTCAGGATCACGGCGGCGTCCATGCCTGCGGTGTCGGCGATATCTGCCAGCACCTCGTGTGCGCCGATATCGCGGCCCTCCTCGAAATAGGCGCGAAAGAGAGCCATCACGACGGCCTCCTGATGATGCTCGATCCCGGCCCAGTGGATGAGGCGGTGCGCATCCAGCGTGTTGGGTGTGCGTTTCATCGCCTCGAAGTCGATCTTGAGCCCTGCGGCCTTGGCCCGCTCTACCACCGGTGCATAGGCGCGCACGGCGCCCTCCTTGCCGCCGAACTTTCCCTCCAGATAGGCGCGCCGGTCCATGCCGCCGTCGGGCATATCGGGGTTCAGTTGGAAGGGATGCCACCTGATCTCGAACGGGTGATCGGGCCGCTCCAAGAGGGCCGCGTCAAGCAAGGTCTTGCCGATATAGCACCACGGGCAGATCGGGTCGGATACGATATCAAGTTTGACCATGCAGGGCCTCGTAAATGGGCCGCAGGGCGCGGCGTTGCAGTTTTCCGTTCGGATTGAGCGGCAGGGCATCCACGTGATGATAGGCGCGGGGGCGTTTGTAGCCCGCCAGCCGCGCTTGTGCAAAGGCCGTGAGTGCTGCGGCCTCCAACGGGGCAGGCGCGGTGTAGAAGGCCATGATGACGCGGGCATCCTCGGTCACCTCGATATCCGTCACTGCGATCTGATCAAGGCCGGGCATGGCGCTGAGGGCGGCCTCCACCTCCAAAGGCGACACGCGGTAGCCGCCCGCATTCATCATATCGTCATCGCGGCCCAGATATGTGATCAGGCCCTGCGCATCTATCGCGCCCAGATCGCCAGTGAGAAACCAGTCGCCTGTGAACCGCGCCTGCGTCTCCGCCTCGGCCCCCAGATAGCCCAGCATCAGACCGGGATCAGAGCGATGGAGCGCGATCGTGCCGGGCAGGCCTGGTTGTTGCACCGCGCCGTCCTTGAGGATTGCCACCCGGCGGCCCTTTTGGGGGCGTCCAAGTGCCCCTGACGGGCAAGGGTCGGCGGGGCTGGACGAGATGAACGTGGACGCCTCGGACATGCCGTAAGCCTCATAGACCTGCGTGCCGGTGGCGTCTGTCCAACGCTGGCTGATTGTGTCTGAGAGTTTTTCACCCGCGCTGAGGCCATGGCGCAGGGTGGGAAGGTCGAGCGTGGTATGTGCGTTCAGCAGCTTGCGATACACTCCGGGCGCTGCGGCAAAGAGGCTGGCATTATGGCGGCGCATAAGGTCCGGCAGGGCCCCCAGCGGGGTGCCGTCGGCGGGGATGAGCGCGCTTGCCCCGATGCTCCACGGATCCATCAGCCCGGTGCCGAGCGTGTAGGTCCAATTGAACGCGCCCGCGTGCAGCAGGCGATCATCGGGACACAGCCCATACCAGCCGTCATGCATCATCCGCCGGGCCCAGATCGCGCGATGGGCATGGACCACTGCGCGCGGGCGTCCAGACGTGCCGGAGGTGAAGACGATATAACCGGGGCGCTCCGGATCGCCCATATGGTAGGGCGCGGGCGACAAGGCGCGCCAGCCGCGCAATGTGTTCAGCTCAACGCGGCGGACGAAAGGCGGTGCAGGCAGGCCGGGGTCTTGCAGCACGAAGGCCGGGGCGATCTGCTTTGTCACCGTGGCCAGTTCCGGCGCCGTCAGCTGCGAAGATGTGGGCACTGGCACCAACCCGGCCGCAATCGCCCCGAGATAGGCGATGGGAAAATCGACCGTATTGGCCAGCCGCAAAAGCACATGCGCGCCCGGCGCAAGCCCGGCCGCCAGAAGCCCGCTGGCCGTGCCCAGAACCGCCTTTTGAAGCGCGCCGTAGGTCCAGCTTTCGGTATCGTCCCGGCCAAGGATCGCCATGGCCAGCTTTTCAGGCTGTGCATCCGCATGGGCCAGCACATAGGCCGCCATGTTGAAGGGGGTGGGACAGGGATCAGGCTGCATGGGGCAAGGGGTAGGATGGGGCGCGCGCTGATGCAAGAGAACGCGGCACACCGAGAGCGATTTCGACCTCAAAGCAGGGCGAGGAGTTGCGCGGGTGTGGCCAGCACGCCTATATGATAGCCATGAGTGATGACATTGAGCCCAGCGAAAACCAGAACGGCAACCTGATCCAGATCGCCCGCGAAAGCGGTGCAGAGGAGACCGGCGAGCCGCTCAACCTTGGCCGCCGTGTGCGTGAGCTGCGCAAGGCGCGCGGCTGGACGCTTGAACAGGCGGCGGGGCAGGCGGGGCTGGCCCGCTCGACGCTGAGCAAGATCGAGAACGGGCAGATGTCGCCCACTTATGAAGCGCTGAAAAAGCTGGCTGTCGGGCTTGAGATTTCGGTGCCACAGCTTTTCACCCCGCCGCAGCGCGATCAGATCAACGGCCGTATGGACGTGACCCGCGCGGGCAAGGGCGCGCCCTATGCCACGGCCACCTATGAGCACACATTGCTCGCCGGAAGCCTGCGCCAGAAGCGGATGATGCCCTATACGGCGCGTATCCGGGCGCGCAGCGTCGAGGAATTCGATGGCTGGGTCCGGCATGACGGCGAAGAGGTGCTCTACGTGCTGACCGGGGTGATCCTGCTCTATACGGAATTCTACGAGCCAGTGGAGATGCGGCGGGGCGACAGCGCCTATTACGACGCTGCGATGGGCCACAACGTGATCAGCCTGAGCGCGGAGGATGCGACGATCCTCTGGGTCACGTCAGTTACCTGAAACGCCAAACGCCTCGCGCAGAGCCCTGCGCGAGGGTGTAGGCCACGCCAAAACAAGCCCCAGGACGTCTAGAACCAGCTTTGTACGCCGCGTGCAGCACCCGAAATATCGCGCCCCGCGCCCTCGATCGTCGCGCATCCGGCCAGAACGGCCAATACGCCCATTACCATGAGTTTTTTCATTGCTCTTGCCTTATCTGCTCTCAAACTGCTCATTTTGCTGAGTTTTCTCAGTCTTGCTCGGCCATCCACCAGACTTCGGGTAGGAAACCCACACCATCGCCATAGATAGGCAGCCGGTCTTTAGGATACTGCAACGCGGCTTGATGGGCAATACGGCCCACGGAATATTGATGGATTGGAATGACATAGCGGCCTGAAATCAACACCCGGTCCAGCGCGCGGGTGGCGTTGATAAAGTCCTCCCGGGTCTTGGCAGAGAGCATTGCGGCGATCATTGCCTCGGCGGCGGGGCTGTTCATGCCCATCAGGTTGCGGCTACCGGGCAGGTCCGCGCCCTTGGCGCCCCAGTAGAAATATTGCTCGTTTCCGGGGCTGAGCGAGAGCGACCGCCGAATGAAGGTCAGATCGAAATCATAATTGGCCTCGCGCACGGCAAACTGTGCTTTGTCCGTAATCTCGATCTTCAGGGTGATCCCGAGCCGCTCCAGCGCGCGCGCATAGATATCCATCATGGCACCGGCCTGCTGTATCAACCCGTCCTGCTTCAAAAGCACGGTCAAATTCATCGGCGTGCCGGAGGTATTGCGCAACACGCCCTCCTGCACCGTCCAGCCCGCCTCCTTGAGAAGCTCCACAGCCTTGCGTATATTGGCCCGATTGCGCTTTGTCCCGTCCGAGACGGGCAGGGCGTAACCTTCCAGAGTGCCGGGCAAGAGGCTGTTCTCAAACGGTTCCAGCAGCGCGCGGACGGGGGCAGGGGCGGGCCCCGGCTCCATCCCCAGCACGGAGTTTGAAAAATAGGAGGTGATCCTCGGCTGCCGTCCGCCGGTCAGGGCGTCATTAATGAACTCAAAGTTGAACGCATGGATCAGCGCCTCGCGCACCCGCCAGTCGGCCAAAGCTGCGTTGCGCGTATTCATCACAAAGCCGGTGATGCCGGTGGGCTTTTGGTGCGGGATTTCACTGAGGATGATCTCGCCCCGCTCCACACCCGGAAAATTGGCCAATTCCGCCCAGCGCTCGGCGTTGAATTCGCGGATGTAACTGACCTCGCCTGCCTTGAAGGCTTCCTTGAGGACGGAATCGTCACCATAGAACTCGATGCGGATCTCGTCGAAATTGGCGGTGCCACGGCGCAGGGGAAGATCATTGCCCCAATAGTCCGGATTGCGTCGCAGCACGACATTGCGGTCAATCTCGTAGCTCTCGACAACATAGGGTCCGCTGGCGATGGGGATCTCCTCCAGCACGCCATCCTCGAACACTTTATCTTCCCATTGCGCCTTCTTCAGGATGGGTCTGAGCCCTGCCAGAAGGGGCAGATCGCGCTCTGGCGCGGAGAAGTCCAACCGCACGGTGCGCGGCCCGGTCTGGATGATTGCAGCGGTCTTGGTGTGAAAATCGCGGTAACGCAGATGCCCGCGCGTGCCCAGCGTCTCAAAAGACCAGATCACATCCTCGACCGTGACCGGGCTGCCATCGGAAAATTGCGCCGCCTCGCGCAGGGTGAACTCCACCCA
>JBASXE010000143.1:0-2778 GCA_049276875.1 Roseovarius sp. | reverse complement strand
GTTTGGTTTATTCTAATTCTAAATCAATTTTTCTAATAATATTGTCTATTTGATCTAAAAACAAATTTTTAGTAATGTAGTCTAAAGAAATTATTTGATTATTTATAATTGCTTTGAATTTGTAATCGCTTAACTTATTTAACACCAATTTTGGTTTTATAAAATTCGTTGTATCACTGGGGAATTCCTCATAAAAATAATCTAAAACTCTACTGTTAATAAAAAGTTTATGTTCTTTTTCTAATTCTGAATAAATTGAATAATAAACTTCATAAAAATTTACAATATTATTTCTCAACCCCCTATTTGATATTAAGTTTAATTGTCCGCTAGATTTTAAATTTAAATACTCTGTATTCATTCTATAATGTACAAAGGGCCCAAAATGAAATCGTATAGAGTCAATATTGTTGGTATCCCCTTGATACAATATTTTTTTTAAATAGTTTTTCGAATAATTATATCTTTTTTTAAAATCTTTTAAAACGTAGGCTTCAGTTTCTAAATCTGTTTTTATTCTTTCTAAAGATTTATTGCTTTCGTTTTTAATTTTATTGTTTTCATCCCAATTACTTATGTATAAGGCAATTAGTATTCCTAGTACAACTAAAGTAATTTCTCCTAATGAATACAATAAATATTTTTTAATTCTTTTAGTAAATAATAGTGCTTTTCTTTTTTTTCGAAAAATTTGTATTTTCATAAGTGTAATAAATTAAAAAAAATATAAAACCTCGAATATACTATTCGAGGTTTCTAAAATGAATGAAAAAATTTAACTTCTACTCAATAACAAGTTTAGTGACGCTTTGTTTACCATCTTCATTTACCTTTAATAAATAAACGCCTGAAGATAAATTGCTAACATCTAAAATATTTTCTTTTAAATTTTTAGAAATAACTGCTCTTCCTTGTATATCAAATACAATAATTTTTTTAGTAGCATTATTAGGTGTAACGATATTCACAAAACCATTTTTAGAAGGATTTGGATATACCAAGACATCTAGATTATTAAAATTTTGCGTAGATAACGCAACACTAGGGTTAAATGATTTTGATGCAGCAAAATCAGAACCGCTAAAAGCCGCATCAATAGATTGAACAGACCAATAGTATTTTTTACCTGTTGGTAGATTAGGTAAATTTATAATCCAATTTGTTTTGTGCTCTACATTTCCTTTTCCTGCAGACAACCTATAACCATTAGATCTAGAGTTTACACTCATTATATCTGAAGCTCCTTCTGAAGTACCAATTTTTAAAGCATATGTTAATCCTTCTTTTGGTGTAAAATCATCTGCTGATTCGTTCCAAGAAAACTTAACTTTATAGGTGTTAGTTTCCGTATCTAAACCGAATACCTCTTGAGTTAAAGTATCTGGGGTTGTCGGTTTTGTATTAGTAACAAATTCTAAATCAGAACTTCTCTTAGCTTTTTTGTAACTACTTTTAGCTTTATTTTTTTGTTGCACAATCGCAGATTCATTTCTAAAATTTAAATAGGTTTTAATGATATTGCTTTTCTGATTATTGTCTTGCATAATTTCTCCAGCAATTGTAAAATCTAAATCATTATCTCCATCTATATCTCCAAAGGCAATAGTTGCATTAGAGATATCTGATAAATCAAAATTGCTTTCTACATATGAATTTGTTACTGGATTAAATTCTACTAATTTGGTAATTTCTCCAAGACCGGAACTTGTTCCTGAGTATAGTATATCTAAATAACCATCTCCATTATAATCTCCAAAATCAACTTTAGCATTTCTTACAGGAATTAAACCTGTATTTTCTACTTCTACAAAATCCAATTCATCGCCTTGTAACCCATTGTTAGATAATATTTTAAATATATCTCCAGTAATACTACTTCCAGTTAATGCAATATCTAAATCTCCATCTGCATCGTAATCAATAAAATCTAATGTACTATACCTTACCGCATCGAAACTTACAGGAGATTCTGTATAAATTGGAGCTATGGTTTCTGTATAAATAGTTTCATTAACATACATGTTACTTTTTAAACCCGCTCCACCACTAAAACCAGAAACTGCAAAATCAATATCATCATCATTATCAAAGTTTCCAAAACCAAAAGAACCTGACTTTAAGGTAATAAATTGATCTGATATGTCTAGAGGTTCATTAGATAACGAAGTTCCTTGTTTCTCATAAACAAATACTTTTAGTTGTGCATTATTTGCCTCAGAATCACTTCCAATTAATACCACTTCTTTTATACCATCATTATTAATGTCTATAAGTTCTATTTTACCATTAAATAATCCTTCAGCATTAAATACTTCTTGAGGTGTTCCATTACCATCTGGTATAGAATTAAATAGTTTAAATGAATTGTTATTACTCGATTCCCAAGAATTAATTAAAATATCTTGTCTTTCGTCGTCATTAAAGTCTAAGAATTGAATGTCTGTAATGTTTCTAGAGTTATCTAAATAACCATCTATTTCAAAGTTTTTAGCTCCTAGGGTATATAGAGAAATATCTGTAGATCCATTTTCTCCCCCTTTAGATGCATAAACTAAATCCATATCGTTATCTAAATCAATGTCTGTTAATTTTAGAATTGGATCTCCAATGGCTTCTATAGATCTATCTATAATACCTCCTTGGTTTAATAGTTTCCATTCATAAGTTAATACAAATACACTTTCATCAGAAAATTCACTTCCAGCTAAACCATCATCTACAGATTGAACAGACCAATAATACATACCTGGATCTAACTGTGTTTCAAAAGAATTAGTA
>JBASXE010000142.1:0-15312 GCA_049276875.1 Roseovarius sp. | reverse complement strand
CTGGGATTTCACCTCTGACTGACTAATCCGCCTACGTACGCTTTACGCCCAGTAATTCCGAACAACGCTAACCCCCTCCGTATTACCGCGGCTGCTGGCACGGAGTTAGCCGGGGTTTCTTTACCAGGTACTGTCATTATCATCCCTGGCGAAAGAGCTTTACGATCCTAAGACCTTCATCACTCACGCGGCATGGCTAGATCAGGCTTGCGCCCATTGTCTAAGATTCCCCACTGCTGCCTCCCGTAGGAGTCTGGGCCGTGTCTCAGTCCCAGTGTTGCTGATCATCCTCTCAAATCAACTATAGATCGTAGACTTGGTAGGCCATTACCCCACCAACTATCTAATCTAACGCGGGCCAATCCTTTACCGATAAATCTTTCCCCCGAAGGGCGTATAAGGTATTACTCACCGTTTCCAGTGGCTATTCCTTAGTAAAGGGTATGTTCCCACGCGTTACTAACCCGTCCGCCGCTCACCCGAAGGTGCGCTCGACTTGCATGTGTTAGGCCTGCCGCCAGCGTTCGTTCTGAGCCAGGATCAAACTCTCAAGTTGAAAAGCTGTTACCAGCTTATCCTTGACGTTCGAACCTCTGCACATCGACCTGTAATGCTTACTGAACATCACAGGCGTCTTTTCTGTTTGTTGTGCTTTCAGTTACCAAAGTAACCAGAAGCCGTCCAAACAGTGAATCTGACACTAGATCATCGGGTTGCCCCTCCTAGCGCGATATATGTGCAGTTGTTAGTTCATCGAATGAACCAAACCGCCCACATATCTCTTCAGATATCATCAATTTCAAAGAGCGTCGGGGCAAAGCCCCAGAGACAAAAGTAACCGGAAGCGCTTAACTTACAAGCGCGACCCGCTGCTGATACCTCAGTATTTTTTGCCTCGCGTCCGTCTGGAGCGTCGCTCCTTTGTCCGTCTGGCGTCCCGTTGGTGCATCTCTGCGCCGCCGGTGAGGTGGGTTCTACGGTTTGCCGCTAATACCCGCAACCCCTTTTTTCCTCAAACATCGTCTTTTTTGCGATTTGCCCGTTTTTCCCAATAAAACAGCTATTTAATAGGCAAACTTCTTTGGGGTTTTTCGCTCAGAGTAATTTTATTGCCCGCAAACACCGCCCGTGTTTCACCATATTTTGCGCCTGTCGCTGGGGCACCCCCAAGAGCGGGGCAGATTCTGTGATTCCCATACCGTGCAGCCTGAAGATTCTTTTTCAAACGGCCCAAGATTCTCTCTTATGCGGTGACGCGAGCGCGTTTTGGCAGCCGCCGCAGCAGCAACAGCGCCAGAATCACCCCCATATAGAGAATCGGCTCCAGCTGAATCCCCCGGGTCAGCAGTAAGAAGTGCAGCCCCCCCAGAAACACCACCACATAGGTGAGTCTGTGTAGCGTCCTCCATGTGGGGCCAAGCCTTCGGACGGACCAGTTATTGGATGTCACCGCCAAGGGTAGCATCAGCACAAACGCCACCATCCCCACGGTGATATACGGCCGCTTCACAATATCGGCCCAGATTTGGCTCACGATACCCACATCCAGAAACAACCAGACCAGCAGATGCAGCAACACATATGTAAAGGCGAGCATCCCGAAGCTGCGCCGAAACTTCATGAGGTTCACGCCCAGGAAGCGGCGCAACGGCGTGATGCACAGGCCGATGATCAGAAGCTGAAGAGCAATCTCGCCCAGCGCATGTTCCAGCGCCTTGATCGGCTCGCGACCCAGCCCCCCTGTTTGCCCCTGATAGAGCAGCCAAGGAACCGGGATGAGACACATTATATATAGTGCCCATGTGGGCACCCGCCGTGCGGCACCGTTGAGTTGGTCGACCAAGCTCAATTGAACTTCACGAGATCCATACCCTCGTAGAGCGCGGCCACCTCGTCTTCATATCCGTTGAACATCAATGTCGGCTGACGCTTGGCAAAAAGCCCGCCGCCCACAAGCCGCTCGGTCGCTTGGCTCCAGCGGCGGTGATCCACATTGGGGTTCACATTACTATAGAAGCCATATTCACGCGCGTTTGATTTGTTCCAGCTTGTCGGCGGCTGCTCGTCCGTCACTGTGATCCGCACGATCGACTTGATGGATTTGAACCCATATTTCCACGGCACCACCAGACGCAGTGGCGCGCCATTCTGATTGGGGATGTCTTTGCCGTAAATGCCGGTGGCCATAATGGTGAGTGGATGCACCGCCTCATCCATGCGCAGACCTTCAACATAGGGCCAGTCCAGAACCGGGCTCGACACGCCCGGCATTTCCTCGGGCCGCAGGAGCGTCTCAAAGGCTACATACTTCCCACCGCTCTGCACCCCCGCCAATTCCAGCAGGTCACGCAGCTCAAAGCCGTTCCACGGAATCACCATCGACCACGCCTCGACACAGCAGAAGCGATAGATACGCTCCTCGATGCTCATCTTGGCCATGATATCCTCGAAAGCATACGCGCCCGGGCGATCAACCATACCGTCGATCTGCACCGACCACGGCTCTGTCGTCATCATATGAGCGTTGCGGGCGGGATCTTCCTTGCCCGTGCCGAACTCATAGAAGTTGTTATAGCCGGTGATGTCGTCCCAAGCGCTCGGCTCAAGCGCATCTTCTTGGGCCTGCGCGGCACCGGTCATCCCCGCCAGGCCAAGCCCCGCGACCCCCGCCATCAACTGACGGCGGTTCATGTAAACACTCTCTGGCGTCACATCATTTTCGGTCAGGGTGTTTTCCAGCGGTGTGCCATGTGTCTCTCCAGGTTAAGATGCGTCTTGTTGCCTTACGAGATGCGCATCTGACCAGTCAAAACAAGCAGCCTCACGAAGCTGTGCCCGCGTTGTAACTTGGCCGGATCTGGTTGAGCGGAATAGATGTGCCATCCGCCTGCACGATCCGCACATGCCGCCTGCGCATTTCGCGCGGCTCGCCAACGCCTACGGAATGGGCGATCATCTCAAGCTCTTTGGTGACCGCCTTCGCGTAAAGAGAGACTTTCCTGAACTTGTCCTCAACGACCAGACCCTTTTGAAAGCGCGGATCATGCGTAGTGATCCCGGTGGGACACGTATTCTTGTTGCATTTGAGCGCCTGAATACAACCAAGGCTGAACATGAAGCCACGCGCGGAAGTTACAAAATCCGCGCCCGCACAAATCGCCCAAGCCACATCGCCGAGATTGACCAGCTTGCCACTTGCCACGATGCGGATGCGCTCCTTCAGCCCCGCCCGGTCGCGCAAATCCACCATCCGCACCAACGCATCCCTTATAGGGAGACCGACCAGATCCATCAGAGGCATCGGCGCGGCCCCCGTGCCGCCCTCGCCGCCATCCACGGTGATGAAATCCGGCGCCGAGGCCGCACCACGCGCGTTGATCTGCTCAAAAAGCGGAGCCCACGCTTCGGTCGCGCCAACGACGGCCTTGATCCCGACAGGCTTGCCCGTCACCTCACGCACACGCGCGATCATGTCGAGAAGGTCGCTGAAATCTTCCACCTCTACATGTCGATTGGGCGAGAGGCTGTCAGCCCCTTTCAAGATACCGCGAATTTGCGCGATCTCATCGGTGATCTTTTCACCCGGAAGGATGCCGCCCTTGCCGGGCTTGGCCCCTTGGGCAAGCTTTATCTCGAACATCCGCAGTTTTGGATGGGCGGCCACCTCGCGCAGCTTGTCGTCATTCAAATGCCCATCGGCGTTGCGCACGCCGTATTTCGCCGTGCCGATCTGAAAAACAAGATCGCATCCGCCCGAAAGATGATAGGGCGACAGCCCCCCCTCCCCGGTATTGAGCCAGACGCCGGCCTCCGCCGCGCCCCGGCTCAGCGCCTCGACGGCGGGGCGGGAGATGGTGCCAAAACTCATCCCCGATATGTTGAAGATCGAACGCGCCTCAAACGGGTGCCGACAATGCGGGCCAATCACCATTGGGTCGGTCGAGGCCGCTTGGCTATCCAAGGGCGGAAAGGCCGCCGGCACGAAAATTGGCGTGCCGACCAATGTAATGTTGCGGGTTGATCCAAAGGCGATAGTGTTACCCGCACCGCTGGCGGCGTGGTTTACCCAATCGCGCTGCGCGCGGTTGAAGGGCAACTCTTCGCGGTCCATCGCAAAGAAATACTGCCGGAAAAATTCGCCAAGGCCACTGAAGAGTTTTCGAAACCGCCCGATCACAGGATAGTTGCGCCGGATCGCATCCTCGGTCTGCATCTTGTCAAAGACAAAGAGCACCACGACCGCCAGAGCGATCACCCCAAGCAAAAAAACAAAGCCCAGCGCGAGCCCCTCCAATGCCGCCATGGCAAAGTCCATAAACACCGCTCCCCTACATAGCGAAAATACGATGCGCCGGATCACGCCTTACCGCAAGATACCGGGAGCTCAGGACGGCGTTAGATTGCTACAGTTTCGCACCTTCAGATCACAAGGTGTTTACTGGAAATGCACGGCGCCCTTCGCTTAGCGCGCTTTGCATTTGCGTCAACACATATAGGCGGAAACCCCCGGTGAACCAAACTGGTCCGGTGCGCGTAGGAGTAACGATGCCACAAACGGCGTCTGACAATAATTCTTCAATGGGAGAAACACATGTTTCGTAGAACCTACCTCGCACTGACCGCAGCAACCGTTCTGGCAGGCACATCCGCCTTCGCCATGGACAAAAAAGACATCGTCGACACAGCCGTTGCAGCGGGCTCCTTCGAGACCCTCGTCGCAGCAGTGGGCGCAGCCGGTCTGGTCGACACGCTGAAGAGCGAAGGCCCCTTCACCGTGTTCGCTCCAACAGACGAAGCGTTCGCAGCCCTGCCCGAAGGCACGGTTGAGTCCCTGCTGCTTCCCGAGAACAAAGACCAGCTGGTCGCGCTCAATGCACCACAGCATCGCCCGGCTTGGGGTTTTTCGTGGCACCCACGCGGTCCCCGATGATCAGGCCATCTGCGCCCGCGCTGATCGGGATCACAGCCCCATCCGTCACGTCGCCCGCCAAAAGCATCTCGGCCAGCGGATCTTGAACCGCCCGCTGAATGACACGCTTCAAGGGCCGCGCGCCAAATACAGGGTCATACCCCTCATCCGCGAGCCATTTACGCGCACCCTCGTCAAGCTCCAGCACGATCTTGCGCGCCTCGAGCCGTCGCGCAAGCCGGGCCAGCTGAATATCGACGATCCCAGCCATATCGGCGCGTGCGAGTCGATCAAAGATCACCGTCTCATCCAGACGGTTGAGGAATTCGGGCCGGAAATGCGCCCGCACCGCATCCATCACACCGCGCCGCGCATCGGCTGCATCCGCGCCCTCAGGCAGTTGGCTGAGCGCCTGAGATCCGAGGTTGGAGGTGAGCACGATCAGCGTCTGCTTGAAATCCACAGTCCGCCCCTGCCCGTCGGTGAGAACACCATCGTCCAGAACCTGCAACAGCACGTTGAAGACATCCGGATGCGCCTTCTCCACCTCGTCAAACAGGATCACCTGATAGGGCCTGCGCCGCACCGCCTCGGTCAGCACCCCGCCCTCGTCATAACCGACATAGCCGGGAGGCGCGCCAATGAGACGCGAGACTGCGTGTTTCTCCATGAATTCCGACATATCAATGCGCACCATCGCGTTGTCGTCGTCAAAGAGGAACTCGGCGACGGCTTTGGTCAGCTCCGTCTTGCCGACACCCGTGGGCCCGAGGAACAAAAACGAACCCAGTGGCCGGTTCTCGTCATTGAGACCCGCACGCGCCCGGCGCACGGCATTGGCCACAGCCTTGACCGCTTGGTTCTGGCCGATGATCCGCTTGTGCAGACCCTCCTCCATGCCCAAGAGCTTCTCACGCTCGCCCTCAAGCATCCGCGCGGTGGGGATACCGGTCCAGCGCTCGACCACTTGCGCGATCTGCTCTGGCCGCACGGCCTCCTCGACCATAACGCCCTCTTCCTCGGCCTCTTCAGCCTCGGCAAGCTGCTTTTCCAGCCCCGGAATGACGCCGTAGGACAGCTCCCCGGCCTTGGCCAGATTACCCTCCCGCTTGGCTGCATCAAGCTCGATCCGCGCGCGGTCAAGTTGCTCCTTGAGGTCACGCGCACCAGCCAGCTTGTCCCGCTCGGCCTGCCATTTCGCGGTCATCTCAGCACTGCGCTCGCCCAGATCGGCCAGCTCTTTTTCGAGCTTCTCCAGACGGTCCTTGGACGCCGCATCATCCTCGCGCCGCAGCGCCTCTGCCTCGATCTGCTTTTGCAGCATCTCACGGTCGAGCGCGTCAAGCTCCTCTGGCTTGCTGTCCACTTCCATCCGAAGACGGCTGGCCGCCTCATCCATCAGGTCGATCGCCTTGTCAGGCAGGAACCTGTCGGTGATGTACCGATGGCTTAGCGTGGCCGCGGTCACGAGCGCGCTGTCGGAAATCCGCACGCCGTGGTGAAGCTCATACTTTTCCTTGATGCCCCGCAGGATGGAGATCGTGTCCTCGACGGTGGGCTCTTCCACCACGATGGGCTGGAAGCGACGGGCAAGCGCCGCGTCCTTCTCCACATGCTTGCGGTATTCATCAAGCGTGGTGGCCCCGATACAGTGCAGCTCACCGCGCGCCAGAGCAGGCTTGATCAGGTTGGCCGCATCCATCGCGCCGTCGCCTTTGCCCGCCCCCACCAACGTATGCATCTCATCGATGAAAAGAATGATCTCGCCCGCCGCAGATGTGACCTCGTTCAGAACCGCCTTCAGGCGCTCCTCGAACTCGCCACGATATTTCGCACCGGCGATGAGCGCGCCCATATCGAGGCTCAGCAAGCGCTTGTGCGCAAGGCTCTCAGGCACGTCACCGTTGATGATGCGGAGAGCGAGACCCTCGGCAATCGCGGTTTTACCCACGCCCGGCTCCCCGATCAGAACGGGGTTGTTCTTGGTCCGGCGGCTCAAAACCTGCATCGCGCGGCGGATCTCGTCGTCGCGCCCGATGATGGGATCAATCTTGCCCTCGCGCGCCGCCGCCGTCAGATCGGTGCTGTATTTCTCAAGCGCCTCGAATGTATCCTCGGCACTCGCCGTATCGGCGGTGCGGCCCTTGCGGACATCATTGATCGCCTCATTGAGCTTTTGCGCGCTCACATCGCCCGCCTCAAGCGCAGTTTTCGCCTCCGATTTCACCATGGCCAGCGCGGTCAGAATACGCTCCACCGGCACGAAACTGTCCTTGGCCTTGGTGGCGAGCTTTTCAGCCTCGCTCAGAACTTTCACAGTCTGCTGGTCGAGATAGGTCTGGCCCACATCGCCACTAACGACAGGGATTTTGGCCATAGCCAGATCAAGCGCCTGAACAACACGTGCAGGGTCACCGCCCGCACGCTTGATAAGGTTCGAGGCAAGCCCCTCACCATCATCCATCAAAGCTTTGAGAATATGCTCGGGCGCCAGCTTTTGGTGGCTCTCCCGCATTGCGATCGTCTGAGCGGCTTGCACAAAACCGCGCGACCGCTCCGTGAACTTGGTTAAGTCCATCTGAGGTCTCCTTCATGATAAGCGGCCCATTTTGCGCACCCTGAATATAGGCATACGCGGCTCCAAGCCCTTGGTGATTAAAAAATGGGCGGTCGAGGGGGGCGGTTCAAGACCCAAGCGGCGATTTTCCGCCGGGAATGGCCCGGTTGGGGGAAGTCTTTTCATGTTTCCCCATGAAACTTTTCAGCGCGCTCACCACTTTAGATGCAAGAAGCCAGCTAATCAGAAATGGCCCAACAAATAGGAGCAGCACCATGCAGATTGAGATCGAAACCCCCCGCTATACCCCTGAGCTTGAAGGCTTTGAAAGCCTCGCCCATGTACGCGACGCAGGCCAACACCTTTCCTACCCGGTGCATGTGATAGCCCCGCTCAATGCTGAAATGGCCCTGATCGATCGTGCGCTCGCCGAGGCGGCCCGCGCCGCCCACATCTCCAAATCCCCCGGCCTGCGCATGGTACATCAAGCCGAGGATGCGACCAAGAACGCGCCACCTGCATATCGGCAGAAATCCCTCAAAGAGCGCCTTTTTCGGCAACGTGCCGCCTGATCCTGTCCAAGGGGAACATGGGCGTAGTTTTCACCTGATTTTCACGACTTCTAAAGACTTATACAGCAGTGTGAGTAACCATGGTGCCATCTATGCTGATCAAAAAATCCAGGTCGACAATCTGCGTTTCAACCCCGAAACCCGGAGCCATGCCGCAGTGATTATCCTGACCACGGATGAGGCCACCTTGTGTCTCCACGCCAGCGCACCATGCCCGGAAGATGCAGGCCAAGGCATTATTGCGGAAGATTTGATGAAAGACGCGATCCGCCAAGTGCAGCGGATGCCGGAATTTCGCCGCGGCCATCGCACCGTCACTGTCTGCACCTCAGCAAGCACGGAATTCCGCCAAAGCGCTTGACGCCTCCGCTCCGCCCCGCAACAAGGGCGCGACCCTGTGCCGGAGGCTGCAAAGATGACCCACCCCGATGACCGTCTCATAGTCGCAATGGACGTGCCGGGCGCCCTTCAGGGGCTCGAGCTTGCCGAGCGGCTGGGAGCATCCGTTAATTTCTACAAGATCGGTCTGGGGATGCTGACCGGGGGCGGTCTGGCCCTGGCCAATGAGCTTAAGAGCGAGCATGGCAAACGCATTTTCATGGATCTCAAGCTTTTCGATATCGGTGCCACGATTGAGGCCGCTGTGCGTGGGCTGGCGCAGTTCGATCTGGATTTTCTGACAGTTCATGGCGACCCACATGTCGTGCGCGCCGCCAAAGAGGGCGCGGGCGGCAAGGATACAAAAATCCTCGCTGTGACCGTGCTCACTTCGCTGGATCGCGCCGATCTCGATGCCTGCCTGATCCAGCCCGGTGACATCGCCGATCTGGTCACCACACGCGCTGCCCGCGCGTTTGAGGCGGGCGCAGATGGCGTTATCGCATCGCCCAATGAGGCAGCAGCCATCCGCGCCCTGCCACAGGCCGTGGGCAAGCTTATCGTCACGCCCGGCGTGCGCCCCATAGGCAGCGATAAGGGCGACCAGAAACGCATCGCCACCCCGGAGCAAGCGATCGCGAACGGCGCGGATCATATCGTGGTTGGCCGCCCCATCTGGGCCGCACCAGATCCGGCCGCCGCCGCCCAAAGCATCCTGGCCTCTTTGCCCTGAGGCATATGTGCCAAAAAACTGAATGCCTTCAGCGAGGATATTTCTAGCAAGAAGAAGCAAGCCGGCTTTTTCTGCTCTGTTTCAGTGTAGGCCGGAATCGGTGTAGGCTGCCGCGCAGCAAAGCCACAGGACATCACACACCCCCCATGCCCGCCTTCTGCCGCGATTGCCTATTTGAGACGGACCCGGAGCAGCGCCGCTGCACGGCCTGCAACAGCCCGCGTGTATTAACTCATCCAGAGCTTTTCGATCTCAGCATAGCGCATATGGATTGCGACGCGTTCTATGCCTCGGTCGAGAAGCGCGACAACCCGGCGCTGAGGGACAAGCCGGTGATCATCGGGGGTGGGCGGCGCGGCGTGGTGTCGACTGCGTGCTATGTCGCGCGCATTCGAGGCGTGCGCTCGGCCATGCCGATGTTCAAGGCGCTCAAGCTGTGCCCAGATGCAGTAATCATCAAGCCGCGCATGGAACATTACGTGGCCGTCTCGCGCCAGATTCGCGCAATGATGGAGGACATGACCCCCGCGATCGAGCCTTTGTCGCTGGATGAGGCGTTTCTTGACCTGACCGGCACGGCCAAGCTGCACGGCGCGCCGCCTGCTATCATGCTCGCGCGGTTGGTGCGGCGCATGGCGCAGGAGTTAGGCGTCACCGGCTCAATCGGCCTGAGTCACAACAAGTTTCTGGCCAAGATCGCTTCAGATCTGGACAAGCCGCGCGGGTTTTCCGTCATCGGCGCGGGCGAGACGGCGGCATTCCTTGAGGCGCAGCCCGTGCGCCTGATCTGGGGTGTGGGCCAGGCGGCGCAGGCGCAGTTGACGGCGGCGGGTATCCACACATTCGCCGATCTTCTGCGCTGGGACCGGGCCGAGCTTGGGGCGCGGTTTGGCTCCATGGGGGACCGGCTCTGGCATCTTGCGCGCGGGCAGGACCGGCGCAGCGTAAACCCTCGTGCACCAGTCAAATCCATCTCCAACGAGACGACATTTCACGAGGACACAAGCGATCTGGATATCCTCGACGGCCATCTGTGGCGCTTGTCGGAGAAGGTCTCTGACCGTGCCAAGGCCCGTGATCTGGCCGGGCGGGTCGTCACGCTCAAGCTCAAATGCAGCGACTTCACGTTGATCTCGCGCCGTCTGGCTCTGCGGGATGCGACCCAACTGGCCGATACAATCTATCGCACCGCAAGCGGCCTGATGGAGAGCACTGTAAAAAAAGCGCCCTTTCGGCTGATTGGGGTGGGGCTTTCAGACCTGATAGATGCGTCCGGGGCCGACCGCTCGGGTGATCTTCTGGATCCCGGCGCGGCCAAGCGCAGTGGGGCGGAGCGAGCCAGCGACACGATCCGCGCGAAATTCGGGGAGAATGCGATCCTTAAGGGCCGCGCCTTGCGGTAGTGGTTACTCCGCCGCCAAAGGCATCTGCGCAGGGCGGCCAATTTCTGTGATCTGGGCCACGACGCCGCTGATCACGGCGCGGAATTCGTCAAAATGCGGGTGCGGTGTGAGCGTGGCCTCATCCATGTAAAGCGCGCGATCAATCTCGATCTGCACGGCATGTCGCCCGCGCGTGGGCCGCCCATAATGCTGTGTTATATAGGCGCCCGCAAAGGGCGTGTTGCGCGTCACCACGAGACCCGCCCCACGAAACGCGGCCTCGATCCGGTCCACCACGGCGGCGCTCGCGGAGGCCCCGAACCGGTCGCCGAGAACCACCTCGGGCCGCCGACCGCCCGCGCGCGCGACCGAATCCATCGCCTCATTCGGCATCGAGTGGCAATCGACCAAAATCGCCTCACCAAATTGGGCAAAGGCCTGATCCATCTGCTCCGCCAGCGCTGCGTGATAGGGCCGCCAGAACGTATCGATCCGCCCCTGCGCCTCACTCAGTGTCATCTTGCCTGTGTAAATCGCGCGCCCATTGGCCACGACCCGCGGGATCACCCCAAGCCCCGAAGCGATGCGCGGATTGTGACCCGAGGGCCGCACGCCTTCGATCAATCCGGGGTCAAGCTCATCGGCGCTGCGGTTGAAATCCACGAAGGCGCGCGGCGCGCCTGCTTGCAAAAACGGCGCACCCATCTGCGGCGCGGCGGAGAAAAGACGATCCACATAAGCATCTTCCGAACTCCGCACAGTCACCGCATCAAGCTGCGTGCGATCCATGAACCACTGCGGATAATCTCGCCCGCTATGGGGCGAGGCGAACACGACACTTGTCGTGCGCCGCTTGGGGTAAATCAGATGGAAGGCGGTTTTGGGCATTTTATCTCCTGCTCGTGGGATGATAGCGCGTTTCAAGCGCAAACCAAAAGCCCTTGAAACGCCCATCGACTCCTTTTATAGACCAGCGAACTGGCGCGGGATTCCGCGCCCCTTATCTTTTGGGGGCAGGTGCACCGATCCGGTATTCATGGGCGATTAGCTCAGTGGTAGAGCACTTCGTTGACATCGAAGGGGTCACAAGTTCGAACCTTGTATCGCCCACCATGAATTCACTGGTCTCTTCGGAGGCCGCCCGCAAACCCCAAGGCGCTGGCCCGCGCCGCGACAGAAAAAGGAGATGACGATGAAAGTCCGTAACTCACTTCGTTCGCTCAAGAACCGGCACCGTGATTGCCGTGTCGTGCGCCGCAAAGGCCGCGTCTACGTGATCAACAAAACACAGCGCCGCTTCAAAGCCCGTCAAGGCTGAGTGTGCTGCCACCTTTTGGGGTGGTCAGAGTTTCAAAACCCCGCCTTGGCAACGAGGCGGGGTTTTTCTTTTGAAGTCCGTTAGTTACTGCCGTGCAGCCAACCCCATCACCACCGCCACGAGACGCGCCACCGCGAGTGCGCCGATGTTGTCCACATCAGCCTCCGGCACGAATTCGGCAAAATCGACGGCCCTGATGCGCCCTCGCGCGGCCGCACCGCGCAAAAGCTGCAGGCCCTGTCCATAGCTGAGCCCACCCGATGCCCGGGCCAGCACACCCGGGACCACCGCCGGGTCAAGCCCGTCCACATCAAAGCAAATGACGATATTTGCGCCCTCGGGTATCATCTCAAGCACCGGCCCGGTGCCATCCCTGTGCACATCCTCGGCGGTGACGATCTGCGCGCCCCAATCCAGCGCGTCGCGCACATCCTCGGGCCGGGCAGAGCCTGTGCCGCGTGCGCCCACCTGAATGATCTGGCCAATATGGCCCATCTCGGACGCCCGCCGCATGTTGGACGACAGGCCAAACCGCTCGCCCATATGCTCATTACGCCAATCGATATGCGCGTCGATTTGCAAAAGGGTGTAAGTCTCGCCCGTATCGCCCAGCGCATCCAGCATCGGAATCGGCACCGAATCGTCGCCTCCCATCACAATGGGCACAGCCCCTGCCGCCACGATCTGCGCCACGGCGCGCCGTATGGTGGCGCGATTGGCGGCAAAATCAGAGGCATCAAACGGCAGATCCCCACAATCGACAGCAGGATTTGAGCCTTCTGGGAAAAGCGGGCCGCCAATGTCGAAATTATACCGGTCAATCAAGCTGGCATCGACCCCGATGACCCGGCGCATAGCGGCAGGCGCATTACGCGCAAAGGCCGGCATATCACCGTAACATGTGGCCCCCGGCACGCCCAAAAACGCCGAAGACGCCCCTGCAGCATCACAACCTTCGCGCGCCTCAAGATCCAGAAAGGTCGAGACATCGACATCCCCCAGCATGGATGACAGGTCAGGTTTGTCGCTCATGGTAGCCTCCTTGGACAGTGCAAGCCTAAGAACAATCAATGCGCCGATCAACGCTTGCTTGCCCGGGCGCCCCCGCTCTGATTAGGTTCGCAAAGCGCTGTATAGGAGCCACCCCAATATGCCCCCCAAACATGTCATCGTTATCGGTGCCGGCATCTGCGGGCTCTCGTCCGCGATATGGTTGCGGCGCGCAGGCGCGGAGGTGACGCTGATCGACCGCGCAGGGCCGGGAGCGGGCGCGTCTTACGGCAATGCAGGTCTTCTGGCGGAATGGGGCGTGGCACCAGTGAACACGCCGGGTATCCATAAGACCGCGCTCAAATACATGCTGAACCCGTCCAGCCCGCTTTTCATGCAATGGCGGCACATGCCGCGCCTCATCCCGTGGCTGCGGGCGTTTTTGCGCAACTCGACCGATACACGGGTCCGCGAGATCTCAACCAACCTCGCCCTCTTGCTGCATGACAGCGCCGATCAGCACCGCGCGCTGGTGCGCGGCACGCGGGCTGAGAAATGGCTGGCAACGAGCGATTTCGCCTATGTCTACAAATCCCGCGCCGCCTTTGACGCCGACAAATATGGCTGGGAACTGCGCCGCCCGGCGGGGTTCATACCGGAGCTGATCGAAGGGGGCGCGGTGCAGGAGTTTGAGCCAATGCTTGGGCCAAATGCCAATCTCATCGCGCTGACGCGCAATCATGGCCATATTCTCAACCCCGGCGCCTATATGACCGATCTGGCGCAGGTGTTTCAGGACGAGGGCGGGACGCTGCGGATCGCGGACATGCGGGACGTAACGCTGACCGACGGCCACATCACCCAAGTCATCACTGACCAGGGTGCGCTTGACTGCGATGCAGCCGTGATCTCGGCGGGCATATGGTCAAAGCCCTTGATGAAGAAGCTGGGGCTCAACGTGCCACTGGAGGCCGAACGTGGCTATCACCTGCACCTGAAGAACCCCTCGCAGATGCTGAACACACCGATGATGATCGGCTGGGGCAAGTTTGCGGTGACGCCGATGGATGGCGCCGTGCGCTGCGCCGGGATGGTGGAGCTTGGCAGCATCAACGAGCCGCCCTCGAAACAGCCCATCGCCCTGATGCACCGCTTCATCACCGAGGCATTTCCCAAATTGGCATGGGAGGAGGCAGAGGAGTGGCTGGGCTTCCGCCCCTCCACCCCCGACGCCCTGCCGCTCATTGGTGAAGTTGGTGTGACCGGGGTCCATGCCGCTTTCGGACATCAGCATGTGGGCCTGACAGGCGGGCCCAAAACGGGCCGCTGGGTGGCTGAGATGGTCACCGGGAAAGGCCCCAATGCCGATCTCAGCGCCTTCGACGCCCAGCGGTTCAGCTAGCCTCTAGATGAGCGCGCGCAGCCGCTCCATCCGTGCTTTGATCTGCTTTTGCAAAAACTCATTGGGCAGCGATCCATCCTCGCCAAACTCATCCTGAGCGGCTGCCACAAGGATCAGAGGACCATGCACGACCTGCATCTGAAGCTGGATGAGGATGCTGATAGTCTGAAACTGCGCTGTCTCGCCCCCGGTGCGCCCTGCTGTGGCCGACATTGTGGCCACGGGCTTGTCCTTCAGGACCGAAGGGGACGGGCGGCTCAGCCAATCAAGCGCATTTTTCAAAACACCCGAATAGCCCTTGTTGTATTCCGGCCCGGAAATCACCACGGCATCGGCGCGCGCCATCTGATCGCAGAGACGCGTGACGGCCTCGGGCATGCCCGCGTCCTCCACGTCACCGTCATAAAGCGGCAAGTTCAGATCGCCCTCGATCACCTCGGCCTCGCCAAAGGCGGAGACGGCCTGCGCCAGAAGCATCCTGTTATACGATCCGCTACGCAGCGAGCCTGACATGGTCAACAATACGGGTTTGGTCATGAAGAGCACCTTTTGGTTTATTGGATGGTTGTGAGAGGAAGTGGTCCGCGCGCCCCCCCGAAGGCAAGCCCGCTCCGTGCACAGGCGCTGTGCACCCATTATGCAGCCATCCACACAAAAGAAAAAAACCCCGGATGCGGGGACAGCATCCGGGGCAGGCAGCCCTGAGGGGACAGGGCGGGGAGGAAAGTCAGATCACCATTCGGCCAGGCCTTTGTCGACAAAGGCGTGGACGAGAAAATCAATGAACGCGCGCACTTTGGGCTGCGTGAAACGGCCGGGCGGGTAGACCGCATAGATGCCTTGGGTCTCCACCGGCAGGTCGGGGATCACATCCTCGATCAGGCCTTTCTTCATCGCATCGGCGTAAAGAAAACTGGGCAGATATGCGATGCCAAGCCCGGAAATGGCCGCGTTGAGAAGAGATTGCCCGTCATTGACCGAAAGGCCCCCGGCGGTGCGCACCTGGCGCTTTTCACCCGAGGGTGCGGTCAGCTTCCACACCGATCCGCCCGACTGGCTGGAATAATGCAA
>JBASXE010000141.1:0-8345 GCA_049276875.1 Roseovarius sp. | reverse complement strand
GAAGAGGAAGCCGCCAAGGTCCGCATGGTGTATGAACGGTTCGTTGAGATAGGATCAGCGACTGTTCTGGCACGCAAGTTACGAAGCGATGGGTTCCGCAACAAGCAAGGCACGCTGATAGACAAAGGCTACATTTACCGCCTGCTCAACAACCGCGTGTACCGCGGCGAGGCCGTGCACAAAGGCACAGCATATCCAGGCGAGCATGATGCCATCATCGACGCGCGGCTTTGGGATCAGGTGCATGACATCTTGGGGGAAAGCCCCCGAAAACGCGCCAATAACAGCCGCACGCAGACGCCGGCGCTGCTGAAGGGGCTGCTGTTCACCGCAACCGGCGCGGCCATGACGCCTTCGAGCACGAAGAAAGGCACGCGCCGGTATCGATATTAGGTCTCCATGGACCTTCTGAAGACCCGTGAGACGCCCGACGACGGCATTCCGCGACGCTTGCCAGCCGACACAGCCGAGGGTGCCGTCATTACCGAGATCCGCCGCGTTCTAAGCACCCCTGAAACCACAGCACAGGTTATCGCCAAATTGGACAGGGATGACATTCCAGAGGCTGACGCCATCGCCGCCTTGCAGCAGTTTCCGGAACTCTGGGCGCAGCTGTTTCCAGGCGAACAGGCGCGCATTATTCAGCTGCTTGTGCGCCGCGTCACGGTGACCGCAGAAGGTCTCGTTATCGACATGCGCACTGATGGCATCGCAGGCGTCATGCGGGAGATGATGACCCCGCGCCAGCCTGAGGCTGCAGAGTGATGGGCGAACCCGACACCATTCAGGTCTTCGTACCCCTAAAGGTGAGAAGAAAGAACGGGCGGCCGAAGATCTTGCCGCCAGCGGATTACCTGCCAAGTGAGGACCAGACCCAAGACCCGCATATCCTACGCGCCATTGGCCGCGCATGGGGCTGGCGGCGGCGCATGGAAGCGGGAGAGTTCGGGACAGTGCGTGATCTCGCAATCGCCGTGAACCTCGCAGAGCGCCACGTCAGCAGGCAGTTGCGGTTGGCTTATCTCGCGCCGGAGGTCTTGAAGCGGCTGGTCTACAAGCGCGACGCCGTCGCCGTAACCGAAATCAATCTGAGTAAATGTGCAGCACTGCCTTGGGCAGACCAGGCTTGCTTTGTGTTTGGCGGCCCAAGGTGACGCAGTCGACTAGGGCCGGTCATTGCTACAATCGGCGACAAAGGTTCCCGAAGAGCCGAGTCTTACCGATTTTCTGTGGCGCAGCGAGTGTTTGGTCTGTGAAAAATGATGAATCATGTCTGCAGGGAATTATAGAATTGCCTGTTCCGTGTTGGGCTGCTCTCGCAATGCTACCCTACTTGAGAGACCCCTTTGCTAAACACAGCTCGTATTACTCATTTCACAAAGCTATCCTCACAATCAGTCAGGAAATCTCTTATTATTGCATTGAACAAAGCAGGCTTTTCCAAATGTGATGCGTGCGCGCACCCAGGAAGGACTGCAAGACACGTCCCTTCTATCGACTTCCATAACGCTTCGGTTTGGATCCATGGGTAGGTTCTGTCGTGGTCACCCCAAATGACCAATGTTTTGGTCTTGATAAGAGGAAGGTAAACAGTTCCGCTCCATCCATCCATTGCGTCTAATCCCGCAAGAATTGCTTCGATGCCGCTCAAGTGCGCGATTTGCGCGCAACCTTCATAGGCTGGTGCCTTTTCTCCATCTAGAAACCAGGTCGCTGCGATCCGTCTCGCAGTAGCGCTTGCCCCTTCGGCTTGCGCACGATCTTTAGAGGTCGCTATCGTCTCAAAGCGGCCAGGCAAAACGCCCGTTGCACCCGTGCCATATAGTACGAGGCGATCAACCCGATCAGGTGCCTTCGCAATCATTTCTTGGGCAACCATGCCCCCCATGGAGTGTCCAACGAGATGAAATCGCTGAATGCCACATGCACTCAATTCATCCAAAGCCCAGTCTGCAAAGGCCGGGATGCTGGTAAGCGCTTTCATGTTGGCATTCTTACCAAACCCGGGAAGGTCAAGTGCGATGCATTCAAAGTCGCAAAGCGCCTCCAGTTGCTGTTCCCACTGTTGACTGCCTCCCATCAAACCATGAACAAAAATCAGCGCTGTCACTTGCGTCCGCCTTGCACAATGCGATCAAGGATCATAGCACAGAACAAGATTGCGAAGCCTGCCAGAATACCTTGCCCGACATTTGCATATTGCAGCGCTTCCAACACATCTTCGCCCAAACCTTTTGCACCGATCAAAGATGCAACAACGACCATAGCAAGCGACAACATAATTGTTTGGTTGATGCCAGCACGGATCGACGGCCCCGCCAAAGGCAGATCAACTTTAGTGAGCAGATACCATTTGTTTGCCCCAAAACTGATCGCGGCTTCGCGAACACTTTCTGGTACGCCGCGCAGTCCCAGAACTGTCAAGCGCACAACGGGTGTGCCGCCAAAGATCATCGTAGTGACTACAGCGGCAGGTTTTCCTGTGCCAAAGAAAGCAATGACGGGGATCATGAACACAAAGGCTGGCATGGTTTGCATGAAGTCCATGACAGGCTGGATCGCTTTGTAGAACCGTGGGCGGCGGGCGGCGAACATCCCAAGTGGAATGCCGATCAGGATCGACAGACACGCGGCCGTACCAAGCAGAGCGAGCGTTGTCATGGCTTTTTCCCAGAACCCCAGAAGGCCCATGTAGGCGAGAAAACCGCTGGAATAGATTGCCATACGCACCCCGGCCGTCAGCCATGTCAACAGAACAATCAGAGAGGCTATGACGATCCATGGTGTGCTGACGAAGATGACCTCGAGCGCATCGAGCACGATGCGGATCACATAGGTAACTGCATCAAATATTAACTCGCCATTCAACACCGCCCAATTGAAGAATGTTTCGACGCGGTCGATGCTGCCAAGGCGGATACCAGGGTCTGTGGGAAAGTCCGAAAGCAGCGAGAATTGACCCGGAAACGAATAATGCATCATTGCAGCAAAGACGATCAACCACATGAAAACCGCTGACAATACGATATGAGTAAATGGCAGACCAGAGCGCACGCTGCGGTCGCTCATCCAGTCGGAAAAGCGCGCTTCGAGTGCGGTGTTGCCCATAATAGACTGGGTGACTTTGACCAAGATCAGGATCACTAGACCCGTAAGTGCCACTGTTGGTCCAGTGGCTGCCAGTGCATCGGCCTCGGCGCGAATTCCACCGATGTTGGCCTCAAGGCTGTCTACCGTGCGCTGAAACGCATCGACACGATCAGAGCCGCTTTCGAGTGCGGCAGCAAGCTGTTGTCGGCGCAATTCCAGCGTGCCCTCGATAGAGGCAATGCGCGTCATGGCGTCAGCCGCTAGATTGCCAAACAGGCCGCGTGCGATTTGCACGAACGCCAGTGTTTCGATAATCAGGAATGGCAACGCCCAGTTCCACAACCCACGCGCGCCGAACCAAACCGGACCAAAGAGACCCGCCATCACGTTCAGCGTCGGAGTAAAGGACGAAGACGCACCAATTTTGTCAAACATGTGGATGTAGTAGTCTGGATTGGTGCGCACAAAGGTGCGGATGTTGTCGCACCGTTCGGCCGCATAGGCTAACGCCGCTTTGCTGGTGGTGTCTTCAAGCGGATTAACACCCAGGTTTTCCACTGTATCACTCATGAGACTTCCGTTCCTTCAATCACAGTGCGCAGCAGGTCAGCACGGGTAATTACGCCTGTATCTTTGCCGTCCTGCTGAACGATGATCGGGTTTTCATCATCAATTGCAAGGGTGATGAGCGTGCTGAGGTTCTCGGCTCCGTCTACACGCGGCGCACTTGCTGCGATGGGGCCGAAGAACTTGATGTGGTCTCTGATGGGTCGCATTATAGCATGGGCGTGAACCACTTTGAGGCGGGAAATGCCGGCCACAAATTCGGCGACATATTCATCGGCAGGCTCCATGACGATTTCCTCGGCGGTGCCCATCTGGACCATCTTGCCGTCACGCATGATTGCGATGCGGTCGCCGATGCGCACAGCCTCGTCAAGGTCATGGGTGATAAAGATGGTCGTCTTTTTTAGAATCTTGCTTAGTCGGATGAATTCATCCTGCAACTGGCGTCGTATCAGTGGGTCGAGCGCCGAGAAAGGCTCGTCCATCAGCAGCACATCGGGGTTGGCAGCGAGTGCTCGGGCAAGGCCGACGCGTTGCTGCATCCCGCCCGACAGCTCGTGCGCAAATTTCGCACCCCAGGCGCCCAGCTCTACTATATCAAGAATTGCAGCAGCTTGCCGCATGCGCTCGTTCTTGGGCACTTGGCGGATTTCAAGTGGCATCGCCACATTATCAAGGACGGATCGGTGCGGCATCAGAGCGAAGTTCTGAAACACCATCCCGATCTTGCGGTTTCGAAATTCCTGAAGCGCTCGGCTGCCAAGAGCCATCACATCCGTGCCCTCAATCTCAATCTTGCCTGCTGTAGGTTCCAACAAGCGGTTAAAGTGGCGAACCAGCGTAGATTTTCCGCTGCCCGAAAGGCCCATGATACAGAAAATCTCGCCTCTGTTCACAGACAGGCTTACATCTGCGACACCGACGACCGCGTTGAATTCCGATAATATCTCTGCCTTGGTCAACCCCCGTTCGCGCACGGCCTTAAGCGCTTCCGTGCTTCGGCTGCCAAAAATCTTCCAGACATTAGAGATTTCAACAACGGTATCGTTTGCCATGAAGTGTCTCACTTGTTGAAGAAGGTGGGAGGGATAAGCTGGCGGAACCGGAACACACCAGTTCCGCACATTTTTTAAAGCGCGGCTGGCCTAGAGGCCGAGCATCGCGTCCACGCGGTCAGAGTTCGCTGCAATCCACTCCTTGGCGGCGTCCGCAGGCTCCTTGCCATTTGCGCTGATCTCAAAGGCGAGGCCAGAGACATCATCAGCTGTAAGTGAGAAGTTGGCAAAAAACTCCGCAATCGCGGGAGAACGCTCTTCAAGCGAATTGGACCATGCGATTTGCACATCCTTAAGTGCGTCCTTGGTTGCAACATACGACTTTTGATACCAATCCGCATCGTCAGACGGCTGGATCATGGTATACTTAGCTTCGTCAAAAGTTGGCTCTGTCAGCATTTCAACGTCGAACATGAACCATACCGCGTGCGGTTTGTAACAATAGAATGCATAACCTTCGCCTTTGGCGATGCTATCCTTGATGCGCGCTGTTTTCACGGCCTCCTCGGCACGTATCGGTTCGATGAAATCAAGCAAACCGTAGTCGCGGACCTTTACCTCGTTTACGTTGGCAGAAGCCCAACCCGGTGCGCCGATCCACATCTCACCTTTACCGTCTCCATCGCTATCCATCAACGCAGCTACATCCGGCCGGCCCAGATCAGCGATGTCTGTGATATTGTTGGCGCTGGCAAAATCCTTGCTGACGCAGAAACCCTGATTGCCTTCATAAGAGTTTGTTGAAAGCGTAACAGTGCCCGCTTCCTTGACGTATTTGTCGGTAAAGCTTTGCTGATTTGGCAGCCAGACATCGGGATGCACGTCGATATCACCTTTGCCTTGGTCCATCGCCTGAAAGATCGTGGCATTGTTGCCCGGCACGTATTCAACCTGACCGCCAATGCGTGATGTGACGATTTCTCCCAGCACATGACCGATTGCCTGTGCCCCTGTCCAAGACGGAAGGCCAATTTTTACTTCTTCTGCGGCAAAGGCAGGCAGCGCGAAAAAGCTGACTGCTGCTACAATGCCAAATGTGTTTATTTTGGTGTTCATTTTGTCTTTCCCAGTTGGTTCGCGCCGGATTTTCGACGTCGTTTGCGTTATTGGATCGTTGTCCATCATATGCCTTGGCGTGCGCCCTAGCTTGCGCCGAGAGCTCAATAGAAATGTACCCGCAGCGTATGAACCAAGACTAGGACATGAAAATTCGAAAGGGCCAATTCTAACATTTCATCAAACTATTCTATTTTTGCATAGTTTAAGATAGGTTCGCTGTAAGAACTGCTTTGGTGTGAGGGCAATACCGTGGATTTGAATTGGCTAGGTGACTTCGAATGTCTCGCGCGTACACTGAACTTTACCCGCGCTGCGAACGAAAGGAACGTCACTCAGTCTGCTTTTAGCAGGCGAATCAAAGCGTTAGAAAGCTGGGTCGGCACACCTTTGATCAACCGCTCCCATTATCCGGTACAGTTGACTGAGGCAGGGGCCCAATTTTTGCCAGTGGCGCTTGCTGCGGTTTTGCAACTTACAGAACAGCGCCAAATGATTCGAGATGCGGACCGAGGTGGGCGCCGTTTTCTCAGATTTTCGGCGCTTCACACCATATCGATGAATTTTTTAGCGCATCGCATAGATAAATTGCAGCATGAGATCCCTGATCTGCACACACGCGTCATTTCAGATTCTCTCAGCACCTGTTGCGATTTGCTGGTCGAAGGCGCGGTAGACATCATGCTGTGTTATTATCACAAGTCGGTTTCGCCAAGCATTAATGAATCCGCATTTGAGCGCAAGGATCTATTGACAGACGTGCTGCTTCCTGTTGCCGAAACCAAACAGGCGCTGGCCCAAAATTGGTCTCTTGGTGATAATTCAGCCCCCCCCATTCCTTATCTGGCATACGAGCCTTCCACATTTCTTGGAATGGTTGTTGACAGCATGCTGGAGGGAAAGGCGCTGAATGCAGAAATGATCTATGTTGACGGCCTTGTTGAGACGATAAAACGGCGGGTGTTGAAAGGCAGCGGCTTTGCCTGGATGCCCGAAACAGCAGTAGCCGATGAAATGACCGAGGGGCGACTGACGCTAATCGGAGACAAGACATGGACAACGCGCCTTACGATTGCGGCACTCGCCAATCCCGCCAGTTTTGACCACGTTGCACACGTTGCCTGGGACACCTTGTGACTTTGGTGTCAAGGCGCGATTGAAAAATCGACAACTGCTTGTGTCAGCAGATCTAGTGTGTCCATCACTGGCGCACCGCCTGCCACACTCTGCGCTATCAGCGAGAATTCTGAGCAGGCGATGAATTGTAGCTCAGCACCATTTTCAACCAGTTCCAACGAGGCTTGCATCAGTGCAGTGCGCGCCTTGGGCAGTGGCCCACCAGCTTTTATCTGACGGATCGCCATAATCATTTCTGCGTCGCAGTCGGGCCAGATCGCTGAAATACCTTGAGCTTCAAATGCGCGTTCAAACAGTCTGATTTTCCGGGAGGCTGGAGACGCTAGGATACCAACGCTCCCGCCTTTTCCCACCCTATGCCTTGCGTACTTCGCGGCCAGATCGACCATGTTGAGCAATGGAATACTCACCGCGCGGGTGATTTCATCAGAGTAATAATGTGCAGTGTTGCACGGCATGGCAAGTGCGGCACAGCCCGCGTCTTGCAAGCGCCGTGCCATGGCAGCAAGAGTGGGTCCGGGATCATCCCCCGTGGCGTCAATCAGATGTGAAATGCGCGACGGCACCTGTGGGTTCATGTCGATCATCAAAGGGATGTGATCAGCATCGTCACGCGCAGGGATTGCACCCAGCACTTTGCGCTGCAACAAAATCGTCGCTTCGGGCCCCATCCCCCCGATAACACCGATGGTGCGAGGCCCGTGCGCCATTAAATATTCACCCAGCGGGCGCTGTGATTAAACGCAAAGTCATAGCCGCCAAGTGCCGCCGCACCGCCTGTGTGCAAGAAGACTACACGCTCGTTCTTGAAATGGCCCTTGCGCGCTAGATCAATCATACCAGCTGCCCCTTTGGCAGAGTAACACGGATCAAGTAATATACCCTCGAACTCGGCGAACATTCTGATCGCTTCAATACCACTTTCGGTCGGAATACCATAACCTTCACCGACATAATCCGTATTCGCCATCACATCTTCCCGTTTGACCACACCGGGACAGCCGAGTTTCTCTGCTGTCTTACAGGCAAGATCATAAACCATCTGCTCTTGCTTGGGCTGGGGCGCACGAGTGCCGATGCCAAGGATCGGGATCTGAGCATTCATCGCGCACATGCCCGTGACAAGACCAGCCTGAGTACCAGATGATCCAGTGGCATGGGTCAGACGGTCAATCTTCAATCCCATTTTGTTGGCCTGCTCAACCAATTCAAACGCGGCGTTTACATAGCCCAAAGCACCCGTCGGATTGGAGCCGCCACCGGGAATGACATAAACTGTGTAACCTTTTGCACGCATCTTTTCCGCGGCTTTTTCCATCTCGCCAGGCATGTCGTGGCCTGCCGGAAACTTCTCGGTCGTAGCGCCGTGCAAATGATCGAGAAGCACGTTGCCGTTGGTGTTATAGTTGCCGTCCTGATAGCCGGTGCGATCTTCGAGCA
>JBASXE010000140.1:0-1691 GCA_049276875.1 Roseovarius sp. | reverse complement strand
GGTCGCAGGAATTCGGAAAGTCCTGGACTGGCTGATTCCTTGACGTCGGCGGCGGGGTCTTCGGGCTCCGCCGCTCCCTTGTCCACAGGCTGTTTCTGTGGGGTTCCCTTTTGGTTGTTGCGGCGCTTAGCGTCGCTTGCGTTGCGCAGTTGTGTTGGGCCGTTCCCTTCCCGACTCGGGTGGCCTCCGAACTTCGTCCACATCAAGTGAGGCGAAGGGAAGGGAGGTGGCCTTTATGAGGGCAAGAAGCAGTGGCCCGGATGAAAATCCGGGCCACAACGACTTCTCCTTGAACACGAGAAGCGTAACACGGGCGCTACGAACTGCGGCAGTTTTTCTGTTGCAGGTTGTGGCGGTCGCGGGGATTCGGAAAGTCCTGGACTGGCTGATTCCCTAGCGGCGGTGGCGGGGCCCTTGGCCCCGTCACTCCCGTACTCTGGATGGACAGTCGAGGTGAGGAGATTGGAATGCGTCGTCAACTGGGAATGGCTCTGGGAATCGCTGGATTGATGGCCGGCGGCGTTGCTGCGCCGGCGGTTGCCGCGGAGACTCCCGATCCCACGCGGACCTATGTGGTCGATTGCACGGGTGAGTTGGACTACAAGCCTAAGCGGATTGTTTTCGCGTGCGGTGATGGTGGCGTGTACTTCGGGAAGATCAAGTGGTCGAAGTGGAACATGAACGAGGCCGTGGGTCGCGGAACGCTGTACTACAACATATGCGAGCCGTCGTGCGGAGCAGGAAACGTATTCTCCTACAAGAAGGTGCGGATCGAACTTGGTGGCGTTGCCTCGGGTCCCGGCATGGGGACGATGGTGAACACGTTCTCCTCGTTAACCGGAACGTTCGGCCCGGATTCGGGACCGGCGATGTCGGAATCGGCCACGTGGGCGCTCGATAATCCGATCAAGGGTAGCTAGCGAGTCCTGCATCCCCAGGGCGCGCGCATCGCGTCCACAGTTCGCGGTTGACGGCTGTTCAGGCCCGACCTTGCCGCTTAGTTTCGTGATGTTGCGTTCTTGTGTTGGGTCCCTCCCTTCCCAAGTCGGGTGGCTTCCGTGCTTCGTCCACATCAAGTGAGGCGAAGGGAAGGGAGGTGACCCCTATGAGGGTAAAAAGCAGTGGCCCGGATGAAAATCCGGGCCACAACGACTTCTCCTTAAGCACGAGAAGCGTAACACGGGCGCTGCGAACTGCGGCAGTTTTTCTGACGCAGGTTGTGGTGGTCGCGGGGATCCGCAAAGTCCTGGACTGGTTGATTCCTTGACGACGGCGGCGGGGCCTTCGGGCCCCGCCGCTCCTGGTGCGGCGTCGTCGTTGTTCTTTACTTTTTGTTAGTCGACGAAGAAGAAGGCGACTCGGTATCGGGTGTCGGTGAGAGGGCGTAAAACAACCTCACCGCGCGCACCCGAGTACTTACCGGTGCCTCCGATGATCGCGTGCGTGATCTTGGTCTGCGGAGCGGTGCCGGCGTTGGCAGACACCAGCGCGGTCGTATAGATGGTGTCGTTGCCCACGCTGAACGCGAGAGTGGTCTGTCGGTTCTGACGACCGCCGGGAATGGCAATGGCGGCGGTGATCTGGCTGGTGGCGTAGGTGCCGACCGGCTCGCCGCCGCGGGTCTCGCTGACGGTGCCGTTGGTGACGGTGATGTCGCCGACGTTGTCGCCATCGCCCTTGATGTCGATGAC
>JBASXE010000139.1:0-5093 GCA_049276875.1 Roseovarius sp. | reverse complement strand
ATTCACTGGATTGTTCGAAGCCCTCGGCGAAATCTGTGATCTCTACACACCTCAGGAATGCTGGAACTACTTTTGCGAGGCCGGGTATGCTTCTATATAAACTGGAAACGCTTTAGCGCGACTGTGGTCAGTTGGCGAAGTTTGCCTGAAAACAACCATTTCATCTGAAAAATCCTCATGGGTAAGTTGCTGAAACAATGTTCGATAGATATTCCTCAAGTAGACCGCCTCACCCGGCAGGTTTGTGAACCAAGCAGGAATCCTAGACAGCAGACGATCTCAGCACCCACATTGAGGCCTGAGTCGTTCCCTGCAATAACCGGTGTTAAGACGTGCGCATAAAGCCTACCAAAACTTGCGTTGGAGGCGGTGAAACCACCCTGCAACCACCCGAAAAGACCGAACAAAGGGAACGTTGAAACGCGACCGCGCTTCACCGCAAAGCTGTGGCATGGTCGGCGACGCGTTACGCAGCAAGCCCATGGGTCAGCAGACCAACCTCGAAGTCTTGCAAGATCAGGCGCGCGGCTTTCCCGAATGAATCCGCAGAGGTGCGAAGATCGGGAAAGATCGAAAATATCTCTTCGCGTTCGGTATCGCCAAAGCCCTCCAAGCCTTGTGGACCGGGATAGAGGGTTTCTGCTTCGCACCCTTCGGCGAAAATCACGTGGTGCTCATCAAGCAGGATGTGGAAGTACTCGACCTCGGTTTCGCAGGTTTGGCGGATTGAGGTCCCGTTGACCAGAGACTTGGCCGAGCAGAGCACCTCTCTTGCGCCGAACAGCAATTCCGCTTCCGGACCCTTCCAGAGGATACGATGTAAAGGCGATACCCTCAAAGTGCGCTCAGGCACGCCCGGGCCGAACGCACCGGGCTGTATCTCGATGGGCGCAAGCTTCTCTGCAGCCAGACCGGTCATGCTCGAGGCGATCCTGGATCCGATCCACCGGATAGCAACCGGCCCGGCATCTACGGACAGGATCTCGTCTCCAGCCCGGAGTGTCTCGATCGCGCGGCGACCAGTCGGGGTATCAATCAGGGTTCCTCGTGCAAAACACGGAGGTTCATCAACGCCGAAGACCGTAATCGTTACAGTCGAGTCACCATTGGCGGACGAAACCGTGTATTGGAAATCGAGGGACTCTCCGGTGTTCAGGCCTTGTATGCCCGGATCATCATTGTCGACCGAAAACACCCAGTTCCCATCGGCATCCATACTAAAGCTGCTGCCAAACCCAAGGCTGGTGTCGTCAGACACGACTGTCCAGTCACCGGTATCATCTCCCAACAAGTAATCGATATCACCAGTGGCCGTCAGCAGACCGCCGACGACATCGGTGTCTTCCGTGACTGATCCTGTATCAGGTACTGGAATGCCCATGAAAAATCGCCTTACACGGGTCGATCTTGCTCAGCGAAGAATGATCGAAACGAGCGGCCCGCGTCACTTTCCCGCTGCACCTCGATAAGCTTGCGCAGTTTCTTGTCCGGTCCCAGGCGGGCGAATGAGAAGGCTTCCTTGGGCGGATTCCGCACCAGGTGGCGCGCGATGTCCTTGCCATGCCCAAAGGGGGCAAGCAGGTCCAGAAACCACAGATGATCGCCTGAATTCCAGTCATTTGCCCGTGGCGGCTGGTTCTCGGTGAACATGCGAAGGGCCACCTCATCGGACAAGCGCGCCCAGATCAGGGCACCGCAGGGCTTGTTGTCTGACGTTCGGAAGATGCGGACGGCTTCGTGCTCCACCGCGGGAAGAAACAGCCGGTTCAGCAGTTTTGCCGAAAAGCTGCTGTGCAAAGGGCAATGGGCGGCAAGCAATGACAGGGCCCCGTAGGTGCCCACACTGTCAGAAAAGGGAACTGCCGTTTTGCGTGTTCCAAGCGTCGCAGTATGATGTGTCATCTTTTCCCTCATGGCCATCGGTCTTGCCAGATCTCTGGCAAAACCTCGGAAACCTCAGGGATTAACATTGTGGTGAAAAGTGAACCACAGATGGCACAAATGTGTTCATTGTGCGCAATTAGGAAACAATAAGATGGCTGAGATGTCTTTGAACATGGCATGTGCCGCCAACAAGTTCACTGAATGCCCTGCACCCTGCGCATCAAGTCGCTCTGGCTCAAAGTCATGAACGAGTACTGCGGCGGCTTTGGTGTTGCGCGCGTCTTTGCGTGGCAGGGGTCATCCGATGATGATGTGAGCGGGATCCTGTCATGTTCGGAACTGGGCGACAATTCCTTGATTTCAACCCTGCCGGCATCATTGCCACCGACCTTGCGGTATCGAGTACCGTTGACCAGCGGAGCGTTGGAATGGAACCCCCAAACCTCGCTCTCTGGCCCGTTGCGAGAGAAGATGGACAGGGTAAGGATCGGGCCTTTGACGCCATCCTGGTCGTCTATCTCCTGGATGTACTGAAGCGAATCCGCCTCGACCATGACACCGCCCAGAACCCGCGGCCCAGCGTTCTCGACGACACATGCCGCGCCGTTTTCATCCTCGAATGCGATATCCGTGCCACCTCTGTGGTTCAGCGTGGCAACGGCAGATTGGTACGCATCGTCAAAGCGGTAGACAGTCCCATCGGGCGCGTCAGCATTGCGTGAAATCGATGAACCAGGCACGAGGCTGGGCGAGCAGGTGTCGACCTGCAAGGCATCCTTGTCACACACTCGGAAGCTGCACGTTGCCATGGTTTTTGCTCCATTGTCTTCCTCTGAGACCTCATGTTGGCAGGAAAATTGGTCAAAATCGTGTCAAAACGTAAAACAATTCGGGTCAATACGCAGAGACTGTTCACTAATGGAGCACCATATTCAGATGAACCCGCGTTGGCCATGACCCGCACTATCGGCCCCTCGGTGCGCTCTGCATGGGCATCTGTTTTGACAATTAAACGTGACAAGTTTCGCGCGGGGGTGCTTGTTGGCTTGCATCAAGTTAAGCTGGCGCAGAATGTCAAAGATCATTGGGAGTGTTGGAATGAGACATCTTGCTGCAAATTTGTTTCTGTTGACCTGCTTGCCAAGCATCGTCCTTGCAGATCCGGCAACGGAGTGCGGTGGAAGCAGTCAGGTCGAGATTGGGTCCTGTGTCGCTGAAACGCTTGAACGGGTCGATGCGACTGTCGACATCTACCTGGGCTTCGCGATGAGTTCGGCCGCAGAGCTTGATGAAGTGACCGGCAGACCTGTAGCGGTACCGGCTCTGGAAGCTGCACAGGCAGCTTGGTCGGCCTATCGCGATGCGCATTGCGGCTTTGTCGGGTCGACCTTCGGAGGCGGCTCCGGGACAGGAATTGGGATCAACTCATGTAGAATCGAGCTTGGTCGGAACCGCGCAGAAGAGCTGATGCGCCATATGCAATGAACTCGGCGCGGTTTCATAGCGATCCCTGAAACACATCAAGCCACGCGAGGACACAACTGACCGTCCGCTCAGGGTCGAAAACCGGCGTGTGCACAGACGTGTCGCTGGTTTGTCTGAAGAGATCACAACAAAGCATAGACATGTATCGATTGGCATAGCCCATTCCTGTGCTCGGGACTTCGCGAACCGTGTTCAAAATTCCTTGCGCGGAATCAGAGCGCTCATGCAAAAGTGCTTCGGCAGGGGGGCGGCTCATGACGGCAACAGATTCCAAGCGGGGTGGACGCAAGGCGCGTCTGGCCAAACGTGCCGCCAAACCCGTGGTCGATCCCTGTCCGCCAGGCCAGATCGGCGGAGCGTACAAACCCCTTTCCACGCTGGAGATGCAACGCATTTATCAGACCGCCCTCAAGCTGTTGAGCAACCTTGGTGTCGGTGAAGTGCCCGCGCGGTTACGACAGGACCTTTGCGCCATTGGCGCGCGTGACAACGGTGCTGGGCGTATCCTGTTTCCGGCAGAGATCGTCGAGGCGGCGATCACGGCTGCTGCGAAGACATTCACGTTGCACGGTCGCGATCCGGCCCGATCGATCGAGGTGGGTGGCTCGAAAGTCTATTTCGGCACCGGCGGCGCTGCGGTCCAGACCCTTGACTTGGACACCGGAACCTATCGCCCTTCGACCCTGGAGGACTTGCACCGGTTCACCCGCCTTCAGGATACATTGGCCAATGTCAGCTGGTATACCCGTTGCTGCGTGGCGACGGACGTACCGGACAGCTATGACCTGGACGTGAACACCGTCTATGCCTTGTTGAAGAACACGACCAAACCCACGGCGACATCTTTCACATTGGCCAGCCATGTCGCTCCGATCGTCAAAATGCTGGATATCGCGGCAGGTGGCCCCGGCGAGTTCGCCAAGCGACCTTTCCTGAAAGCGCATGTCAGCCCGGTGATCTCGCCTCTGCGCTATGGCGAGGATGCGGTTGATGTCGTGTACGAATGCGTGAAGCACAACATTCCGGTCTCGTGCATCACGGCCGCGCAGGCCGGGGCCACCGCGCCAGCGACGCTTGCCGGATTTCTTGCGCAATCCCTCGCCGAAACGCTGGCCAGCCTGATGATGGTGCATGCGATCCAGCCCGGCTTTCCGATGATTTTTTCCAACTGGCCCTTGGTCATTGATCTGCGCACCGGCGCGTTTTCCGGTGGCAGCGGCGAGACGGCAGTGTTGAACGCCGCCTCGGCGCAACTGTCGAACTGGCTGGGCCTGCCGTCAGGCGTGGCCTCATGCATGACCGATGCCAAGGCCATTGATGCACAATACGGGATGGAAAAAGGGCTGACATCACTGGCCGCAGCCCTGGCTGGCGGGAATCTGATCTATGAAAGCTCAGGCATGACCGCATCGCTTCTTGGCGCAAGCTTTGAAGCCTTCGTGCTGGATGACGAGATGCATTCGCACACATATCGCACATTGCGTGGGATAGAGGTCACCGATGACAATCTCGGGTATGACGCGATATGCCAGGCTGTTTTGGGCGAAGGGCATTTCCTGGGCGGGGATCACACCCTTGCGGCGATGGAACGAGATTATTTCTATCCGTCATTGGCTGACCGGGATGACCCGCGCGCATGGTCCGGCAAGGGTGCGCATGATGCATGGTCCGCAGCGCGCGCCCGGGCGCGCAATATTCTGGAAACGCATCATCCGGTGTATCTA
>JBASXE010000138.1:0-1939 GCA_049276875.1 Roseovarius sp. | reverse complement strand
GGGAAGTCGAGCTTGAGGCTGAAGAACTCCGAGCCGTCCCCATTGCGGGTGTTGCGAAACATCGCACCCACGCGTTGGAAGCGGGTGCGCTCCTGGCCATCGGTATCGGTGAACTTGACGGGGACGGTGGCGACGTAGTGGTTGGTCATTTGGGTTACTCCTTGTTGCGATGGGGATCACCCGGCACGGGGGCAAAAGGCCCGGTCGCAAGCGCAAATGCGGAGGGTCCGCGGCTCCGCCGTGGAAGCCGTATTTGTGCTTGCCGGAGCGAAGCGCAGGGCACGATTGGGCCGACCCCGTGCGATTCACATCTATGAGCAAAAAGGAGAGACCCGGATGACCCTTGCCATCACGCAGTCGCCACCTTCCGCGTCCTCGTCCCGCCAAGCCTGGCCGGGGTGCTGAGGGAGCCCGCCCGCGTAGGTGCAATGCTCCGAAACGCCACCCGAGGGTCGTGCAGGTCTTCAGCCTCATGTGCGACGTCTCGACCCCTCGCGTCTTGCGCTGCTGACGATGTGCGTGAGGTGCGCACCATCCCCAGCCCGTACCGATGCGGATGGGCCGCACTCTGACGGACTGGGTAGAGTGATAACGGTGCTGGCCGCCGCAGACTGCCGATCACGCATGACCGATCGCACGCGCCATGAGACATGACGAAAGGGCCGCGCCAAGCGCGACCCCCTCTCTTCAATCCTGCGCAGTCTTCTTCGCCGGGTCCGCAACCCGCATGACTGTCAGACCTTTCGCTTCCGCCTTCTGCCCGAGGTTCAGCGCGACCCCGTTGCCGCCGAAGAGTACAACCCCCGTCGCCGCGAACTTGTCGTCCAGTATTTCGTCGTTGCACTTGAACGGTGCCGCCCGCCCGTGCGCGGACCAGCGCGGATCGAAGCGCGCCTGCGCGATCCCGCGTGCCCGGGCCCACCGGGCCGCAATCATCTCCGCCCCGTGCTTGCCACCCTTGTGGCAGAGGAAGATCTCCTGGTTGCGGTTCTGTTTGATCCGTTCGCGAACCTTGTCGAGCGTGTTGAAGACCACATCGACATCGGTCCAGTCGGTGGCGCCTGAGACGATCAGGGGAACCCCCTCGACTTTCGACTTCTCGGCGGTTTCACGATCGTGCTGCTCCAGGAGCTGCCGCGCCTCGAAGACCGCCCCGGTCTCTTGCGCCCGGACGCTTGCGCGCGACCCGGCTGCCGGTATGAAGGCGTGGCCCGTCTCGATCTCGTAGCATTCCGCCGCTGCCTCGCTCATCACCTCGATGGCGCCGACAATCTCGCGCAACTGCAGAAAGCGCGCCTGCGCCTCTTCGAGCGCGGTCTCGGCGATCTCCGATCCGTCGTGGGATTTTGCCAGCGCGCCGATCTTGTCGGCGGTGCGGTCGACCTCCTTGCCAAGCGCCACCTTGCGGCGCTGCAGGATCGTGGCGAGCCCATGGGCCAGCGGTTCGATCTCTGCTTCAAGCCCGGTCCCGCGCAGCTGCCCGAGCAAAGCCTCGAAGCTCTCGCGGATGATGTGGTCGGTCAGGACGTGATCTTCCGGGATCGGCAGCTGTGCGTCCTTCTCCGTCAGCCCGAAAAGCTCGATGGTCTCGTAAGTGTTCGCGTTGTCGTAAGCCATGTTTGGTCTCCAGTGTTCGGTTGTAGAGCCACCACGTGAGTGTGGGGGCATGGCCGAATGCCTGGTTTCCGAATCTGCCTGGGTCAGGGACGGCGCAGCCGCCGGCTTGCCGGGCGCAAAAGTTTTCCGCGCGCAGCACCTGATGCACGCGCGCGCTCACGCACGGGACCGCGCCGCACCACAAGCGCCGCCCTCGCCGAAAAGTTTTGCGATCCTTGACGCGGGCTGATTTGGGGGCCATCCGGAGGATATGCTTCCGCGCTCATGTGTGTGTGTTTTGACGGTAGGTTTGCCCGACCCGAGCAGGCAAACGGCCCAACCG
>JBASXE010000137.1:0-1839 GCA_049276875.1 Roseovarius sp. | reverse complement strand
ATCGTCAACGTGCCTTTTACCACAGACGCTGACGTCACGGTAACGGCCGGTGGAGAAGCGACGGTCTCGGCGACACAGGGAGTCGTGCAGTACGGCAACACCGGGTTCGGAGAGTTCCTCGGCACCTCCGACGGAACACCGACCCAGCGGTTCACGCTGACCACGTACGAAGCCGTCCTCGACTCCCTGGAGATCTACATAGACGATCGGGTCAACGAGGTGGCCTGGGAGCGCGTCGGCAACTACACCGAGTACGGACCGATGGCTCGCGTGTATGAGGTCTTCGACAACGGCCAGGACGAGACCGAAGTTCTGTTCGGCGACGGTGTCTCCGGGCTGGTTCCTCCTGCCGGGCATTTTGTGTTGGCGCTTTATCGCACGACAGTGGGCTCGTCCGGGAATGTACCGGCAGGCTCTATCCGCAACATTGATGACATCCCGACACTGAACGTCGCGGACCTCCCGGCCCTGACCAGTGTCCTGTCGGTGATCAACGACATTCCGGCCACCGGCGGTGTCGATCCAGAGAGCACCGACTCCATCCGAAGGTCGGCGCCGAGGGCGTACAGATCGTTCAACCGTCTGGTTAGCCTTCGAGACTTCGAGGACGCGTCACTGTCGGTACCGAACTGTGGCAAGGCATCGTCGGAGTCGACGAGCACGTCCAGTGTTGTGATCGCGGTCGCGCCGTACCGTGATCCCCGTACGGCGGAGTTGACCCCCGGCATCGATAACTCAGGCGTATCTCCTGCTGCGACTCTGGAACTTGATGCCCTGAAGACCGCTGTCCAGAACTACCTGGATTCGATCAAGTTGGTCGGCACTTCCGTGGCCGTGGTAAACCCGATCTACGTCCCGATCGAGGTAGAACTGAACGTCACCCTGCTGGACAACGTGCGTCAGGTAGACGCTGAGGCGCTTATCACGGAGGCCATAGCCGGTCGGTTCGACTACACCGACGTTCCCTTCGGTGCCCAGATATACCCCGCTGATCTGGTATCTCTGGTGACGACACTCGGCGACCTGGCTGACAACGTGACCGTAGTAGCCCTGCATCTTTCGGGCGGTTCCGGGGTTGACACGATCACCGCTGAACTCGATGAGATCCTCGTCCTGTCCCCCGCCGCGATCACCCTGAACCTCACCGGCGGGATCGAGTAGCCGTGGCCGATAGGGCCGTCGTCGTCGACACCCGAGACCCGCGCTCCCTGGGACGGATCAAGGTCATGATCCCCTCCCGGCTGGGGAAAAATGTCACGGACTGGATCTGGCCGATGGGCGGGAGTAACCGGATGTACCTACCCGCACCCGGTACCCAGGTGTTCGTCCTGTACGAGGCCGACGACCCCGATTACCCGGTCTGGATTCCCACCACCGACTCCCTGTCCACGGAGATCCAGGACTTGAAAAACCGTGTGTCCGCTCTGGAAGCGACATCCCACAGCCACGGCGTTTAGCCCTGATCAAAGCCCTGCCCGGGCAGGAGAATGGACTAGGAGGTAACCCATGCCCGCTCTGTTTCCAAACAACGTCCGCCTGTACACCGACAAGGAAGACCTCGTCGACACCGTACTGGCCGAGCACGTCAACCTGCTCCAAGACGAGGTCACGGCTATCCAGAACTCTGTTGGCACCGGCAGCCTGACGTCCACCTGGTCGGGGACTTATGCAAAACCTGCTACGCACACCTCTATCACCTCGCGTCTGTCGAACATCGAGGCCGGTCTCATCTTCCTAGAAAACCGCTCGCGCACTACCACCACCTCGACCAGCAGCCCGACCTCGGGTGAGGGCCAGTCCGGGGATATCTGGCTGAAGACCGTCTAAGGATTATCGTGG
>JBASXE010000136.1:0-2417 GCA_049276875.1 Roseovarius sp. | reverse complement strand
GGGTAGCGTTATCTGTCGCGTTTCCGAAACCAGCTGCGGCCATGTCAATAGCCGCCATTGTTGCTCGGTCAAAAGAGCCGCCCATAACGTCAGCGGTCTTGGTCAGGTTTCTAAAAGTAAGTAGCTTTGCTTGGGTTGCCTTTATTACTTCGTCATCAATTGCCACGCTCAGAGATTGTTGCTCTGCATAATCCTTGATTCGCCTAGTGACCTTTGCGGCTTGATCACCGAACTCATCCATCGACTCGGCAATCGAATCGATTCGAGCGTCTGCAGTTTTGGCTTCTTCGGCTGCCCTGGTTGCGTCCTTGAAGCCTCTAACGATAGCTGCGAAACCTAAAGTAAGACCTAAAGCTCCAACTACTCGACCAATGCCTTTGGCCACCGAGCCCATTTTCTTTTGCATTCCCCCGAGGCTATTTTGAGCACCCTGGGTCGCTGCGGTTAGCTTTTTGAACTCACCTAAAATTTCGACATTCAGAACTAAGCTCATTAGTCAATAACCTCTTCCGATTCTAAGGTTTCCAGCAAGGCCATCAACTCGATCATTGTTAGAGACCTATAGTCTCGAGGACTCATGTTGAACGCCCGGCAGATGTTTGCCATCCGCTTAGCCGCTTGCTGCCTTATTCTTTTTTTGCTTCGTCACCCTGGATCATGCTAAGAGCTTGGTTCAGTGTGTATTTGCTTGCCTCTTCTATTGTGAACTTAGGGTTAGTCCTCTTGATAACTATCCAAGTAAAGACTTTTAGTGCCTTGCCCTTTGGCTTGCCGTCTCCGAATGCCTGGTCAATGCTTTCGCCTACCAGGTTCTCGATTAGTTCGACTTCCTCAAGGGTTAGACTTTCAAAATCAAAACTGTTCATTCTGTGGGTATTCCTTTCGTGGAGTTTCTTGCAATCAGTCTATCTAGACTTTTGTAGTAGTTCTGGTAAACCTCTTCGCGCGTAATTCCCAAAGCCTTGATAAAGAACGGCTGTGGCTTGATGTTCCGCTTGAACCAACCCCAGTGAATCGGGTTAGCGTAAGGAATTGACCGGTTATTACCAGCTGAGACCGAAACTCTGTTTAGAGCTTTTGAGACTCTAATGCTGTTTCGAAGTCGCCCAGTTCTAACCGGTGCTAAAGCTCGAGCTTGGTTTGCTACAAGTTCTCCGGCCTCGGAGCCAGCTGCCTTTATTTCGGAAGCTGGAACCCCGATAGCCTGGAGAGCCTTGATAGCCTGCTTGTAGCCTTTGACCTTTACGCCTGATGGCTCAGCCATGATTAGGCTGTGACGATCTCGATACCGTAATACTGGTCTGACGCTGGGTCGTGAGGTGTGTTCACAACTTCTAGAGTCACTGAGAACTTTGCCGTCTCGTTGCTCATTAGAGATAGTGGTGGAAGCTCGTTAAACTTCGCAACACCTTCGTAGTGAGGCTCGGAGGAGGTGGCAGTTGCGTTGCCGTTAGGAGCTACGGTGAAAGCAACTTCGGTTCCGAAGTTGTCCCAAAGTAGTCTGTATAGGCTTCCTGCGTCACCAGACATGATTCCGTCTAGCTGAAGAGCCCACTGGCCTCCGACTCTCTGCTCGCAGAAGGTCTGGACGTCGCCAGGAGCGTCATCGAGGGTTAGCTCAACCATGTTCGCGTCACACGCGTAGTCGGTTGCGCCGATCTTGAAGATAATGTTTTGCGCTTTGATTCTTGTTGAAGCAGCCATGGCTACCTTTCTAAATTGTTATGTTGAGCTGACAATAAATGTTTGCAGACAAGTATTCAGCATTATTTGTTTGTAGGTTATAGGGCTGGTTTACCGATGTAATTTGAGCGTAGTTCAAAGGCTCAATGGCCTTCAAGGTGTTCTCAATCAGTTGATCCAAGTTTTCGGTTGCTTTCTTGTTAGTTGCGGTGGAAGCCACTAGAACTAACTCGATTCCCAAGTGCCATTCTCCAAACTCAGCGGTCTGAAGGTAAGGCTGTGCAGCGTTCACGATAATAATAGGCGGGGTAATGCGTTCTGGAACGTATTCCAAAACGTTTAGCCCAGCGTCAGCAAGTTCGAGTTTGAACTCAACCTTTGCTGCCGTTATTTCGCTCATACTGCGTAGCCTGTGTAAGGCAGAAGCAGAGGGTAAACAGAGTTCATTGGATCCTTAGCAACCCTGATTGGAGAACCGTCAAAGCTGGCAAATTGAGCCACACCGTTTGGAGCAGACCTCCTGTGGAAGATTTCAGAAGCACAAATCAAGATGGCTTGTCTGTGAAGATCGTTAGGAACTTCAGCCTCGCCTTGGTATCTATCTACCAGGGCGTGACCGGCGTCCAAACATTGTTCAACAAAATCACTATCTTCGTCGGTTCCGACGTATGCCTTGAATTCCTCTAGGAGGACTGCTCCAGCCAAGTGTTGTACCTACTAAACGATGTCTAGCT
>JBASXE010000135.1:0-7611 GCA_049276875.1 Roseovarius sp. | reverse complement strand
AAAGAGTTCAGAGGGATAGCCACAAGATACGACAAAACCGATTGCAGTTATGCAGCGTGTTGGAACCTCGTAGCAGCACTCATAGCCTCAAGATGATTGTCCACAGGCCCTAGCAGGTTTTCGGGTTTGCGGATTTTTGTAAGTCTGTTGTAAGTCGCGGCGCAGAAAACAGCCTCAACACGTCAAAAATGCACGTTGAGGTTGGATATGAAAATCGAGTTTTTAAGTGGTGACTGCGCCGGACGGCAAGCGGCTCAAGATCACATCAGGGCTGTGTATCGTGACATCTATGGCGCAGAGGTTACCGATTTTGCGCCATTGCTGGTTACGGCCACGCGCATAAACGGAGAAATACTCTGCGCGGCTGGCATCCGAACTGCTGCAGATGGGTTTTTCTCCGAAGGCTACCTTGGGTCTGATTTCTCAACGGCGTTGCACGGCGTTGCGGGGCTCGAAATTCAGGCTTCGGAGATCATGGAGGTTGCGTCCCTCGCCTCCACAACGCCCTTTCCTGTTTTGCCCATGCTGGACAAAATGATCGAATGGGGTCGCGAGACCGGAAAAACCTGCGGTGTCTTTACGGCCACCGGTCCTCTGCGCCGACTGCTTAGCAGAACTGGGTTGCGCTACGTTGAACTGGCACCGGCCTGCATTTCCAAGGTTTCAAACCCGCAAGCCTGGGGGTCTTACTACGACACGGACCCCAAGGTTTGCGCATTCAGTGAGGTTCTGTCGCGCCCCGCTGTCTTGTCTCCGCGCGCGCGTGCTGCGCGTACGCTCGGGGAGGCGTGTTGATGAAACAGGTCTTTGATGCGCTCGCGCACCATTCACAAAAGCGCCCCGACGACATCGCATTCGAGGATGATGCACAGCAGATCACATGGCGTGGTTTGGCGCTTCGGGTTGAATGCCTTGCCCGCACCCTCAAGCCATTGGAGCAGACCATCGGCATTGGTCTTGCCGGTGGCATCGACTATGTCGTCGCTGATCTCGCGCTGACACTGGCCGCAAAACGACAGGTGCCGTTGCCGTTCTTTTTCAGCACCGCGCAGAACGCCCATGTTTTGATGGATGCGAAAGTGAGTTCTGTCATCACAACGCGTCCAGAGATGTTCGCTGCACTGCCGCACCTGAAGCTGATAAACCCGGTCACAGATCCCGTCGAGCCCTGCAATCTGCGCCCCTACAGCGGTGGGGCAGAACGCATCATTTATACGTCCGGCTCTTCGGGAAGCCCCAAGGGCGTCGTGCTCGGGGATCGTCAACTCGGTGCATCCGTCAGCGCATTGAGCACGGTCATTGCCGCCGATGCATCAGACACCCATCTGTCCATTCTTCCGCTTGCCCAGCTTCTGGAGCAGATTTGTGGGATATTCCTGCCAATCGTTGCAGGTGCAAAAACAGTCTTCCGGTTCGACGCCACCAAATCACTGTTCGGCGCACCGATCGAACCTCTGGTCGATGCCTTTGCGGAAATCCGGCCCACCACAAGCCTACTGGCGCCCGCCATATTGGGTCGCTGGATCAACGCCCTTGGACCCCACAAGGCACCTGATAGCTTGCGCTTTGTCGCCGTTGGAGGCGCGTCCAGTTCTCCCGCCCTGATTCATGCGGCACTTGGTGCAGGCATCCCCGTGCATGAAGGCTACGGTTTGTCCGAGTGCTGTGCTGTTGTCGCAATGAACCGACCCGGCGATACCCATCCCGGAACGGTTGGTCAGGTCCTCGATGGGGTGACAGTCGAGATCGACAACGGCGAGATCGTTGTTTCGGGGCCAACCGTGATGAAAGGCTACCTCAATGGCGTGGCAGCCCCTGATGTCTGGCGCACCGGCGATCTGGGCCACTTTGACGGTGACAGGCTGGTCGTCGATGGCCGCAAGGATGCGCTGTTGATCACAGGTGCGGGCCGCAACATATCGCCCGAATGGGTAGAGCAGCGGGTCAACGTCGATCCCCGCATTGTGAGTTCTGCCTTGGGTATCCGGACATCTGACGGCGCTCTGGTGCTGGTCGTCGCGGCAACAGTCGCCGTGTCATCCGGTGAGATCGAAGCTCGTTTATCGGATCTGCCAGGCTACGCCCGGCCCGCGGCCATGATTCTAATCGATCCGGCCGAGCCCGGTCTGCTGTTTGCGGTCGGCACGCCCAATCGTGCGGTGGCGGCGTCCTTGATTGATACGCGCGCCGCACAACCATTGCCCCACCTGCCAGAAAGCATCGCATCATGAAAAGCCCGAAAAAAGTTCTCATAACCGGAGCAGGCACCGGCATTGGTAGAGCATTGTCCATTGAGGCCGCACAAAAGGGGTTCGATCTGATCCTTGTTGGCCGGACGTCCAGCGCGCTGGATGAAGCGCTTTTGATGTGCAGCACATGCGCCGCGCGCCGTGTCGTTGCAGATGTAACGCAAGCTGAAGGGCGTGCACTGATCGCGGGCGCGGTCGGTGGATCGCTCGACATACTCATCAACAACGCGGGCGTATTGAGTGTTGGGCATCTTGCCGACATGGGCGATGCGGATCTGGAGCGAATGACAAACACCAACCTTGTTGCGCCGATGGCATTGACCCGCGATCTGCTGCCCGCATTGCGCAGATCAAAGGGTCGAATAGTCAATATCGGGTCGGTTTTTGGCGACATCGCCTATCCGTTTTTTGCAGGTTACTCGGCCACAAAATTTGGCCTGCGGGGGTTCTCGGATGCCATGCGGCGTGAGCTGTCAGGTGCTGATATTGGCGTGACCTATATCGCACCGCGCGCAACGCTTACCGCAGCGGAAAGCGCGTTTGCCGCATTGATCGAGCCAATGGAGATGACATTGGATACGGCCGAAGTCGTCGCTGCTCAGGCATGGGAGGCCATCCTCAAGGGCAAGCGCGAGAGCTTTCCCAAAGGAAAAGAGCGCCTGTTCGTCAAAGTGCAGCGCCTGTTTCCGTCGCTGATCGACAAATCCGTGGGCGCGCAGGCGCGTGACCCCAAAACCTTGGCGGCGCTGCGACCGTCAATTCAATCCTGATCACCAAACCCGAAATTTACAGGACAAAAGACATGACCTACAATGTTATCCGTGCTTCTGAGGCAGGCGTTTCTTCCGTCAATCCAGCAATACTTTCCGCAATTCAGGACCACCTGAACCGCGACGGATGGGCTTTGCTGCGGGGTTTTGACATGGATATTGCAGCCTTCAGTGGCCTCACCTCACAATTGTGCAAGACCATCACCTTTGATCCTGCGCGCGAGAATACGGACAAGAATACCCAAAAAGTGGATGCGGGTCTTGGTCCGATTGGCTTGCATATCGAAAATGGCAATACGCCGATATGCCCCGATGTGGTTGCGTTTTACAGCACCAAGGCCGCTTTCGAGGGCTCCCAGACGACGATCTGTGATGGGCGGGATGTGTTCGCCGCATTCTCGGACGCACAAAAGCAGCGCTGGTCCCAGCGGATGACGGTTACAAGAACATTGCCCGAGCCACTGTGGAAACGTTACCTTGCCAATGAACACCCCGCGATCAGTCAGCCCGAAGAGGTCACTGAGGAACATATCCTGCAATTCAAAGCATCAATCCCAGACCAAGATTTTACGTTGAACGCGGATGGGTCTCTGGAATATCGCATTAAGGTTTCGCCCGTGCGACCGTCATCCTTGTCCAACGGTCAGGCCTTCGCGAACGCAATTCTTGGACCGTCACACAATTACGAACCGCCCGTCTATGCCTTGGAGGACGGCTCCATCGTGACGTTGGATGAGATCGAAGAGCTTCGCGATATTGCAGAGACTTGCACGGTCGAGATCAACTGGCAGGACGGGGATGTTGCGGTGATCGACAACACCCGCGTCATGCATGGTCGTCGCGCGATCAAGGACAAGGATAGGGAACTGTGCATCGGGATGGGCCGCCTGTAAGGCCCCGCTGATGCCACCTCGCGCCAAAGCGTCGTCACACGCCAATCAACGGGTTGAGCGGGATGGGTAAAATGTTGGGGAGAGACCCTAGACACTCACACCAAACAGCCACCCCACACCTGCCGTGACGGCCATCGCAAAAATACCCCACCCGACAACGCGCGAAATGGCTGGCAACAAAGGAGCGGCGCCCGCTTTTGCCCCCAACGCTCCGAGGAGGACCAATGCAAGCACGGTCACGCCCAGGACTGTTGGGATAATGGCAGGCCCTGGTGCCAGATAAGCGGCGAGAACGGGGATAGCCGCTGCGACACTGAATGTCGCGCCGGATGCGAGTGCCGCCTGCAGCGGGTTCGCGGTGTGTATCTCTGACAGGCCAAGCTCGTCCCTGACATGGGCACCCAAGGCGTCCTTTTCCGTCAACTCGCGCGCACCCGCGGTAGCTGTCTTTGTGCTCAATCCTCGTGCTTCGTAGATCCCGACAAGTTCGCTGAACTCTTCGTCGGGCATTTCGGCCAAGGCGATCCGTTCGCGCTCAATATCGGCGCGCTCGGTATCGGACTGTGAAGAGACAGAAACATATTCACCCGCAGCCATGGACATCGCACCGGCGACCAGCCCGGCGACACCTGCGATGAGGACCGCTCGCGGGCCCGGATCCGCGGCAGCGACACCGACAACCAGCGAGGATACCGAGACGATGCCGTCATTTGCCCCCAGGACTGCCGCACGTAACCATCCACTGCGCGTGATGTAATGCGGATCGCCCGGATGTGCGCTCGTATTGTCCATAGCCTGTACTCCCGTCCAGCAGAACGACCGGTGGTTCCCGGTTTTCAGTGAATTTGTTCACCAATTCAAACTCTAAGGCATTCTTGATGCTGATGCCCCCCCCGATGAGTAATTTCGCCGTGAATTACCTGATTTATTGCGCCCGTCCGTCGCCTGAGGATTTGGCGTAGACCCATGTTGCTTGCGCACAATCAGTGACGGACGCTGTGTTTCGGATCAGTGCGAACATGTGACATCTTGGCGGAATTCGTCCGTACGTTTCAGTCCCATAGTCTGTCTCCTTTGGTGCAGTAAATGCTATCAAAGGAGCGGCATCAAACCGCGACAGGTCCAGCTCCTGCCGCGCATGGTCGGGGTTGACCGTGAAGGCCATGAGCTGGTCGAGCGTCATCTCCTCCTCGGCATAGGCGTCGTGCAGCGAGGGCGCGACGGCGGCGAGCTTCAGCCGCTGCTTGACCACGCTGGCCGAGACGAAGAAGGCCGCGGCGATCTCCTCCTCGGTGCGGCCTTTCTCGCGCATCGCCTGGAAGGCGCGGAACTGGTCGAGCGGATGCAGCGGCGCGCGCTGAACGTTTTCGGCGAGGCTGTCCTCCTCGGCGAGCCCGTCTGTGCGCACGATGCAGGGCACCAGCGCGGTCTTGTTCATGCGCTTCTGTTTCACGAGCAGTTCCAGCGCCCGGAACCGCCGCCCGCCGGCGGGTATCGTGTACATGCCGGTCTAGGCGCCGCTGTCGTCCAGCACCGGCCGCACGGTGATGGAGCTGAGCAATGTCCGCCGCGCGATGTCCTCCGCCAGTTCCTCGATCGACACGCCCGCCTTGACGTGGCGCACGTTCGACTGGCTGAGCATCAGCTTGTTGAAGGGAATGTCGCGCGAGGCGCTGAGGGTGATTTTCTGTTGCTTGGTCATCGGAATATCTCCGCGACAGGCCAGCCGGGAGCCTCTCTCCCGACCTCCAAACCCGTCACGGAAAACCCGGCACCCCTCTTACTCTAGAGGCACCGGATAGGCCATATGGACTTGCAATGCGATCCATATGAACTTATATCATCAGTCAAGCTAGGAAGGAGCGCCAACACATGGAAAACGTTGTTCTGGAACGTCCTGCGCCGGATCGGCAGGGTGTCGCGCTCAAGGCCTTCGCTCGGATCGCGGACGCCTGGTCGCTCACCCTGCGTCAGGCGGCGGCACTGGCGGATATGTCGGACTCGACCTGGAAGCGGGCGAAGAAGCCTGATTTTGCAGGGGATTTGACGCGGGACCAGATGCTGCGATTAAGCGCGCTGATCGGCCTTTACAAGTCGCTTGAGCTTTACTTCAACGAACCGATCTCGCGGGATTGGGCGAGGCTGCCGAACCGAGGTCCGGAGTTCGACGGAGCGCGGCCCGTGGACGCGATGATCGAAGGGGGATTGCCCAAGATCCTTCGCGTGCGGGGCTATGTCGATGCGCTGCGGGGCGGGGTTTGAGGGTCACGTCGGTCAATGACCGCGCCCTTGTTCGGCTGATTTCCGAGACCCATCATAAGCCGCCGGTGCTGCGCGGGCTGGTGGACAGCGACGATGAGGCGGACATCCTCGCGGAGATCGAAGGCGAGACCAGTGCCCGCCTGATTGCGGAGCGCGAGGGCAGCCCCGCGCTCGATCGCCGCGAATTGGCCTTCGCGCGGCGGTCCCATGACCTGAGCCTCTATGGGCAGAGCCATATCAACGCGGCCTTCACCTACACGAGACCCTCGGGCAACCGGTTCAACACCGGCGACCGCGGCGCGTGGTATTGCGCATGGGACATGCTGACGAGCGCACAGGAAGTGGGGTTCCACCGTACCCGCGAGCTGGGCTTCATCGGCCGCTTCGAGGACGAAGCACATTACGTGGAGTTGCTGGCGGATTTCATCGGCGATTTTCCCGATCTGCACGGGGAGGCGCATCCGGCGCTCGATCCGGTCCCCGAGCGGGGCTACGCGGCCGGGCAGCGCCTTGCAGCGGATCTGAGATCAGAGGGGCATCGCGGGCTGATCTACCCATCCATGCGCCACCCGGGCGGGCGGTGCTTCGTCGCCTTCGATCCCGGTATCATCCAGAATGTCCGCCCTGGCGCGAGCTGGAAACTTGTCTGGCAAGGCGCGCCGGAATTTACGATCGAGGGGCTGTGACGCCCCTCGATATCCTCATGTGACACTTCAGATCTTGGCGCTAAGATGCTGAAAAAAAGTACATCTGTCAGGCCTTCTCCAGCAACACCTTCGCCTTGCCTTCGATCACCAGGCGCGCATCCTGCTGCGGCTTCGACCGGGCAACCGCAGTGATCCCCTGCACGAAGTCGAACACGCTTTCGGGCGGGCGGCCTTCCTCGGCAAGGACCGTCTCGACGATCCGCCCCGTTTCCGCCTTCGAGAACCCCCGCTTGCGCAAGAAGTCCTGCCGGTCCTCGTCCGACCGTGCGACCATCTTCTCCCGCGCCGCTCGAATGCCGTCGATGAAGGGCGCGGGCGTGGACTCGGCGAAGCGGCTGAGCGCCGGGGCGGCCTCATGCGCGAAGCGGAAGGCGGCGTATTTCGAATGCCGGATCGTGATCTCCTGGAAATCCTCGACGCCCCAGAGGTTGCGGTTCTGGCAGACCGCGCGCAGGTAGAAGCTGGCGATGCCGAGCGTCTTGGCGCCGACCTCCGAGTTCCAGCAATAGAATCCCCGGAAATAGAGGTCGGGCGAGCCGTCGGGCAGCAGCCCCGCCTCGATCGGGTTGAGGTCATCGACGAGGAACAGGAACACGTCGCGGTCCGAGGCGTAGAGCGTCGTCGTCTCCTTCGTCACGTCGACGCGCGGGTTGTAGATGCCCGTCGACCAGTCGAGCACGCCCGGCACCTTCCAGCGCGTGTCGCCCGTGCCATTGCCCGCGATGCGTTG
>JBASXE010000134.1:0-10669 GCA_049276875.1 Roseovarius sp. | reverse complement strand
CATGCCGGTCTCACGCTGGCGGCGCACTTGGCTCAGATCCATCTCGATGGGGAACATGTCTTCCTGGCCTGCGGACTGGTGCAGCACGGTGGCGGCAGGATCAATCACGCAGCTTTTGCCCACACCGGCAACTGCGAAGGGCGTCATTGGGGCCTGTCTCCTAGGGGCTGCGCGCAGCCTTGTGCCGCGCGCGTTGTCCACCATACGCCCATCTGCGCGCGGGTTTCAACAGCGCCTGCCGTAGGGTTATCTGCTGCCATGCGCTCAGGGCTTTATGAGCATGGGGCGGGGCACATTCGCGAGACACTCCGCTGGGCCGCCATCCCGGATGACAATGCTCTCGGTGATCTCTATCCCCCAATCCTGCATCCAGAGCCCCGGCATGAAGTGAAACGTCATACCCGCCTCCAGCACCGTCTCGTCGCTTGCACGGAAGCTGATCGTGCGCTCGCCCCAGTCGGGGGGATAGCTGATCCCGATGGGATAGCCGCAGCGCGCCTCACGTTCGATCCCGGCCTTTGCCAGTTCGGCATGAAGCGCGTTGGCCACGTCGCACGCGCGGTTGCCGTGCGTTGCGGCCTCCAGACCGGCCTCAAGGCCCCGGATAAGCGCCTCTTCCGCGCGTTTGATCTCATCGGGCGGGGTCCCCAGGAAGACCGTCCGGCAGAGTGGCGCGTGGTAGCGACGGTAGCAGCCCGCGATCTCGAAGAAGGTGGCGGCCCCGCGTTTGAACGGTTTGTCGTCCCATGTCAGATGCGGCGCGGCGGCGTCGGTGCCGGTGGGCAAAAGCGGCACAATGGCGGGGTAGTCGCCGCCATATGCGTCGGTGCCTTTTATCCCTACGCCGTAGATTTCCGCGACGAGATCGCATTTGCGCAAACCCGGCTCGATCCGCTTGGCGATGTGCGCGTGCATCTTCTCGACGATGTTGGCGGCGCGGCGCATGAAGGTGATCTCGGCCTCGGATTTCACCGCGCGCTGCCAATTGACCAATGCTGTGGCATCGATCAGCGTGGCGAATTCGAGATTGCGGGAAAGGGCGGCGAAGGCGGCGGCGGAGAAGTAGTAATTGTCCATCTCCACACCGATCTGCGCCGCACCATGCCCGCGCTCCTGCAACAGATCCGACAGGTGATCCATCGGGTGCCGCTCAGTGCTTTGCACATAGGTATCGGGATAGCCCACCACCTGTTCGGGCGGCATATAGACGGTGCGCAAAGCGCCTTGGGTGTCTTGGTTCCGGCCCCACCACAGCGGCGCGCCTTCCATCCCGATCACGGCGGCCTGGTGCACGTAGAAGGACCACCCGTCATAGCCCGTGAGCCATGCGATATTCGACGGGTCCGTCACGATCAGCGTGTCGATCCCCCGCGCGCTCATCGCTGCGCGTGTCTTGGCGAGGCGGGCGGCGTATTCTTCGGGGCCGAAGGGCAGGTCGGTGGCGGGCATAATGTGCTCCAGTTGCTGGCATCTCGGTTCACGCTAGGAGGAAAGCGGCGGTCATACAATAACGGGCTTGCTCCTAAGGCGCGCTTGCGGCTAGCGTTCGGTCATAATTTGATCAAATGGAGAGAGCTATGCGCCCCGTCACCCTCGCTGCCACGCAAATGTCCTGCACATGGGACACGGATGACAACATCGCGCGCGCCGAGGCGCATGTGCGCAAGGCTGCCGAGGCTGGTGCGCAGGTCATCTTGCTGCAAGAGCTGTTTGAGACGCCGTATTTCTGCCAGTTGGAAGAAAACCAGTATCTGGAGCTTGCCCGCCCGATGATGGAAAGCCGCGTGGTGCAGCACTTCGCGGCTTTGGCCAAGACGCTCGGTGTCGTGCTGCCGATCTCCTATTATGAGCAGGCGGGGCAGGCGCGGTTCAACGCGCTGGCGATTGCCGACGCGGATGGGACGATACTCACCAATTACCGCAAGACCCATATCCCCCAATCGCCCGGCTATCAGGAGAAGTTCTATTTCAGCCCCGGCGACACCGGGTTCAAAGTGGTGCAGACGCGGTTTGGCCGCGTGGGGTGTGGCATCTGCTGGGATCAGTGGTTTCCCGAGACGGCGCGCGCCCTGGCTCTCAAAGGTGCCGAAATGCTCCTCTTTCCGACCGCTATCGGGTCCGAGCCGCATGCGCCCGAGCTTGACAGCGCCGGACATTGGCGGCGCACCATGCAGGGCCACGCGGCGGCCAATATGATGCCTCTTGTGGCCTCCAACCGGGTGGGGCGCGAGGTGCAGGGCAATTTGCAGGCCGAGTTCTACGGCACCTCCTTCATCGCCGGCTACACGGGCGATATCCTAGCGGATGCGGATCGCACGGAGGAGACGGTGCTGACTGCGACGGTGGATCTGGATGAGGCGGCGGCGTATCGCGGGTCATGGGGCCCGTTCCGGGACCGCAGGCCCAGCATGTATGGCGCTTTGCACACGATGGATGGGGTCACACGGCCCGTCTGAGGGGGCTGTGTGTTTTTACGAAAGGATTTTCTGAGATGACACGGATGACACCCAAGGCCGCAGGTTTTCATATGCCCCCCGAATGGGCGCCGCATGCCCGCACATGGATGATGTGGCCCAGCCGCGCGGAGGTCTGGGACGATATGGCCGAGACCTGCCGCAACTACACCGCCGTGGCCCACGTCATTGCGCGGTTTGAACCCTTGACCATGCTGGTGCGCCCCGAGGACCGCGCGGCGGCCCATGCGATGCTGGGCAGTGATGTGGAGCTTCTGGAGCACCCCATCGACGATAGCTGGAGCCGTGATTGCGGGCCGAATTTCGTGATCGATGACAAGGGCGGCATGGCGGCGTCGATTTTTGAGTTCAACGCATGGGGCGGGAAATACGCGCCCTTTGATGGGGACAATTCCAGCGCGGCGGCGATTGCCGCGGCGGCGGGGGCAAAGACCTTTGCCTCAAACCTCATCGCAGAGGGTGGCGGGATCAGTGTGGACGGGGAGGGCACGCTTCTCACCACGATCAGTTGTTTTCCAAATGTAAACCGCAACCCGGATTGGACCCGCGACGCGATTACCCAAGAGCTTTGCGAGATGTTCGGCGTCTCCAAGGTGATCTGGCTGCCCGGCAATCCGCTTGAGGTGGAGACGGACGGGCATGTGGACGGCATCGCGCAGTTCATTGCCCCCGGTTTGGTGCTTTGCGAAGGGCCGGGACCGAAGGATGGTGAATGGTATGACATCAACGTCTCGAACGTGGATGCGCTGCGCGGACAAACGGATGCGGCGGGGCGCGAATTGACGCTGGTCGAGATTCCGGATGCGTCGCAGGTCAACGATGGACGCGAGCGGTTTTGCGCATCTTACGTGAATTCATACATCTGTAATGGTGCTGTGATCATGCCCGCTTACGGCATTGCCGAGGACGACTTGGTGCGCGATCTGCTGGCCGAGCATTTGCCGGGCCGTGAGGTTGTGCAGGTGCCGATCCCGTCCATTGCCATTGGTGGCGGCGGCATCCACTGCATCACGCAACAAGAGCCGAAAGTGTGAGCGGTGGTGCCGATCTGACGGCTGCTCTCGCGGCGGGCAAGACCCCCGGTGAGTTGGGCTTTGTCATGCCCGCCGAGACCGGGGCCCACGCGTGCTGCTGGATGGCGTGGGTGCATGATGATGACCCAGAGAATTGGGGTAGGCGCGATTTCGGCGCGGTGGAGCGGGCCTTTGCCGCCATCGCGGGTGCGATCGCCGCGTTTGAGCCGGTCCGCGTGGTGGCCCACCCTGAGGTCGCGCGGGAGGCACGGGCCAAGCTGCCCAAAGCGGTCGAGGTGATCCCGCTTGCGCAGGATGATCTGTGGTTTCGCGACACCGGGCCTTTGTTCGTGCAGGACCCGCGCGGGCGGACCATCGCATCGAACCTGCATTTCACGAATTGGGGGGAGAAATATCCCGGATCAGATGCGGACCGGGCCGTGGGCGCTGGGCTGGTGGCGCATCTGCGGTTGCCGCTTTTCCAATCACCGTTGGTGGGCGAGGGCGGCGGGCTGATTTCCGATGGCAAGGGCACGGTGATCACGACCGAGACCTGCATGCTCAACCCCAACCGCAATTCCGGCATGACACGCGCCGAGGTGGAGCGCGGCCTCTTTGACGCTATCGGCGCACGCAAGGTGATCTGGCTGCCCGGCGACGAGGATGAGTGGATTACGGACGGGCATATCGATGGGCTTTTGACCTATGTCCGTCCGGGCCACGTGCTTTTTGAACAAAACCCGGACCCTGACCATCCGCATTACAAAGTGGTGCAGGAAAATCTGCGCGCCTTGCGCGGACAGACGGATGCGGACGGGCGTGAGATCGAGATCACGCTGCTTGACGAAGCTTATACCTACCGCGATGAAAGCGATTGGACGGCCACGTCATACGTCAATTGCTATATCGCAAATGGCGGCGTGGTCCTGCCGCGCTTTGGCACCAAGACGGACGCGCCTGCGGTCGAGGCATTCGCGAAGGCCTTTCCTGACCGCAAGATCGTGCAGGTAGATATCACTGATATCTGCTGGAACGGCGGCGGCATACACTGCATGACGCAACAACAACCCGCCTGACATAACGCTCGAAAGGACCGCGCGATTTACGCCGCGCCGTCCTTTTGCGGTTCGATCTCGCGGTCGGCCTCGGGCACATTGAGCGTGGCCCATGTGTCGTCGCCTTGCGGCGCAGGCGGGGCGTCGCAGCTGCGTTTGTGGATGTTCACCTTGGCAATGAAATTGGCTGAGATCGGGGCTGTGACGAACAAGAACGCCATAATGAGCGCGCTGTGGATCGCACTGTCACCGATGACTGAATTGTAGATGATCGATGCCGCAAGAAGCGCGCCGATGCCCACTGTGCCCACCTTGGTGGGGGCGTGCATCCGCACCATTGGATCGTTGAACTTGATGAGGCCAATTGCACCTACCATGGCAAAGATCGCGCCGATGATAAGGGCTGCGGAGGTTGCGTATATGGCGATGATATCCCAGCTCATTCGATGATGTCCCCCCGCATCACGAACCGCGCAAACGCGACCGTCGAGACAAAGCCCAGCATCGCGATGATCAGCGAGACCTCGAAATAGATCGTGCTACCCTGACTTATCCCCATCAGAACGATGAGGCCGATGGCGTTGATCACCATCGTGTCGAGCGCGAGGATCCTGTCGCCCACCGACGGGCCCATCACGAGCCGCACCATGGACAAAACCTGCGCCAGCGCGACTGCAGCGAAGGCGATGATGAGGGCGATGTTCATGACATCCATTTCTTGGCTCATGGGAAGATCTCCTTCAGGCGGCGCTCATAGCGGTTTTTGATTTCGTCCCGCACAGCATCCGGGTCATCGGTGTCGAGCGCATGGACCAAAAGATTGCGCCCGTGATCCGACAGGTCCGCCGAGACCGTGCCGGGCGTCAGGGTGACTGTGCCTGCAAGGATCGTGATCGCCTCGGATTGGCGCAGGTCCAGCGGGACCACGACCCATGCGGGGCGCAGCTTGGCATTGGGGCGGGTCAGCACGATCCATGCGACCTGAACATTGGCGACCATGATGTCCCAGATCACCAACAGACAATAAGAGATCATCTTGCCCACCTTGAATTTACGTGGGCTGTTTGGCCACCAGCGCGCTGTGAGGATCGGGATGATAATCCCAAGGATCAGCCCGAAGACGACCATGCCCGCCGAGACCTGATTTTGCAAAAGCGTCCAGACGACGGTGAGGATCAGCGTCAGAACCGGGTGCGGGAAGAGCCATGCGAAAAAGCGGTTCATCTCAATTCTCCTCCGTCTTCGGGCTGAGCTTGCCGGGGGTGTTCAGCACTGTGTCAATATACGCCTCGGGCGCGAAAAGCTGTGCCGCGGCGCCGGCAGTATAGCGGTAGGCGGGGCCTGCGAACACGGTATGCGCGATAATCAGCGCGATAAGCCCGCCCACGGCGATGGCCGAGAGAGCGGAAGGGGGCGTCCCTTCGGGTTTGCTGTCGGCCGCCGTCTCGGTCTCGATGCTGCGCGCCTTCCAGAAGAGTGTGCTGCCCGCGCGCGCGAAGCCCACAATGCCGATGAGGCTTGAGATCAGGATCACCGACCAGACCCAAGGCATCAGCGGCGAGGCGTAGGACGCATCGAGGATCAACAGCTTGCCCACAAAACCCGACAGCGGCGGCAGGCCCGCCATTGCGATAGCCGACGTCATGAAGAGCCCCGCGATCAGCAGATGCCCCGGCACCGCCGCTTGGGCTGTGAGGCGCAGATCGGCGCGCCCTTGCCGGACCATATCTGTGATCAGGAAGAGGGCGGCAGCGGCCAGCGTGGAGTGGATGATATAGTAAAGTGCCGCGGCAATCGCCTCTTGGCTGAAGAGCGCGATAGCCGTCATCACCATCCCCATGGAGCCGATGACGGAAAATGCGACAAGCCGATCAAGCGTCTTGGCCGCGAGCACGCCCACCATCCCCAGCGCCAGCGATACGAGAGCGGCTCGCAGGAGCCACTCGGTGTGCAGGCCCGCTGTCGCCTCAAGCTCGGGCGGGAAGATCATCGTGTAGACGCGGATGATGGCATAAGCGCCGACCTTGGTCATGATCGCGAAGAGCGCGGCCACCGGGCCAGGGGCCTCGGCATAGCTCGACGGCAGCCAGAAATGCAACGGCACCACGGCGGCCTTGACCGCAAAGACGAGGATCAAGAGGACTGCGGCGATGCGCAAGCCCACCGTCTGACCGGCGCTGACCATCTGCGCGCGCTCGGCCAGATCCGCCATGTTGAGCGTGCCTGTCTCCGCATAGATCGCCGCGAGGGCAAAGAGGAAAAGCGTGCTGCCCAGAAGGTTGAAGAGCACGTATTGCACGCCCGCTCTGAGCCGCTTGTTCCCGCCCGAGTGGATCATCAGCCCGTAAGAGGCAATCAGCAGAATCTCGAAGAACACGAAAAGGTTGAAGAGATCACCCGTCAGGAAGGCCCCCATGATCCCCATGATCTGAAACTGCAAAAGCGCATGAAAATGCCGCCCCCGCTCGTCCCATTTGGACCCAATCGCATAAAGCGAGACGATCAGGCCCAGAATGGCCGTCAAAAGAACCATCATCGTCGACAGCTTGTCGGCCACGAGAACAATGCCGAACGGTGCGGCCCAATCGCCGAGGCGGTAGACCGTGACCGTGCCGTCCGAGGCCTGCCAGGCAAGTCCCGCCGAGAGCGCAATCAGGGCGATCATGCTTGCCACGGTGGTGACCCGCTGAATGGACATGTGATAGCGCGCAGCGAGGATGATGAAGGGCGCCACCATCGCGGGCAGCATCACCGGCAGGATGATCCAATGGGTCATGTCCGGTCCTCCGCATCCGGCTCAACCGGGTCATTCACGTGATCGTCGTCCGATCCCAGATACGAGCCAAGCGCGATCATCACAACGACGGCGGTCATCCCGAAGGAGATCACGATAGCCGTCAGCGCAAGCGCCTGTGGCAACGGGTCGGCGTAATTGGTCACGCCCTCGCGCAGCACGGGCGCGGAGCCCACGGTGAGCCGCCCGGAGGCGAAGAGGAACACGTTCACCGCATAGGTGAGCATGGCGATGCCGAGGATCACCGGGAAGGTGCGCAAACGCAGCATCAGGTAAATCCCTCCTGCGGTCATGGCGCCGATGGCGGAAGCGACGAGAAGTTCCATATCACACGCCCTCCTTCAGGTTCGGCTGTGGGGCGGGGGGCTCGGGCGGGTCATCTCGCGAGGGATCGATATCCATCGGGTGATCCGTGTCTGGCACATGGGCGCGCCGCGCCAGCCGAGAGAAACTTTCAAGCGACAGCATCACCGCCCCCACGACGGTCAGGAACACGCCAAGATCAAAGATCAGCGCCGTGGCCAACTCGAACTCGTTGAAGGGCGGGATGCGCACATAGGTGAAATCCGTGGTCATGAAGGGCTTGGCCACCAGCCAGCTGCCGATGCCACAAAGCCCAGCCACCAGAACGCCGGTGCCGATGACCCCGTGATAGGGGTAGCGGATGCGCGCGGTGGCCCAAGCGAGCCCGCTCGCCATATATTGCATCACGACAGCGATGGAGACGACCAGCCCCGCGATGAACCCGCCGCCGGGCTCGTTATGGCCGCGCAGGAAGATGTAGAAACCCACCATCAGCACCACAGGCATCATCACCCGTGTCAGCACAACCATCATCATCGGATGCATATCGCCCGCGCGGGCCTGATCCGGCTTGCGGTTGAGAAGGCGTGCCCGCACCGGGCCACTGAGCAAGGTTTCGGTCAGCGCGTAGATCAGAAGGGCCGCGATCCCCAGAACGATGATCTCGCCATAGGTATCAAAGCCACGGAAGTCGACGAGGATCACGTTGACCACATTCGTGCCACCGCCACCTTTGTAGGAGTTGGCCACGTGAAAGGCTGAAATGGGCGTCTCGACCGCCTCGCGCATGAGATAGTGATAGGCCATGCCGGTCGCCGCCAGCCCGCCGATTGCGGCCACGGCGCCGTCACGCAGACGCAGCAGCGGTGTGCTCTCGACCGGGGTGCGGTTGGGCAGGAAATTGAGCGCGAGAAGCAGCAAGACCAGCGTGACCACATCCACGGTGAGCTGTGTCATGGCGAGGTCTGGGGCGCTGAAATAGACGAAACCCACCGACACGATCAGGCCGACGATGGACACCATGATCAGCGACATGAGCCGATTGCGATGCAAGAGCATCAGACCGATCGTGGCGGCGACCAACATCGCCCAGCCCGCGGTGGGGACGATCTCGATCGGGCTCATCGCGCGTGTGCTTGGCAGAACGGTGCCGGAGCTATAGGCGTAGTAGCCCGCGCCCACCACAGCCAGCGCGAAGATCGCGCCATAGCGGGTGAAGGCGCCGTTGTGCAGCCCGTGGGTGAAGCCGCGCGCGGCTGAGGTGATAGCCTCGACCAGCGCGTCGAAGATTGTTTTTGCCTCGGGGCGGGGGGTTGCGTCCCATGTGGCCTGAAGGGGTTTGTAGATGGCCAGAAGAACAAGCCCGCCCACGACAGCCGTGATAGACATATAGAGCGCCGGGGCCAGACCGTGCCAGATCTTGAAATAGGCTGTTGGCACGTCTGCTTCTCCCCCCAGCACAGCGGCAGTGACCAGCTTCACAAAGGGTTCGGCCAGGAAAGGCGCGACGCCGATGGCGATGACCGGCACCATCAAGAGGGCGGGTGGCCCCCAGAGGCCGATACCGGGATCATGCGGCTTTGCCGGATAGCTTTCGCGGACGGGGCCGAGGAACGTGTGACCGATCAGGCGGAAGCAATAGGCGGCTGAGAAAAGCGAGCCGATGGTCGCCAGCGCCGGGACCAGCCATGGCGCGTTGAAGAGGGCGGTGCGATTGGCCTCCTCCAGCATCATCTCCTTGGACAAAAACCCGTTGAGCAGGGGAATACCGGCCATGGACAGCGCGCCCAGCGTGGTAATGATAAAGGTAATGGGCATCAGTGTGCGCAGGCCGCCAAGGATACGGATGTCGCGCGTCTTGGTCTCGTGATCCACAATACCTGCGGCCATAAAAAGCGCGGCCTTGAAGGTGGCGTGGTTGAGGATATGGAACATCGCGGCCATCGCCCCGAAGGCCGTGCCTGTGCCCAGAAGCATGGTGATAAGGCCCAGGTGGCTGACCGTGGAGAAGGCGAGAAGCGCCTTGAGGTCATGCTTGAAGAGCGCGATCACGGCGCCCAGCACCATGGTGATGAGACCCGCAGATGTCACGAGGATGAACCATTCTGGCGTCCCCGACAGGACGGGCCACATCCGCGCCATGAGGAAAATACCTGCCTTCACCATCGTGGCTGAGTGCAGATAGGCCGAGACGGGCGTCGGTGCTGCCATTGCGTGCGGCAGCCAGAAGTGAAACGGGAACTGCGCCGATTTGGTAAAGCAGCCGATGAGGATCAAGATCAGCGCGGGCAGGTAGAGCGGTGAGGCCTGGATCAGCTCTTTGTTTTGCAAAATGACGCTCAACTCGAAGCTGCCGACGATATTGCCGAGGATCATCATGCCGCCGATCATCGCAAGCCCCCCCATGCCGGTCACGGCCAGCGCCATACGCGCGCCTTGGCGGCCCGCAGGCAGGTGCTTCCAATAGCCGATAAGCAAGAAGGACGACAGCGAGGTCAGCTCCCAGAAGATGAGCAAAAGCAGGATGTTATCGCTCATTACGATGCCGACCATCGCGCCTTGGAAAAGCAGAAGATAGGTGAAGAACTCACCCATGTTATCCTCACGCGCGAGGTAATAGCGCGCGTATGTGATGATCAAAAGGCCGATGCCGAGAATGAGACAGGCGAAGAAAAACCCGAGCCCGTCCAGCATGAAGGTGACGTTGAGCCCCAAGCTGGGCAGCCACGGCACCCCGGCTGTCACCAACTCTCCGGCCAGAACTGTGGGCAGATTGGTCAAAAGCCCGAAAAGCGCGATGAGTGTGACCGTAAACGTGACCCCGGCGCAGGCGGCACGGCCGGCGGAATTCATGAGACCGGGCAACAGAGCCCCGAGGAAGGGCAGGGCGACGATAAGGAAGAGGGACACGCGAACTCCTGATCTTTAAGGGCCTATGGTCTCTGGGGCCTGAAATCTTTGCATATCTGTATGAAAACGGTCAGGTTCTCAAGAGAAACCGACAAAAATCCCTCTCTAATGGGTCAGGAC
>JBASXE010000133.1:0-2200 GCA_049276875.1 Roseovarius sp. | reverse complement strand
GCGCAAGGTGCGATGGATCAGATGCGTCGCCTCGGCCACCCGTTCGCCGGTGATCGTGTCGGCCACATCGCGCAGCGCGATATGGCTGGTCACCCGGCTGGTCCACATGCCGTCGAGCGTATTGAGCTCCGAGATATACCCCGTCACCCCCAACCGCTCGGCCATGTAGTGGAGTTCGTCATCATGGCCGATGCCCGCAAGATGCATCGAGGCCTTGTTGAAGGGGCCGAACACGATGGCATCGATCACACCTTCTTGTGCAAGAAGCAGCGCCTCGTCGAGCGCGCGCAGGACGGAACGGCCGCCCGCTTCGGTCACACTGGCCAGTTCCACCTCATCGGCTGCGATGGTCTCGAGCGCGTGCAGTGCGCCCGCGCGCCCCACCCAACCCTTGCGCGCATCGAGCGGTGTCAGCGGCAATTCCACCCCTGCCACCGCCTGCCCTGCGGCAAAGACATGGGCATCACCGATCAACAAGATATCGGCGGCTTCCATCACACCCTCGGCGGCGCAAAGCTTGGCGATGAGCTCGGGGCCGATCCCCGCAGGGTCGCCCGCCAGAATGCCGATCCGTGGTTTTGTCGTCGTCATGTCAATGTTCGTCCCTTTTGGTCCGCACATCGGCATGGACCCGTGCGATATTCTCGATCGTGCTGCGCAGATGCGCGCGCATCGCATTTGCCGTGGCCGCGCCATCGCGTGCCATCAGGGCGGTCACGATGCGGTCATGTTCGGCCAAGGTATTCTCGCGCCGGTCGATCTGGCGCGATGACAAGAACCGCGCGCGCCAAAGCCGGGCGTTGTACTGGCGGTGCGTTTCGGCCAGCGGCGCATTGCGCGCGGCCGCAACGATTGCGCCGTGAAACGCCATATCTTGGTGAAAAAAGGACAGCGTGTCACCGCTATCAACTTCCATGTCGCGGGCCAATGCGGCGATCCGGGAGAGTTCTTTTTCCGTGGCGACCGCACAGGCCAACTCGCCGGCCAGCGCCTCGAGCGCGCCCAAGACCGTGATATTGTCGCGCAGCGTATCGAGCGAAGGGTTGGCGACCCGTGGCCGCCGCGTCGGGCCATAATCGATCAGCCCCTCCATTTCGAGCAGGCGCAGCGCATCCTTAAGCGGTGTGCGGCTGATCCCCATCGCCTCGGAGAGTTCACGCTCTGGCACCGGTGTGCCGGGGGCGAGGTGCTCAAGCAAGATCGCCTCGCGCAGCTTGTCGGCAGCCTCCTCGGCGAGGCTGCGGCGCGGTGCGATCTGGACATCTTCCAGCGCGGAAAGGATCGAGCCTGCCGACATCAGCGCCCCCACCGCAACGCGATCGGGTCAAGCGGGCGCAGCAGATCAAGCAGCATGGCGCGCGTCGCGGGTGCCAGCGGCGGGATCGGGTGGCGGCAGAAATCGGATGCGATCACGCCCCCCTCCATCATCGCGGCCTTGGCGGCGCGGAACCCGCATTGGCGGTTTTCATGGTTCACGGCCGGAAGGATGCGGGCATAGGCATCGGTCGCTGCCGCGCGGTCGCCCGCCGCCCAGCGGGTCAGGATCGGCTTGATCAATTCGGGGATCATGGCGCTTGTCATCGTGCCGGTCGCACCCGCATCCAGATCGGCCAAAAGGGTGATCGCCTCTTCGCCGTCAAACGGCCCCTCGATCGCCGCGCCCCCCTCGGCCACCAGCGCGCGCAGCTTGGCGGCAGCACCCGCGCATTCGATCTTGAACAGCTTCACCATCTCGATTTCGCGCGCCATCCGCACCAGCAGCGGCACGGGCAGATCGACGCCGGACAAAGGCGCATCTTGCACCATGATGGGCAGGCCGACCTCGCCCACGCGGGCGAATTGTTCAAAGGTCTGCTCGGCCGTGCCGCGCATCGTCGCGCCGTGATAGGGCGGCATCATCATCAAGATCGACGCGCCGCATTCCTTGGCATGACGCGCGCGCGCGACCGCGATGTCGGTCGAGAAATGGCTGATCGTCACGATCACCGGCAAGCGGCCCGCCATATGGTCGAGCGAAAGCTCGGTCAGGCGGCGGCGTTCTTCGTCGGTCAGCAGGAACTGTTCCGAGAAATTGGCAAGAATGCAGATGCCGTCATTGCCCTGATCGACCATGCAGTCGATCACGCGGGCCATACCCTCCTCATCGACCCGGCCATCGGGGTGAAAGGGGGTGGGTGCGACAGGCCAAATGCCCGAATAC
>JBASXE010000132.1:0-1507 GCA_049276875.1 Roseovarius sp. | reverse complement strand
TTGCTCTGCATTGTGTTTCTTGCGGTTTACGCGGTGCTTTTGATCCTGCGCGGGCGCACGGCTGACGTCGCCAGCATCGCAGGCATTCCGCATGTAACCGCACAGATCGAGAGCGAAGCGCCATGAAGTCCGGTGCATTTATCACCGTCCTTTTCGGGCTGATTGCCCTATCACTTCCAGTTGCGGCGATCCTTGGCGATATCGCTATCGTCATGGATTACTTCTGGAATGACGGGCGCTTACAGCGCACTTTCGGTGGCTTTCTTTGGGAAAAATCGAACCAATACCTATTGTTGTCGATCCCCTTGTTCATCTTGCTGGGAGAGATCAACCTGCGCGCGGGGCTTGCGGGGCAAATGTATTCTGCCGTTGCCAAATGGCTCAGCTGGTTACCGGGCGGCCTGATGCACGCCAATATTGGATCATCTGCGATCTTTGCGGCGACCTCTGGGTCATCCGTGGCCACGGCGGCCACAATCGGCACGGTCGCCTATCCTGAAATCGAACGCCACAAATACAACGAGCCGCTGTTTCTGGGCTCTATCGCTGCGGGGGGCACATTGGGCATTCTGATCCCGCCGTCCGTCACCTTGATCGTATACGGCGTGCTGACCCAGACATCGGTGCCCGAGCTTTACCTTGCAGGCGTCTTCCCCGGTTTGATGCTCGCCGCGCTGTTTTCCTTGATGATCCTGTTCATCTGTATCCTTAGGCCCGAAATGGGTGGCGACCGCATTTCTGCGACGTGGCGCGAACGCTTTTTGGCGCTGATTGATCTGATCCCCCCTGCCATTCTGTTTCTCGGGGTGATTGGCACGATCTATGCCGGGCTTGCCACACCGACCGAGGCCGCATCTATCGGCGTCGTGCTGTCCTTGATCCTCGCGGCATGGAAACGAAAACTCACGGCAAAGATGCTGCTGGAGTCCTTTGAAGGCACGGTCCGCACCACATCTATGATTATGCTGATCATCTTTGCCGCGATGATCTTGAACATCGTGGTGGGCTTTTTCGGGGCCATCCAGCTGGCGACCGAATTTATCGGTACACTTGGCCTAACACCGCTGCAATTGATCCTTTGTGTGATCGTGTTCTACCTGATCATTGGCATGTTCATGGAGACATTTTCCATGATGCTGACCACCATTGGCGTTGTATTCCCGCTGGTCACATCGATGGGGTTTGATCCGGTCTGGTTCGGCATCCTTGTTGTCCTGCTGATGGAAACGGCGCTGATCACACCACCCATCGGCGTCAACCTGTTCGTGGTGCAGGGTATCAGGGCCAAAGGTGCGGCATTTCGCGATGTCTGCGTTGGGGCCGCGCCGTTCGTCGTTGCCATGCTGGTGCTTGTGGGTTTGCTGATCTGGCAACCTGAAATTGCGACATGGCTGCCTAATCAAGTCTACGGGAGATAACATGACCGAACTAAAGGACCTTGAACGCCGTGTGGCCCAGTTGGAATCCCGCACACAGATCAATGATCTTGTGACCCGCTATGGTATTG
>JBASXE010000131.1:0-4948 GCA_049276875.1 Roseovarius sp. | reverse complement strand
CTGCTGCATATTTAGCCGCTTTGCCTGCAATGGGTTAAGCGGCGTGATGATCCGCAAAATCACGGAAACTCAGTTTCTTGTCGGCCCTGTCTCGACTTTGCCAACCTGCGCTAGCCGCAGCGTCTCAATGTCTTTGGGGCGTCCATCGGTGTGACCACCCGCCGAGACGTGCGCTCCGCACGGCCCCTGTCAGAAAAGCCCCGGGTTGATCGGGGAGGCCGCCGTCATGCCGCCATCGACGGTGAACATCTGCCCCGTCGCAAAACTTGCGGCGTCCGAGGCCAGCCAGACCGCCATCGCGGCCACGTCCCGGGGCTCCCCGAACCGTCCAACAGGGTGGCGGGCCAGCGCGTCGGCACGCGCGGTCTGGGGATCGCGCGCGAGGTCAAACCCGGCCTCAAGCATCCCTGTGTTGATCCAGCCCGGGCAGATCGCATTGCACCGCAAATTCGGCCCGTGATCGACGGCAATGGAGCGGGTCAGCCCATGAACAAAAGCCTTTGATGCATTGTAAAGCGCCATGGACGGGTCGGCAAAACGCCCCGAGATGGAGCCGATATTGAGGATAACACCGCCCTTCGGCATGGTCGGGATATAGGCGCGACACATATTGAAGACGCCCTTGCAATTGGTGCCGATCACCGCGTCCCAATCGGCGTCCGTGCTGTCGGGCACAGTCTTTTCCGCCTGCACGCCGGCGTTGTTCACCAATATATCGGTGCCATCAGTGGTGTAGGCCATTTGCGCGACCGCCTCGGCATCCGTTACGTCCAGATCATACCAGATCACGTGCTCCGAAATCTCCTCGGGCCGCGCCCCGCGCCCGCACGTGGTCACCGCAGCACCTTCCGCCGTGAACGCGTCCACGATGGCGCGCCCGATCCCCTGTCTGCCGCCAGTGACAAAGGCGCGTTTACCGGCGAGTTGCATGGGCGTTTCCTCTTCAGAGTTTCATTTGCTGCACTTGGGCGCTGAGGCCGCCGTCAAGCACCCAAAGCTGCCCGGCGGCATAGCGCGCCTCATCGGATGCCAGCCATGTCACGAGGTTGGCGATATCCTCGGGCGTGCCATAGGTCCGCATCGGATGCACGTCGCGCATCGCCTGTTTCATGGTCTCAACGCTCTTGCCATCCCCGCCAACGCCGTCGCCTGTTAAAAAACTCTGCATCATCGGCGTGTCGATATAGCCGGGGCAGATGGCGTTCACGCGGATGCCCTCGGGGCCGTGATCGCAGGCCATGGCGCGTGTGAGCGCATGCACCGCGCCCTTTGTTGCGCAATAGGCCGCAAGGCCAGGGTCTGCGATAAACCCGTCATAGGAGCCAAAATTGATTACGCTGGAGGTAATCCCGTCCTTGGCCGCCGCGCGCAAAAGGGGCAGCGCGTATTTGCAGGCGAGAAACGTGCCGGTCACATTTACGGCAAAGCTGCGGTTCCACTCCTCCAGTGAGGTCTCTTCGATGGTCTTCTCGATCTCGATACCGGCGGCGTTGACGAGGATATCAAGCTTTCCCGCCTCATCGCCCACGCGGGCCATCGCGGCAATCGCATCGGCCTCGCAGGTGACATCCAGCTTTATGAACCGCCCCTCGGACACCTGACCGGGCAACGAGCCATCCTCGCTCAGATCAGCGGCATAGACATCCGCCCCCTCGCGCAAAAACCGCGCCACGATGGCCCGCCCGATCCCGCCGCGTGCGCCGGTGATCAGGGCTGTCTTGCCTGCAAGTCTCATATGGCGCCCTCGGCAAGCCGCGCATAGGCGTCCAGCACCAGCCCGTGGAAATGATGTACCGCATGCTCGGACTTGCCCGACCCGCCGGGGTCGCTGACGATGCGGCCTTGGGTGAAGGCGGGGGTGTTCATGCCGCGCTGCACCGATTCCACAAGGCCGATATCTTCGACCTGAAGCACCTCGTCGAGATATCGCATCGCATCTATCTCCATCGCATCGGGCTCGGGCGTCTCAAGGAAGAAATCATAGGTTTCCAGCGTCCGGTCCGGCCCCATGGGGATGATGTTCAGCACGATCATAGAGGAGCGGCCCGGATAGCGCATGAGGCAGGTCGTGGGCCAGAGCCACCAGACCGCATGGGTGCGCACGGTGGCGTTGGACACGTCATAGGCGCTGTTCGCCCCCGTGCCCGCATCGGCCATATGCGACGAATAGATGTCATGGGTGGTCACCTCGTAGGTGTCCATATCCACCAGATCGCAGAAATCCTTGTGCGCGGTGGGGCAGTGGTAGCACTCCAGAAAGTTATCGACGACATTCTTCCAGTTGGACTTGATATCATAGCTCAGCCGCCGCCCGAAGGTCAGCCTGTCGATATCGGGGGCCCAGTGGCGGATCTCGGTCTCCAGATCACCGGATTGCTCTTTCAGGCTGGTAGCTTCCGGGTCGAGGTTCACGTAGATGAAGCCGCAAAACTCTTCGACCTGCACTTCGTCGAGACAGATATCCGACGGTGTGAACTCCTTCAGATGGTCGGTTTCGGGCGCGCGGATGAGCTGTCCGTCGAGCGAGTAGACCCATGCGTGATAGGGGCACATGATGCGACTGGTCACACCTTCGCCGCTCAGAAGCGCGTGGGCGCGGTGTTTGCATACATTATAGAACGCGCGCAACACGCCTGCGCGGTCGCGCACCACGGCCACGGGGTGCCCCGCCACTTGCAGCGCCACATAGCTGCCCGGCGCGCGCAGCTTCTCCACATGGCAGACCCATTGCCAGGTGCGCGCCAAAATTGCGCGCAGATCGGCGTCCCACCACTGGTCTTGCGTGTAGGCCTCGGAGCGCAGCGACAGGCTGCGTGCGGGATCGCGGTCATAGCCGCGGCGGATGGCGGCGAATTCAGGAGCGGTGGGGGGCTTGGTCATCTGGGCTCTCGCAAGAGGGGGGCTGGCGGGAATGGTGCCGCAGGCGCGGGAGGGCATTTATGCGCAGATCGCCGCACAATTAACATTATTCGCCACCTTGCGGCGTTGTCCTGCGATGCATCGGCCACGCGCGGAACTCGAACGGCACCCGCCCCTCGATCCGGTCACGGCGGGGCGGCAGGCCAAAGCGCGCGCGATACGCCCGGCTGAAATGCACCTGACTGGCAAAGCCCGAGGCCAGCGCCACCTGGGACATCGGCATCAGCGTCTGGGTCACGAGGCCGCGCGCGCGGTCCAGCCTGATGTCGCGATAGTAAAGCGCGGGGGGCGTTTTGACATGGGTGGCAAACAGCCGGTTCATCTGACGGTGCGAGAGCCCGGTGCGCGCGCAGATCTCCGCAATGCTCAAAGGCTCCTCCAGATGCTGTTCCATCAAGGCGATGGCCCGGCGCACGGGGGGCGGGGCGGCCACGCCCAGCGGCTCAAGAAGGGCGGGGTTTTGTGCGGTGCCGGGTGGGCGCACGGATTGATGAAAAAGATAGCGCGCGGCCGCATTGGCCAGCGCATCGCCCTTCAGCCCGCGCAGGATCTGAAGCGCGAAATCCATCGCCGCCGATCCGCCGCAGCAGGTGATGCGCGCCCCGTCAAAGACACAGAGCGCCTCGCTGAGTTCCACGTTCGGGAACATCTCTCCAAACGCATCCATATGTTCGTAATGCACCGTGGCGCTGCGGCCCTCCAGAAGCCCGGCCTGCGCCAGAAGGAACGCGCCCGTATCCAGCGCGCCCAGCGTGGCCCCACCCCGCGCCCACCGCCAGAGTGCGCTGCGCATAGCGGCACTGTCATGCTGCTGGGGGGTCCAGCTGGTGGAGACAATGACCATGTCGCGCCGCTGCTGGACCACCTCTGACAGGGGCTGCGTTATGATCTGCATCCCGTTGGAGGCCAGAACCGCGCCCCCGCGCTCCGACACGTAATCCCATTTGAAGTAGGCCGCACCATCGAGATAATTGGCGGCGCGCAGCGGGTCGATGAACCCGGTGGTTGCGGCCATATTGAAATGCGGTGCGATGAGAATCGTCACGCTGCATGTCTGTCCGGTACTCTGCTCCATAGGTCCATTGAGGCATATTGCGTGTCTGGAACAATCAAAATCTGCGGCCCGGCCTGCGTCTGTCTCCGGACTGCGCTCAGATGGCTGCGCTCAGATCAAGCTGCTGACCGGGGCATCAGGCGCGATCCCCATATCCCCGCGCAACGCGGCCCGCGCACGGGCCAATCGCGACATGACCGTGCCCTTCGGCACCCCGGTGAGTGCCGCGAGCGCAGCAGGACTTGTCTCGCCCGCCGCCACCAATCGCATGAGCCGCGCCTGATCCGCGGGCAGGCGGTTGATGGCCCCTGCCACATCGCGCAGGGCCAGCGCGCCAAAGACGGCGGGGTCCACAGTGGGGCTCGCACATTCCTCCAAGGCCTCCATCGGTATCCGGCGCAGCCCTTGGCGGTAAAGGTTGCGCAGGCTCGTGCGGGCATAAGCGCGCAGATCGTCCACCTCTGCCACCTCCGCGCGCCGCATCCAGAGGCGCAAGAGCACTTCCTGCACGAGGTCCTGTGCCTCTGCCTCGCTGTGGGCGAGCCGCCGGGCCAATCGCATCAGATCATCGCTCAAGACGCAAAGCGCCTGCCCGCGATCGCTGTGCGAAGGGTGTCTGGAGCAGGGCATTGGCGCGGTCTCCTTATAGGGGCCTGAGTGAGCCTGACCCTGCGCCCGTGCAAAAGCCCCGGCAATCCGGGGGCTTTCCGCCGATCCTCACCTCAAAGTCGCAAACCCCTCTTTTTGGGCGGCAGAGCGCCGAAGTCTTTGATCCAAATGAGCGGCGCGCTGCCGCAGGCGCCGCCCGGCGCGGGACGAGGGATGCAAACCCGCCCCCATGCATCCTGTGATGTGAGGGCCGCAAAACGGGGCCTTCCATACAGCAACGATAAAAATCGGAGATCTGACATGACAAAATTCATCGCACTGACCCTCGCGCTTGGCGCATTGGCCAACTCGGCAATCGCCATGAGC
>JBASXE010000130.1:0-3579 GCA_049276875.1 Roseovarius sp. | reverse complement strand
GGCCGAGGCGCGGCTAGGCGCCGGGCGGGATTTGGACAATTTCGCCTTTCTCACAGTGTCGACCGGGGTGGGCGGTGGCCTTGTGCTTGGCGGGCGGCTGTTGAGCAGTGTCACGGGGCTGGCGGGCCATGTGGGTTTCACCACCACCCCGGGCGGGACCGAGGCCTGCGGCAGCGGCCGGCGCGGCACGGTTGAAAGTGTAGCTTCGGGGCGGGGCATGGCGGTCATGGCGCGCGCTATTGGCCATGATGCCGACGCCCGCGCCATCTGTGACGCCGCCCGGCGTGGTGAGGGCTGGGCTGTGGCAATCGTCGACCGTTCGGCCCAAGCCATCGCCACGCTGATCGCTGATCTGACCGCGACACTGGGGCTCGACGGGGTGGCAATCGGTGGCGGTATCGGCCTGTCGGAGGGCTACATCGCGCGGGTCCGCGCGGCGCTGGATGCCGAACCGCCCCTGTTTCGCGCGTCTATAGCGCCCGCAGCGCTTGGGGCCGATGCGCCGCTGATCGGCGCGCTGCTGCACCGGCTCGATAGGGGCTGCCTGTGAAAATCCTGATCCTGCCAGATGCCGCCGCCGTCGCCGCGCGCGCCGCGGGTATCGTGGCCCGAACCCTGCAGGCCAAGCCCGACGCGGTGCTGGGTCTGGCCACAGGCGGCACGATGCGGCCGGTCTATGCCGAGCTTGTCCGCCGCCACCGCGCAGGCGATCTGTCGTTCGCGCGCGCGGCCAGCTTCAATCTGGATGAGTATGTAGGCCTGTCGCGCGACCATCCCGGCTCCTACCACCGCGCCATGGAAACGGCGCTTTTTGCGCAGACCGATTTTCGCCCCCACGCCACGCACCTGCCCCGCGGCGACGCCCCAGACCCCATGGCCGAGGCGGTGGCCTATGAGACGCGGATCACCGCCGCGGGTGGCATCGACCTGCAACTGATGGGCATCGGCATCAACGGGCATATCGGCTTTAACGAACCGGGATCGGCGCTGACATCGCAAAGCCGCGTGGTGCCGTTGGCGCCCGAAACACGCGCCGCCAACAGGTGCTATTTCGACCGCGATACGGATGTGCCGACACAGGCCATCACCATGGGCATCGCCACGATCCTTGCGGCGCGCGCCTGTCTGTTGCTGGCCACGGGGACGGCCAAAGCCCAAGCTGTCGCCGCGATGGCCATAGGGGAAATCGGGCCCGCCTGCCCGGCTTCAGCACTTAGGCTGCATGGGGATGCGACAGTGCTACTTGATCCGGCGGCGGCGGCGCTGCTTGACCCGGCGATTGTCGCCACCATGGATGCGGCCCATGGCTGAGACGGCGACGATCCACGCCAGCCGCCTGTTTCCCGGCGATGGTGCACCGCCGCTTATCGATCATGTGGTCGAGATAACGGGCGACCGCATCGCCGCGATCCGGCCCGCGACCGCCAGCGATGCCCGCGACCGCCGTGCGACCCAAGCCGATGTCGTCGCGCCCGGTTTCATCGACCTGCAGATCAACGGTGCGGGCGACCGGCAGTTCAACCATGACCCAACGCCCGAAACCCTACGCATCATGGCCGAAGCTGCCGCAAAGGGCGGCACCGCGCACATCCTGCCCACCTTTATCACCGCGCCGGGGCGCGATTACCTTTTGGCAATCGCTGCTGTCCGTGCAGCCATCGCGGCGGGTGTTCCCGGCATCATCGGCCTGCATCTGGAGGGGCCGTTCCTGTCGCCGCATCGGCCCGGCATCCACCCCCCCGCCGCAATCCGCCCCCTCACCCCCGAGGATATCGCTCTGATCTGTGCGGCCGCGCGCGATATTCCGATCTTGCTTACACTGGCGCCCGAGGCGCTGCCCCACGGCGCGCTGACAGCGCTCTTGACCGCAGGCGTCACTGTCTTTGCCGGCCATACCGAGGCGAGCGCCGACGATATCGCCTTGGTCGAGGCGCAGGGTCTGCGCGGTGCCACGCATCTGTTCAACGCGATGAGCCAGATGGGGGGCCGCGCGCCCGGCGTTGCGGGGGCGGTCATAGCCTCGAACCGGCTGTTTGCCGGGATCATCGCCGATGGTCATCACGTCGACTGGCGCAGCTTGACGGTAGCCTGCCGGGCAATGCCCGGGCGGCTCTTTCTTGTCACAGATGCGATGCGCACACTTGCAGGCACAATCCCCCGGTTCACTCTAGACGGGCGCGAGATCACCCTCCAGGACGGCCGCCTGACCGATGCTCGAGGCACACTAGCGGGGGCGCATGTCGACATGGTGTCCTGCGTCCACAACGTAGTGGACCATTGCGGCGTCCCGATGGCGCGCGCGCTCGACATGGCCAGCGGTATTCCGGCGCGCGCAATGGGCCTGACTCCGGCACTGGGGCGGATCGCTGTGGGCAATCCGGTGTCGCTTGTGTGCCTGTCAGATGATTTTTCGGCACCAGCCGTTTGGGGTACAGTTAGGTCCAGCAAGTAGCGGCCATGCATGTGAGCCTGCAGATTTCGCCTTTACATGCTTCGTCTTCGCAGAACGTGCGGTGACGGGGATGGCCGTAGTCGTTAGCGACAGGAGGGTGAAGCACGCAATGCCCCGAACATAGGCCTCAATGCCGCGGGGGAGCTGATCTCCGTGAACACGCGGTCAACTGCATCGCAAATACAGATCCTTGCCACAGCTTCAAGCCAGTGTGGCGGCCGCTGAACCGCACATCCTACGCGCAATCGGCCGGGCATGGGGCTGGCGGCGGCGGATGGAAACCGGTGAGTTCAGCACCGTCCGTGATCTGGCCATCGCCGTGAACCTCGCCGAGCGCCATGTCAGTCGCCAGCTGCGATTGGCATATCTCGCACCCGAGGTACTGAAACAACTGGTCTTTGACCGAGAGATCACAGCCGTCACTATCATGCAGCTTACCGAGAGCGCGGCATTGCCGTGGCTGGATCAGGCTGGGGTGGTATTTGGGGCACCGAATTAACGCAATCGGCCCATAGCGGACGGTCGGTCTAACCTCAGCGAATGGCAGGATTGAGCCGATTGCGTTGCGAAAATCCTGCTCTACGATATCCACGAGAATTCTTAGGGAATTATCCTCAGCAGAGCCACTCTGAGAGAAAAAATCTGTCTCTCATCAGCGCCTTACGGATATCTGATTTGATTTTGTAACGGAGGATTGATGCCACGTTCAGGCATGGCTCCATTACCCGATCAGTTCGAAACGCTTTACGTCCACCATACCACGGTCGGTGATTTTCAATGCGGGGATGACGGGTAGCGCCAGGAAGGCCAGTTGCAGGAACGGTTCTTTCAACGTTACTCCCAAAGATATCGCGGCCGCGCGCAGGTCCTGCAGGTCCGCACGGTCCTCTTCGAACGGCGCGATGCTCCTTAGCCCCGCGACGGGCAGGGCAAGCTCCGCGAGCACCTTGCCGTCGCGCGCCACGACGAAACCGCCCTCAATCGCGGACAGGCGGTTGGCGGCCAGCGCCATATCGGCGTAATCCACACCGACGCACGCGATATTGTGGTGGTCGTGACAAACCGTCGAGGCGATGGCCCCCGCCTTCAGGCCGAAGCCGCGCACGAAGCCGGTGGCGATATTGCCG
>JBASXE010000129.1:0-79161 GCA_049276875.1 Roseovarius sp. | reverse complement strand
ATTCCAATACCCACTACAGGCTGACGCACTTGCTTCATCGTCGCGAAATAAGTCAAAAATCGAGGTGCCCTTAACTTTAACTACAAAACTCGGGAATTACAGCACCATACTCGTTGCAATACTCAGGGCTAGCAAACCAAACGTCTGTTGCTCCAATCGCAAAATGCACCGCAACCCAAGTATTTCTTAGCTTGCGATATAAAACAGATACAGACGTGCCATCCATTGCATCTGGGTATAAGTCTCCTCTTAAGTAGCCAGGGGTGGAGTAAAGGTCAATTATGCCCCCACCGGTCCTCTGCGGGACTACCGATGCATATGCGACATCACCAGAAACTCTAAGCTGAGAAATAACAAATTCGATTGGAGCACCGAGATCCCATTCGATATGTGGACGAATAGCATCCATCAATGCAGATCTATCATCACTACCTCTTGCCGGTTCATCCCAGGCGTAAGAGGCCTGAGCGATTAGGCTAAACAAAAGGGCAAAAAATGCACTGAAAATGATCTTCATCTTAACGTCCCTTCTAGAAAAATTCTATTTACTCAAAAAGCGCATCTAAACTTTCTTCAGTTGCTGTGCCCGCATTAAATTCCGCCTCGGCCGCCGCGGCGACGTAATCCAAATAGGCACCAAGCAAAGCAACAGACTCTATCGACATATTATAAGGCTCAATAAAAGCTCCTTTATTTCGTACAATTCGAGCACCGGTCGCGCCATCCTCGTATATCAAGAAGTCTATTTGAGTTGAGGTATTGCCTTGAGTTTTCTCAGTGCATTGCACTGCAGGAAAACATACTGCTGTCTTTTCATACCTGCGCCGGATTTTGTTGCTTCTAGCTGTCTCTGACCACTCATACACTGTATCAAGTGCCGATCTGACCTCAGCCAACTCGTTCAAGCTTAGTTCAAATTTAGAGGTAATGCGCTCATTTGGCTCATCTGGATCGATAAAATTAAGCCGGTACACCAGCTCGCCAGTGTCTTGAATGAACGGCTCAAGCCAAAATTCTCCATTGCCTTCTTGGCCAGCAACATAATAGGGAACTGGCGGAAAATTTTTAGATCGTTCGCGAGCTGACAAGTCGCTATCTCCGTTGTTAGGCCGCACAGACGTTCCATACTGGCTTTGCGCAGCAGCCTGCAAATCTTGAATATCTTTGTCAATTTCACTACCGAGCTCCTCAAGAACAGTGAGAGCCAACAAACTTATCGCACTTCCAGCATCACTAAGAGTACGCTGCTGATAAATTAGTTCCATTAGAACTGCCGCGCTTGTGGCCTTGGCATCTAAGTCTGCTTGCATAACTGTAATTGAGTTCTGAACTGTCACATTCGTGACATTTTGAGTTATGGTTGGTTGTAGTATTTGGAGGCTAGGCAACGCCCAGGCTGGCAATGAAATTGGAGCTCCGGCTTGTTGATAGGCTCGGATTGCGTCCATTTGCCGCGCCTGAATACACGATTGATTCCCTTTGCATGCCTGCCGCATTCTAAGCAGAGGCAAGCCAACTTGCCTGGCGTTGTCGTTACCAGTCGACGCCCGCAAAAATGCATATCCAGCGGCCATGACATTATCGAGGTCAGATAGTTCTTGGCTTGCACAAATAGCATATTCGTCTGGCAATGATGCTCGAGCACAGTCAAAGGAAGGGCCTGCAGTCGCGACAGATGCCACTAAATATAATCCGCCAACGGCTAGGGATCTAAAACTCATCATCGCTTTCATCATACCGTCCCATCGGGCCTTCAATCTAATATATGCATATTGGCAACATGAACCCTATATGCCTAGATCAAATTGTAGCCGTCTCCTATAAGTTAATTATTATTTTGAGTATCAAAAAGAACCTTCAATTTAACTTCAAGTAGGCAAATTGTCAAAGCTACATACACTGTGTTCAACACAGCGATTCCTCGCATCAACACGGTAAAAAGTGTGTGTTTGGTGTGTTTTTGATTTACAACACTTATCCGTGCACTTGAAAATGCTAAGTCATTGTATTTGCTTGTAAAAATGGTGCCCGGGGGCGGAATCGAACCACCGACACGAGGATTTTCAATCCACTGCTCTACCCCTGAGCTACCCGGGCACCGGGAACGCAATAACGTTCGGGTGAGCGCGTTCTAGGCGAGGGTTGGCGGGGTGTCCATAGGTTTTGGTGAAAATATCAATGAGGTTTGGGGGGATCGTCCTGCGCAGCGCGCGCGGCCTCTTCAAGGGCGGCTTCGATATCCTCGGGATCATCGCTGGGGATTGCGTAGGATCCGCTGAACCATTTGGCCAGATCGAGGTCCGCACAGCGCTTCGAGCAGAAAGGCCGGAAGGTGGGCTCCACCTTTTTGGAACAGATCGGGCAGCTCATGACAGGGCAGTCTCCAGCGGTGCGCGGTCGCGCTTTCGTTGCAGCTCAAAATGGCCCAAAGGGGTCCACCCGACAAGGGCCGTGTCGATCGCATCGCCTTTGAACGCTGCGCGCAGGGCCTGCTCAAACTGGCGGCGGTCCTTCTTGGCCATAGGGGCGAGATCAAGCGTGATCTGCCCGCCGAGGCCGCGCAGACGCAACTGCCGGGGCAGCTCGCGCGCCGCCGATAGGTTTGCCTTCAGCCCCGCCGCAGGGGTCGCATCCCCCCCGGTGTTCACGTCAACCGCCACCAGCGCGCGGGTGGGCTCGATAAACATCGACGCACCGGCGCTGAGAGTGGCCTGAGCGCCCGCCAGCGCCTCCAGCGCATCCAACACGCCCTCGCCCTCAAAGCCACCCGCAGAGGTCACCACATCCGCAGGTGCAGTCCAGTCGCGCCACGCAAGCTGGTGCGGACCATAGCCTTCGGTCAGAACCTCCGCCTCGCCCTCGCTATCGGCCATCACGGCGGCGGCCAAATCGGCCATGGCGCGGATATCCTCGGCGATCTCACTCGCCTCGGCCCCGTCACAGGACGAGCGCAGGATCAGCCCCATCGCCTCGCCCCCCATCTCCGCATGCGCGATCTCCAACAATGCGTCGCGGCGCGCCTCATCGCGGATGCTGCGCGAAACATTCAGCCCCGGCGCCTCCGGCGTCACAATCGCATATCGGCTCTTGAACAGGAGCTTTTGTGTGACCGGCAGCGCTTTGCCCGGCTCGGCATATCCCGTCACCTGAACCAGTATCACCTGACCAGGTGCCAGCCCCTTGACCTGACGCAAGAAGGCCGGGCCATCCGGCGTCCGCAGGAACATGCCCCCCTGCCCCTTGATAGGTCGGTCTGCGATGGCACGGTAGATCGTGCCGGGGCGTGGTGCATCCACATCCACAAGCAAATCCTCGAGCCGCCCGCCCCGAATGAGCGCCGCGGCCTCCAGCGTGCCGATATGGTCCAGAACGATGGTATCGCGGCTCATGACATCCTCCAGCCTGCGGCGCGCAACAGCCCAGCTGTCTCGGCCAAGGGTAGGCCGACAATTCCGGTGAACGAGCCGGATATCCACGGGATAAGCGCGCCCGCTGGCCCCTGAATCCCGTATCCACCCGCTTTGCCCTGCCAATCGCCGGTGGCGATATAGCCCGCTATGTCCTCTTCCGAGAGAGGTTTCATCTTCACAGCACTGACCACATCACGCTCCCAGACCTGATTGCCCCGGCGCACCGCCACAGCGGTAATGACCCGGTGCCGCCGCCCGGACAGAAGCCGCAGGAACGCGCTCGCCTCTACCCCATCCTCGGGCTTGCCCAAAATGCGCCGGCCCAACGCCACGGTAGTATCAGCCGACAGCACGATGTCGTCACCATCCGCCTGAACGGCGCGCGCCTTTTCAGCGGCCATGCGCACACAATAGGGGCGCGGCAGTTCCGCCTGCATGGGCGTCTCGTCAATGTCAGGGGGGCGGATATCATCCGCCACAACGCCTATCTGCGCCAAAAGCTCGCGCCTGCGCGGGCTTCCTGATCCCAGAATCAGCTTCATCTCACGCGCCAGCCCAAAGCGTTGGCATGACGGGCACGCCGTTTACTTGAAGCGGTAATTGATCCGGCCCTTGGTCAGATCATAGGGGGTCATCTCGACCTGCACCTTGTCACCTGCCAGAACACGAATGCGGTTCTTGCGCATCTTGCCTGCCGTATGTGCGATAATCTCATGGCCGTTTTCAAGCTCGACCCTGAATGTCGCGTTCGGCAGGAGTTCCTTGACGACACCGGGGAATTCGAGCGTATCTTCCTTGGCCATGGGGTCTCCTTCGATCCACATCTCCGCATAGCGCGGATTGGCGCACTAAATGGCCCCATTCGCAGAGGTTTTCAAGCACAGATTAGCGCAAGGCCCGCAATTGCGGAACACTGTGTTGCCCGCCCTGATCGTCCCAGTGCAAACGGTTGAGAACCCCGCCATCGGCGCGCACATGGGCCACGGCCCCCAAATCGACCTCCGCGTAGGTCCAGCCGGGCTGGTTCAGCACCCCTTCTGCGATCACGCCGTTGGACGGAAAGCCCACATCCGGCGGGCCAAAGATGCCACCCATGCCGGTGCCTTCATCCACCGCCGGACACCACGGCGCGAGGCCCACGATCGATGACATGACGCTCACGCATTGCGCCTCCATCGCGCGCGACTGCGACCCGATCCGCACACGGGTATAGCCCGCCAGCGCCTCGGTGCAGGACGGCACCAAAAGAAGGTCTGCTTCAGACACTGCGCGGCCCAGAAGGGGAAACTCGCTGTCGTAGCAGATGAGGATCGCAATCTTGCCCAATGCGGTGTCAAAAATCTCAAGCCCGCCACCCGGGATAACATCCCACGGATCGCGCTCAAACCGGGTCATGATCTGCTTGTCCTGAATGCCCCGACCGCCCGTGGGTGAGAAAAGCCGCGCCCGGTTCACGGGTCGGGTGCCAAAAGCCGCATCGAACACCGGGGCCGAGGCCGCCAGGATATGAACACCGTAACGCGCCGCCAGATCGCTGTGCAGATCATCCACATCACCGATCACACCCGATACGGCATGCAGGCAGCGCTCAAGATCCGCCGCCGCCTCGGGACCCGCCAACATCGCAAGCTCCATCGCGCCATATTCCGGGAAAACCAAAAGCTCCGCGCCCTGCCCCGCGGCCCCGGCCACCCAATCTGTGAGCTTTGCAGAAAACTCAGCCCAGTTTCTGACCGGGTCGAGCGGATAGGCAGCGGTTGCTATTTTCATGGTGTCCACCTTTCTAAAGCGCCACTCTAGCAAAGCGCGCGCGCGCGTCCAGAGCGCAGTCATGTGTCGTGTAAATACTCAAACCCATGCGCAGGACACGAAAAAGGCCCCCGCACAAATGCGCAGAGGCCCCATTCACGCTTCGGCGCTGCTTATTGCGGGATACGCAACATCTGGCCGGGATAGATCTTGTCGGGATGGCTCAACATTGGCTTGTTGGCCTCGAAAATCTCGGTGTAGCGCGCGCCATTACCCAGCGTCTTTTCCGAAATCGCCCAGAGCGTATCGCCCTTCTTGACCTCGTGCAGAACCGGATCATCGCCGCCCGCGAGGTCTTCCACTCCGGACACGCCTTCGATATTGCCCACGGCAAGGATCACTTTCTCCTTGGCCTCCTGGCTCGTCGCTGTGCCGGAGACTTTGACAACCCCGTCCACCACGTCGATCTAAAGGCCCTCAGCCTCAAGACCCAGATCCGCCACTTCTTTCTTCAGCGCAGCCGCATCCGGCGCGCCATTGCCAACTTTCTTGCCGGCGCCGGTCAGAAAATTCCAAAATCCCATGAGAAAACCCCCTCGTTATAGGAGCGGTGAGCCTGCGCCCATTCCCGGCCAAAGCAAAGGGCACATCGCGGGGAAAGCCTCAGGCCGCTTCCCCGTCGGTGAATTGCAGCCGGGCCAGCCGCGCATAAAGCCCATCTTCGGCCACAAGGCTGTCATGGGTGCCCGTGGCGACGATTCGCCCGGCCTCCATCACCACGATGCGGTCGGCCTGCTTCACGGTCGCAAGGCGATGCGCCACGATGATGGTGGTGCGCCCCTCTGAGAGACGCGCCACGGCGGTCTGCACCGCGCGCTCACTTTCAGCATCAAGCGCGCTTGTTGCCTCATCGAGCAACAAGACAGGCGCGTCGCGCAGGATGGCGCGGGCAATAGCGATCCGCTGTTTTTGGCCACCCGAGAGCATGACACCCCGCTCTCCCACCTCGCTCTCGTAACCCTTGGGCAGCGCTGCAATGAAGTCATGCGCATTGGCGGCGCGTGCAGCTTCTTCGACCTCGGCGTCCGTGGCACCAATACGCCCGAAGCGGATGTTTTCACGCGCCGAGGTGGCAAAGATCACAGGGTCCTGCGGCACCAGAGCCAGCGCACGGCGAAACACATCGCGGCGCATCTCCGAAATCGGCACACCGTCCAGCGTGATCTGCCCGGCATCCGGGTCATAAAACCGCTGGATCAGCTGGATCACCGTCGTCTTGCCCGCGCCAGAGGGTCCGACAAGGGCCACTGTCTCGCCCGGCTTGATCCTGAGGTCGAACCCGGCCAGCGCTGCGGTCTCGCGCCGTGAGGGGTATGCAAAATCGACGTTCGAAAACACGATCTCTCCACGCAGAGGGCTTGGCAGATCGCGCGCGATGCCGGGGTCTTGCACCGCGTCCTGCGTGCCCAGAAGCTCCACCAGCCGCTCGGTCGCGCCCGCCGCGCGCTGCAATTCGCCCCATATTTCCGACAAGGCGGCCACGGCGCTTGCGACCATCACCGAATAGATCATGAATTGCACCATCGTGCCCGCGCTCATGGACCCCGCCCGCACCTGAAGCGCTCCGGCCCAAAGCACACCGACGATGCCCGCAAATACCAAGAAGATCACGATCACCGTCATCAAAGCGCGGGTCCAGATCCGCTCGCGTGCGGCCTGGTAGCTGCGTTCGGTCACATCACCAAACCGCCCGCGCGTCTGCGCCTCTTGGGTAAAGGCCTGAACGGTCTGCACGCTCAGAAGCGCCTCGGACGCATTGCCCGAGCTTTCCGCGATCCAGTCCTGATTCTCCCGGCTGAGCCGCCTCAGCCTGCGTCCCAGCGTGAAAATCGGCACGAGGATCATCGGCACGATCAAAAGCACCATCCCCGTCAGCGCGGTGGAGGTAAAAAGCATCAATATCAGCCCACCGATCAGGATCAGCAGGTTGCGCAGGGCAATCGACACCGAAGAGCCGATCACGCTGAGAATCAAGGTCGTGTCCGTAGTGATCCGGCTCAGCACCTCGCCGGTCATTACCCGCTCGAAAAACGCAGGACTCATCCCGATCACCCGGTCAAAAACCGCGCGCCTGATATCCGCCACCACCCGCTCGCCCAACCGCGTGACCAGCGCATAGCGCAGGCCCGTGCCCAAAGCCAAAAGGGCCGCAATCACCAACGCGGACGCAAAATAGAGGTTGAGCAAAGTGGCATCTTTGATCGAGAAGTTATCGACCACCTGCCGCACCGCGAGAGGCAGGATCAACGACACACAAGCGGTCGTGACCAGTGCAGCCCCCGCGCCCGCCATAAGCAGCTTGTAAGGCGCCAAAAACGGCATGAGCGCCGTCAGCGCGCCCAGCTCCTTGGAGCTTGTCCGCTCGGTCTCATCCGCGCCGGTCTCGGCCTTTCGCACCATTTCGGCGCTCCCTTGATCGTCTTGGTCAATGACCGTTTCTTTGGCCCCGACCGCGCCTAGGGTCAAGGGCTTGGGGCCGTGCGCTTTGCCGCAGGGATCAGTTGGCCTGCTCCGCGCGTTCCGCCTCGATCTGCCGCCAGATGGCGACATTGGCGTTATGCTCTGCCAAGGTGCGTGCAAAGGCGTGCCCGCCAGTGCCATCGGCCACGAAGAAGATATAGTCGCTGCCGTCGGGATCAACCGCCGCTTTGATGCTGGCGCGGCCGGGGTTGGCGATCGGCGTGGGGGGCAGGCCCGGGATCACATAGGTGTTCCAAGGCGTCTCCGCACGCAGCTCGCTTTGGCGCAGACCGCGACCCAGCGGCGCGCGGCCCTCGGTCACGCCGTAGATCACCGTCGGGTCGGTTTGCAAACGCATGCCCTGATTGAGACGGTTGATGAAAACCGAGCTGACCTGACGGCGCTCATCGGTCACCGCGGTTTCTTTTTCGATGATCGACGCAAGGATCAGCATGTCCTCCGGCGTCTCCAGCGGCAGGCCTTCGGCCCGGTTTTGCCAGGCTTCGGCGATGATCGCCTCCTGCGCGGTTTGCATCCGGTCGATCAGGCTCTGGCGCGTGTCGCCCTCGCGCACTTCGTAACTGTCGGGCGCAAGACTTCCCTCAGCGGGCAGCGCGGCGACCTCGCCCTGCAGAACATCGACGCGGTTGAGCGCATCAACGATCTGCCAACTGGTGGCGCCCTCAGCAATCGCCACGCGGAACCGTGTATCGTTCAGGCTGCGCACGGCCTCAAACTCGGGTGCAGGGTCTTCTACACCGGGCTCAAAGGCCGCCATTTCCACATATCGGTTGGTCGCGGGGTCAAGCTCGCGCACCTGCACCTCGCTGCGTGTCACGCCAATGCGGTAGACCACTTCGGTGCCGCAGGTGCTCGCCCCACCGCGTGTGATGATCTCGGTGATTTCACCCATGCTGGCACCTTGCGGCAAAAGCCAACTGCCCGCTTTCAGGTCTTGCGCCTTGTCAGCATATTCCGTCCCGATGCGAAACAGCGCGCCGCTGGTCACGGCACCCTCGGCCTCGAGATCTTCCGAGACCGCCCGCATGTTCGAGCCGCGCTCAACCCGCAGGCAAATCTGTTCCTCAAGCGGGCCTTCGGCAGTATAGCTGCTCTGCCCCCAAAGGATCACACCCCCAAGAAGGAAAGTGATCACCACGAGAAACGTCAGGGCATTAGACGCGATATGCCGCCACATCAGCGCAGCTTCCCAACGCAAAGGCTGGCATTCGTTCCGCCAAAGCCAAAGCTGTTCGACAACGCGACATCAACCTTGCGCGCCCGCTTGGTGTTGGGCACCAGATCGAGCGGCGTCTCGACAGCCGGATTGTCCAGGTTGATCGTCGGCGGAACCACCTGATCGCGCACGGCAAGAATGGCGAAGATCGCTTCAATCGCGCCCGCCGCTCCCAAGAGGTGCCCGGTGGCCGATTTGGTCGAACTCATCGCGACATTACCCGCCGCATCGCCCAAAAGGCGCTCCACGGCCGCAAGCTCAATCGTGTCGGCCATGGTCGAAGTGCCATGCGCATTGATGTAGTCCACATCCGCTGGCGCGACGCCTGCATGCTTCAGCGCGCTTTGCATCGCGCGGAACCCGCCTTCGCCATCCTCGGACGGGGCGGTGATGTGATAGGCATCGCCGGACAGGCCATAGCCCAGAATCTCGGCGTAAATCTTGGCCCCGCGCGCCTTGGCATGCTCATATTCCTCAAGCACGACCACGCCGGCGCCCTCGCCCATCACGAACCCATCGCGATCCGCATCATAGGGGCGGCTGGCGGCCTTGGGATCATCGGCGCGCTTGGTGCTGAGCGCCTTGCAGGCGTTGAACCCCGCGATACCGATCTCGCAGATCGCCGCTTCCGCGCCGCCCGCAACCATCACCTCGGCATCACCGAACATGATCAGCCGTGCAGCGTCGCCAATCGCATGTGCGCCTGTGGAACAGGCCGTGACGACCGCATGATTGGGGCCCTTGAAACCATAGCGGATACCCACCTGACCCGAGATCAGGTTGATCAGCGCACCGGGGATGAAGAAAGGCGACACACGCCGCACACCCTTGTCGCGGATGATCAGCGTGGTCTCCTCGATGGATTGCAATCCGCCGATGCCGGAGCCGATCATCACGCCGGTGCGGAGGCGGCCCTCTTCGTCCTCAGGCATCCATCCCGCATCCTCGACCGCCTGCTGAGCCGCCGCGATGCCATAGAGGATGAAATCATCAACCTTCCGGCGCTCCTTGGGGTGCATGTAGGTATCGGCGAAGAATGTGCCGTCGGTGCCATCGCCATCAGGCACCTGACAGGCATATTTCGTCAGCACGTTGACCGGGTCGAACCGTGTGATCGGTCCTGCGCCAGATTGCCCATCCAAAAGGCGCGTCCATGTCTCTTCGACCCCAGAGGCCAAAGGTGTGACCAATCCCAATCCGGTGACAACAACTCGGCGCATGATACGGCCCCTCTCAACGCTTGCTTGACGCCGCTCTTACCGCGGCTTGGGGCCAAGGGGCAAGAGTGCGCCGCGCCGTGCAAACGGCAAAATCCCGCGCGCCGCGCATTCAGGTTAGCGGAACTCGGCCACAGGCGCGCCCGCAGCCTGCGCCACCTCCAGCGCTTCGGCCAAATCCACATCGCGTGCCATGAGAGCCCGCCCGATCAGCGTGCCCGCCAAATTGGGCACGAAAGTCAGCCGCGACACATCATCGACCGTGCGCACCGTGCCGCGCGCAATCACCGGATGGCGCGTTGCCGCCGCAAGCCCGGTGATCACCCCAAGGCTCGCATCGCGGTCTCGCATGGAGGAGTCGATATCGGTCACGATGATCCCCGCAAGCGGGTCCGCGTCGAACGCCGCGACATATGCCTCCGGCGAGAAGCTGGAGCGGGACTGCCAGCCGTCTGTCATGACGTAGCCCTCATAAATATCCACCGCCAGAACCATCTGATCGGGATAAAGCTTGGCCAGTGCGCGCAAAAGATCAGGGTCGCGCGCCGCCATCGTGCCTATCACCACGCGGCCCACCCCCTTGTCGATCCATTGCTCGATCATTTCACGGCTGCGAAAACCGCCGCCAAGTTGCACCGGAATGCCCGCCGCGCGGATGATCTCCTCGATCAGCTCGGCATTGTCGCCGTCTCCGCGCAGCCCGTTGATGTCGGTCACATGCATCCACTGGGCCCCTGCGGCGGCAAAGCTGCGCGCTGTCTCGACCGGGTCCACATGCCAAAGCGTCGGCTCTTCAAGCCGCCCCCGCGTCAACGACACACACTTGCCATCAAGAAGTTCCAAAGTCGGATAGATCAGCATGCCACATCACTCCTAGCCAGATATAACGCCCGGCATTGTCCGGACAGCGCGACCCTAGCATAACCTAAACGCGCGCCGACCTCAAAGCGCGCCTGCGGCCCAGATTTTCTGGGCTTACCCGCCAAATCCAAACGATCCCGCCCCCACGCATGTTCAGCACGCAAAAAAAAGCCCCCGCCGCAAAAGCGCCAGGGGCTTCGATCTGAGTATCGTGAGGCGCGGGCCAAAGACCCGCGACGGCTCAGGACGCTTCGGTAATGAACTTCACCGCGTCGCCGAAGGTCTGGATGGTCTCGGCCGCGTCATCTGGAATCTCGATCCCAAACTCTTCTTCGAACGCCATGACCAACTCAACCGTATCGAGGCTATCTGCGCCCAGATCGTCGATGAAAGATGCGTTGTCGGCAACTTTCTCTTCTTCAACGCCAAGATGCTCAACAACGATCTTCTTCACGCGGTCTGCGATATCGCTCATGTCATAATCCTCGTTTTTCGTTGGGCCGTACGGCCCGGTATTGCCGTCCCCGGAGAGGGTTGCGGCCTTTGAGTAAACCCCAAGACGGGGCGCGGTTGACTGACCCTGACTATCAGGGCGCCGCGAGCGCGCGCAAGGTGCGCCCCGGCAAATCTGCGCCGCCTATAGCACATGGGCGCGCATTGGCAAATGCTTTCGCCATACCCCCGCCCGCAAGCAGATCAGAGCATCGCCATCCCGCCATTCACATGCAGCACAGAGCCTGTGACATAGCCGGCCTCAACACTCGCCAGATACAGCACGGCCGCTGCGATCTCCTCGGGCGTGCCCATGCGGGCGGCGGGAATCTGCTCGTTGATCTTGGCCTTTTGATCATCGGTCAGCGCATCAGTCATCGGCGTGGCGATAAAGCCGGGAGCAACAGCGTTGGCCGTGATGCCGCGGCTCGCGACCTCATAGGCAATGGATTTGGTCATCCCGACCATGCCTGCTTTGGACGCGGCGTAATTGGCTTGACCCGGATTGCCCGTGGCACCCACAATGGAGCTGATATTGATAATCCGCCCCCAGCGCGCCTTCATCATGGGCCGCATAACGCCACGGCACAGGCGCATCGTGCTGGTGAGGTTCACGTCCAGAACGCTCTGCCAATCCTCATCCGACATGCGCATGAAAAGCTGATCACGCGTGATCCCGGCATTGTTCACAAGGATATCGAGCGATCCCATGGCGGCAATGGCGGCCTTGGGGAGCGCCTCGACCGCCTCCGGATCGCTGAGATTGCACGGCAAGACATGCGCCCGCTCACCCAACTCCGCGGCGAGCGCTTTCAGCGGCGCCTCGCGCGTGCCACTGAGGCCCACCGTGGCCCCCGCACTGTGCAAGGCCGTGGCAATCGCGCCACCTATTCCGCCAGATGCGCCCGTTACCAGCGCCGCTTTTCCGCTCAGATCAAACATGCTCAGTCCCTCTCGTTTGTGTATTCGTCACGCGCAACCACAGCCACAGACTACCCATTCAGCGCAGCCACAGCCGCAACGACATCTTCCGACGTGCCGATGTTGCGCACAGCAATCTCGCGGTCGACGCGCCGCACCATGCCCGACAGCGCCTTGCCTGCGCCGATCTCCCATGTCTCAGTGACGCCTTGCGCGCTCATATAGGCCACGCTTTCGCGCCAGCGGACGGAGCCTGTGACCTGCGCCACCAAAAGTGCGCGGATTTGTGCAGGATCGCTGACCGCCGATGCCTCCACATTGGCAACCAGAGGCACAGTTGGCGCATGCATCTCCACAGCGCCCAAAGCCTCTGCCATCACCTCGGCCGCCGGGCTCATCAGCGCGCAATGAAATGGCGCGCTCACGGGCAAAAGCATGGCGCGTTTCGCACCCGCCGCCTTGGCCAGTTCCACCGCCCGCTCCACGGCGGCGGTGTGACCGGAGACGACCACCTGTCCGGGGTCATTGTCGTTGGCGGCCTGGCACACCTCGCCTTGCGCGGCCTCTTTGGCCACGGTTTGCACGGCGGCGAAATCAAGCCCCAGAATGGCGGCCATGGCCCCCACACCGACCGGCACAGCCTCTTGCATCGCCCGCCCGCGCGTCCGCAACAGCCGCGCGGTGTCGGCCACACTAAACGTCCCCGCAGCCGCCAGCGCCGAGTATTCGCCCAGTGAGTGGCCCGCCACGAAGGACGCCACCTCCAGCGCGGCCCCCTCGGCCTCAAGCGCGCGCAGGGCGGCTAATGATGTCGCCATAAGCGCAGGCTGCGCGTTCTGCGTCAGCGTCAGCGCATCCTGTTCCCCCTCCCAGATGAGCGCGGAGAGCTTCTCGCCCAGCGCGTCATCCACCTCATCGAACACGGCCCGTGCTGCGGGGTAGGCCTCGGCCAAGTCCCGGCCCATGCCAATCGTCTGGGCGCCTTGCCCCGGAAAAATGAATGCGCGGCTCATACTTGCCCCTTTTCGTCCTGCATTTCCTCTGCGATAGCGCGCTGCGGCGCTCAGAGCAACTGTGGAGGGCAACGACCAAGGGCGCCAATGCACGGGGCCTGTGCAGCCGCGCAGATTGCTCAGCGACATGAAACCGCTAGGTTATAGATCGACAGACAATAAACCGATGCGCATTCCAGACAAAGGCTTGCCCATGCCCCTGACCAACACGCCCCAAAGCTACGGCGCGATCACCAAGACCTTCCACTGGATCAGCGCGCTGATGATCCTCACGCTTTTTGCGCTCGGTATCATTGCCAGCAATCTGGCGGATCAGATCAAGGCAGGCACAGCGGGTCAGGAGATCATCGACTGGGCCATCTTGCTGTTCTCCATACACAAAACCCTCGGCCTCACTCTCTTCGCCGTGGCGCTGGCCCGCATCGCATGGGCAGTGGCCCAACCCAAGCCCGGCCTCCTGAACGGCGATCATGCCATTGAGGCGCGGCTCGCTGTGACCGTGCATTGGCTGCTTTATGGCTCGCTCGTGGTGGTGCCGCTCAGCGGTTGGGTGCATCACGCGGCGACCACCGGCTTCGCACCGATCTGGTGGCCCTTTGGGCAAACGCTGCCTTTTGTCCCCCGCGATCCGCATGTGGCCGAGATCAGCGGCGTTGTGCATTACATCCTGCAATGGGTGCTGGCCGGGTCCATCGTCCTGCACGCCGCGGGCGCGATCAAGCACCATGTCATCGATAAGGACGCCACGCTGCGCCGGATGCTGCCAGGCGGCGGGACGGCCGAGGCCACGGCGACACAACCGGGCCACGCTCTGCCCTTGGTCGCAGCCCTCATGGTCTGGGCCGCGGCTTTGGGCGCAGGCGCGGGCCTTGGGTGGTTCGCCAAGGAGGCCCCCGCCCAAACCGCCCTTGCGGAGGTCCAAAGCGACTGGGCCGTCCAAGACGGCACGCTCGGCATCGCCATCACCCAAGGCGGCGCGGAGGTCACGGGCAGCTTTGCAGATTGGACCGCCGAGATCACCTATACCGAGGTCCCGGATGCAAGCGGCCAGCACGGCGCGGTCAGCGTGACCATCGCGATCCCCTCCCTGACCCTAGGGTCGGTCACGGGCCAAGCGATGGGTGCGGATTTCTTCAACGCCGAGGCGCATCCGACCGCCGCGTTCGAGGCGGAGCTCATCACCCGCGACGGCGCTTTGATCGCGGACGGCACGCTCAGGATCAAAGAGGCGGAGGTTCCCGTGTCCATGCCCGTGACCCTCGCCATAGAGGATGACATTGCAAAGGCGTCAGGCAGGCTCACCGTCGATCGGCGCGATTTTGGCATCGGGATGAGTGTGGGCGACGAGGCCTCACTGGCCTTTGGGGTCGAGATCAGCTTCACGTTGACCGCCCAGCGCTGAATACACAAACGCCTGCGCGAGGTCTCCCCCGCGCAGGCGTATGGATCAAATGCTGCGTGGCTTACTCGGCCTTTTGCGCCTCAATGGAGATTTCCACCTCAAGTTCGTCGCTCACATTGGGGGCGAAGTTGCCAAGCCCAAAATCGGAGCGCAAGATCTTGGTCTCGGCGTCAAAGCCAACCCATTCCTTGCCAGCCATAGGGTGCATACCGACCTTGTTCAGCTCGGCCTCCAGAACCACGGATTTGGTCACGCCGTTGATCGTGAGGTCGCCAGTGATCAGCGCCTCATCCTCACCAGTGACGGAAATTTCAGTGGAGGTGAAGGTGATCATATCACCCTCTGCCGCGGCGAAGAAATCATCACCCATGAAGTGATTGAAGCGCGCTTCCCACCCGGTGAAGAGCGACATGACAGGGATCGAAACGTTCACGGAAGAGTTGGCAGGATCTTCCTGATCGAACATGATTTCGCCTTCAAAGCCGGAGAACATGTTGAATGTTGTGGAAAATCCAAGGTGGTCATAGGAAAACAACACTTGGCTGTGGCTCGCGTCGAGCGTGAATTTCTCGGGGGCGGCCTGGGCGCTCGTGGCGGCAAGGCCAAGGGCTGCGGCGAGGATCATCGGCTTCATTGGTATCTCCTTTTGGGTGTTTGATTACCCAGCAGGAAATATAGCGCATGCGGCTGATTACAATTGCGCATCGCTCAACACTCTGTGTGCGCAGCGGTGTTTCGCCACCGCTGCGCGCATCGTCCAGTCTCAGATTTGGGGTTCGGCCTTTGGTCGGTTGAGCAAGCTGCGCAACGCGCCCTCGACCTCGGCATCCTCAACCGGCAGCGCAATCAGCGGCTCGCCCTTCTTGTCACGCGCCGTCAACAGGCCGTCGCGCAATTCGATCTCGCGCAAACCATCAATCGCATGGCTTGTCTGCGAAGTCACCTGCCCGCGCCGATCACGCATGATCACGGTCAACTGCCGGGTCTTTGTGTCGATAAGCACCTCAGGCGCGTCATTGCGGCGAGATATGCCGATCATCGCCGCACCTCCGACAAGGAATGTGGCCGAGACCAGAAGCTTGGTCAGCTGCATGGCTGCATCGCCTTCCATGCCCGGCACGATCCACAGGCCGATCGAGGCCCCCATCGCCGCCATACCGGCGCAGCGCAGCGCCAATGCGCGCAGAACGCTGTCCACCTTGGTTGGCGTATAATACGCAGGAATAATCCGCTGGCTGCGCAATGGCCCATCAGGCATCATGGTATCGGGAAGTGCTGTCATGGCTGTGCCCTCGTTACTGGTTTCGTCGTTTCTTCTTGGTTAACGATTGATGAAGAAAGAGGGCGGCAATGCGGCGGCCATGGGGAGATGTTCGGGCAAAGCGGCGCCGCCTGCCCAAGCGCTTGTGTGCTCTTGCGCCGCTATGCGTTCTGCCCTATCAGGGCGCTTCCTTCTGCACGTTTGATGAACCGCGCAGACTCTCGTGGCAGGGCCGCAGAAGGATAGATGCCCCGCCTATGAAATGCGCCTTGATAGAAGTGGATCTGAAACATGTCGTTTTACGAGCATGTCTTTATCGCGCGGCAGGATCTCTCCTCCGCACAGGCCGAGGGCCTGATCGAACATTTTGGCACCGTTCTGGCCGACAATGGTGGAAAACTCGTCGAGCACGAGTATTGGGGCGTCAAAACGATGGCCTACAAGATCAACAAAAACCGCAAGGGCCACTATGCCTTCCTGAAGATCGATGCGCCTGCCGCTGCGGTGCAGGAAATGGAACGCCTGATGCGCCTGCATGACGACGTGATGCGCGTGATGACCATCAAGGTTGACGCCCACAAAGAGGGCCCTTCGGTCCAGATGCAAAAACGCGACGAGCGCGCCGAGCGCCGCGAGCGCAGTTGATCAACACCTGAGACAAGGACATTAAACCATGGCTACGAAACCATTTTTCCGCCGCCGCAAAGTCTGCCCCTTCTCGGGCGACAATGCACCCAAGATCGATTACAAGGACACGCGCCTGCTGCAACGGTATATCTCCGAGCGCGGCAAGATCGTGCCTTCCCGTATCACCGCCGTCTCGGCCAAGAAGCAACGCGAGCTGGCCCGTGCCATCAAGCGCGCCCGCTTCCTCGCCCTGCTGCCCTATGCCGTCAAGTAAGGAGACCCTGACATGCAAGTGATCCTTCTCGAACGCGTGGCCAAGCTTGGCCAGATGGGCGACGTCGTCGACGTAAAGTCCGGCTACGCCCGCAACTATCTCCTGCCACAGGGCAAAGCCCTCTCGGCATCAGAAAAGAACATTGCTCAATTCGAGACGCGTAAATCGCAGCTCGAAGCGCAAAACCTTGAGACCCGCAAAGAAGCCGAAGCCATGGCCGAAAAGCTGAACGGTCAAAAATTCGTCGTGATTCGCCAGGCCGCCGATTCGGGCGCGCTTTACGGCTCCGTCACCACACGCGATGCCGCCGATGCGGCCTGCGAAAATGGCTTCACAGTCGATCGCAAGCAAGTGGCTCTGGTTAACCCCATCAAGGATCTGGGCCTGCACGACGTGCATGTCTCACTCCACCCCGAGGTTGACGCGACCATCACGCTGAACGTTGCACGCTCGCCCGAAGAGGCTGAATTGCAGGCTTCCGGTAAATCCATCCAAGAGATGGCCGCCGAAGAAGAAGCCGCTGCGGATTTCGAGATTGCCGAGTTGTTCGACGATATCGGTGCTGCTGCCTCCGAGGATGACGATCTGGCCGAGACCGTCGAAGACGTTCTGCCCGAAAGCGATACGGACGAAGAGACGGCCTGAGCCCTCTCGCACTAAAACAGACAAAAGCCGCGCAGGGAGACTTGCGCGGCTTTTTTCATGGCTGGAGCTTTGTGCTCATCAGATCGCCGGGCGGCAGGTCAGCCCATCCCAAGCGCTTCTTTATACATCTCCAACACCGCCTCTTCCTCGGCGATATCATCCTTGTCGCGCTTGCGCAGGGCAATCACCTTGCGCATCACCTTGGTGTCATAGCCACGGCCTTTGGCCTCGGCCATCACCTCTTTTTGCTGCTCGGCCACGTCTTTTTTCTCGGCCTCCAGCCGCTCATACCGTTCGATAAACTGGCGCAGCTCATCTGCGGTGACGCGGTAGCTGCTATCGGGGCTGGTGTCGTTCATATCTGTCTCTCCGGGGGGCTATCAGGGGCGTTCTGGGTAACCCGCCGCCCGCGCACCTGCAAGGCCCCGCTTGAGCTTGCCGCGCTTTTCCACTACCTCGGCGACAAGGGCAAACCTGCAAGGAGGCAGCGCCATGGAATACCTCGTTTGGGCCGGTGCGGCAGTCTCTTTGATCGGCTTGGGTGGCCTCGTCTATTGCATCGGGCAGGTCTGGCGTGCGCGCCGCGCGGGCATGGGCGAGGATGAGATGCGCGACCTGCTGAAACGCGTGGTGCCCGTCAATTCCGGCGCGCTCTTCTTGTCCATGATCGGCCTTATGATGGTTGTTGTGGGTATCGTGCTCAGCTAGGCGCGCCCGTAAAACCCGCGCGCCTCTCGCACCATGCGCTGAAGCCCGTCACACGGCGTCCAGAGGTCAAGGTCCAGATCCCGCCAGCCGCGCATCCGCATCAACAGGCCCGGAAGGCCCTCCTCATCCGCCTGCCACAAAATCCCACCTGCCGCACGCGGCAGGCCATGTGCCATCATCAGCGCCAGATCAATATCGCTCGCGCGCACGGCAACCTTTGCCTCCAAAAGCCGCGCCGCCTCATTGACCAGCGCCGCCCGCAAAGCTTCCGCCGCCGTCTCGGGTGATGCTGCCCCAATATCCAAATCCTTGCGCCGCTTCGGCCCAGCCCCGCTGTAGCGATAGACGCCCTGCCCCGCCCGCGCGCCTGATTGCCCCTGCGCAATCAGACGGTGTAACAGACCGCCCGCCTGAAGCCCTGCCGCCCCCCGCGCAGCACCCAAAACCTCCAAACGGCCCAGCGCCGCCTTGAGCCCTTCGGCGTCCATCTGCCGAAACGGGCCATGCGCAAAGCCTAGCCGCTCCGCGCCTGCGTCCACGGCATAGGGGTTATGCCCAGCCTCCACGAGGGCAAGGGCCGCGCGCCAAACCGCCCAGTCCAGATTGCGCCCGATCATGCCCGGCATCGGGGCCGCGCGTAGCACCGTCTTGCCCGCCTGCATCAAAGCGGCACGCAACCGCTCCGCCGTGTCCCCTGCGTCCGGACCGGCCGCCATCTCGCACAGCTTCGCCACATGCGCTGGGGCATAAAACCTGAGCCAAAGCGCATCCGCGCCCAGCCCGGGGTGCACACCATCTCCCTCGCTGATCCGCACACGCGGCGCGGCTGAAAGCCCCTGCACCCCGCGCCCGCCCATCTCGAAAAGCGCATCAGCGCCAGACATTTCAGCCCCCACCAAAAGCCGCGACAGCCGGTCCGCCCGGACCTGTGCCGTCATCAACCCTCGTGCAACCGCGCCGTCATAAACCTGCTCCACAGATTGGCGCGTGGATTCATTCTGGCCCTTTTGCTCAAACGCCAGATGTACCCGCCACCCCGCGTCCAACGCCATCACGGAAACCTCTGCGAACGGCCCGCGCGGCCCTGACAGCACGATCTCGCGCAGCGGTGCGCCCTTGGGTCTCGCTGGCCGCGCCACGCGGCTTTGAGTGACCATCAGATGGCGTGCAATGCGTGACGCCCGCGACACCCGCGCATCTTCATATGCCAAAAGCTCAAGCTCAAGTCCCTGCGCCAGCGGCAGGAGCATTGCCGCCTCAACCGCGCGCACAATCCCCTCTCGGGCTGGTGCTTCCGTGTGCGCGCCATCCAGCGCAGCCATATAGGCGCCCGCATCGGCAAACCCCTCGCGCCGATCCTCGACCCGACGCGCACCCCCCTTGGCCAATCTCTCCGCATGGTGCAGAGCGGCCTCCAGAACATCGCCGCTGGCCACCTGATCGAACAAACTGGCGATCTCGGGGGCACCCGCCTGAAAACTCCGCGCACCCAACATCGCCTCCAGCGCCACAGCAGCACCACCCAAGCGCGGCAAAAGCTGCGTCAGCCCCGCACAGGGCACCAGATGCAGCTGCGCATCCGGCACCGCAATCCTCAGATCAGGTGTGGCCACCCGACCGTGTGCCGCAAGAGCCAAACCCAGAGCTGCCCCAAGCGCCGCCCCTTCAAGGGCCGCAACCACAGGCAGGCGGCTTTCATTCAGCAATGTGATCAGCGCAGCCATCTCGCGGGCGGCTTGGGGGCTGTCATGCGCGGTTACATTGAGGCCAACGGAGAATGTGCCGCCCGCGCCAGTCAGCACGATGGCGCGCGCACCGGGATCTGCGTCAGCCTGCGCCAAGGCGGCCCGCAAACGGGAGCGCAAATCAGGCGTCAACGCATTCGACACGCTTCCAGCAAGGCGCAAAATACGGATGCCCTCACGGTCTTCGGTCTCGACATGCCCGGCCAAAACAGCCCCTCCACTCATCTATGCGCATAAAAGCGCGGCCCGCCCTGTCTGGCAAGGTCTTGCGCCGGACAGGTACGCATCGCGCGCGGTAGCCTTGCCCAAAGCCACCAGAAAGAACCCACATGTCGCCGGACGTGACCGCCTTTTTCGACGATGCCACCCTGCCCATGCCAAAGCTCATCGTGCCCTCTTTGCAAATCAACATGCGCGCAGGCCACATGCCCGAGCCGGACGCGGCGGGCGATGTGTTTCTCAAACTGCCGGTGAACAAGCTCTGATCACTACTCGGCCAGCTGCTCGGCAAAGGCCTTTATGTCCAAAGCGGAGAGTTCAGACGGTGCCGTGCCCGGCTCCGAGATGGTTGCATCCTCAACATCCGGCGCGATGCGGTTGGGCGCTGCGCGCGGCGGGGCCTCCTCCACTGCCTCAACGGGTAGCGCCGCCCGCTCACTCTGGGGCAGCAAAAGCCGCACGGCGCGCAATCCGTCCGACTGACCGAGATTTGCCATGGCCACCACATGCTTCTCGCTCGCCTCCAGCCGGATGCGCATCGGCTTGTCCAGTGCGAGGGGCAACGTATCGCCCGGCTTGAGCGCACACACCTCACCCAGTGGCAGCTTGATGCGCCCCAGCACAGCTTCAAGCCGAACCGGCACATCCATCGCACAGGCTTCCAGCGTGCGTGCCAGAACCGCCTCAAGCGCGGGGTCGTTCGCTTCAGGGGGATCGGGCGGTGCAGGCAGGATCAGGGTCAACGCGCCGGGATGGGCCACATCCCCCGTCTCCACCATCAGGCGCAGCACATGAAAGTCCGGCGCGGTGAGGGCCAGTTGCATCCCGCGCACATCCTCCATCATCACGCCATAGCGGAAGTCCTGCCCCCAATGCTCCGGCGTCTCCTCCAAGAGCTGCGCCTCAAAACGGGCCAGCATTGCATCCACAAGCGGCGCGGAAATCGCCGCATCAGTGCGCGTGACAGCGCGATCGGCGGACGCACGCCCAGACACACGGCCCGTCGTCTGCACCTCAATCAGCGCCCCCAAAAGACCCAGATCCATCCTGAGTGCCCCGCGCGCACCGGCCGGCCCATCAAGCAGGATCAAAAGCCCACCTCCCTCAAGCTCACGCCCGAGGCCCGTTTGAGACATCTCCACCTGCTCCACCGCGACAACGGCCACCGGCATGTCGTAGAGCGCAGCGGCAGTTTGAGCGAGCGCCAACCGCAGCGCACGCGACGGCGACATACCGCGCGCCTGATGCTCTGCGCGCCCGCTGCGCGCCTTGCGAAGGATGACCGTATTCCCGTCTCGCTCACTCATGCCGGTAAAGCCGCCCTCATGCCAAATGCCGTGAAGGTCCTTCATACCGCGCGTGTGGTTACCAGATCCTTTACACCTGTCCGTCCGGCCCGGATTATTGCGCCGCGAGCCGCGTCTCCACAGGCAAGACGACACGGAAAGTCGCCCCCTTTTGGCCCGGCAAATAGCTGATCGTGCCACCCAGCCGCGCCATGATCTCGCGACAAATCGCGAGGCCAAGCCCCGCTCCGCTGGTTTTCGTTTCGCCAATGCGCGAGAATTTCTCGAAGATCAGCCCATGATCCGCCATCGCAATCCCGCTGCCATTGTCGGAAAAATCCACCACGAGGCGACCATCCTGCATCCGCGGTTGAATGGTCAGGCGCGGCTCGGGCGCATCGCAATATTTGCGCGCATTGGCGATGAGGTTGATGAAAACCTGCGCCAGACGGTCATGATCGGTGGTCAGCCAAACATCTTCCCGAGCCGTCTCGCGGATGATGTGCAGCCCCGGATCGCCGCTCGTCGCGGCCACGGCCCGGTCCAGCATATCGCCCAGCCGCCCACTCTGCGTGTTGAGCGTGACTTTCCCACTTTCCAAAACGCTGAGGTCCAGAAGATCATCCAAAAGCCGCGTGAGGCGGCGCGATTCGTCGTGAATGATGGAGGAGTATTTCTGCTGCGCCTCCGGGCCCAGCTCGCTCGTATCGCGCAAAATCTCGGAAAAGGCGCGGATTGAGGTCATGGGCGTGCGCAGTTCGTGACTCACCTGACTGAGAAACTCATCCTTTTGCAACGACAGCTGCGTCAGCAGCTTGTTGGCCTCGCGCAATTGCCGGGCTGTGCGGGCCTGCTCTTTGGATTTTGCCTCAAGCTGGCTCGAATATTCCATGATCTGCGCCGTCTCGTCGGCCACCGCCAGAAGATCCTCCACCGACACTGTCGCGCGCCCGATGATCTGGCTGATCATCGCATGCGCGGTGGCAGCGCCCACAGACCCCGAAAGCTCCCGCTCCAGCCGCTCCAGAAACTCGGGCGATGGCTCGGGCAGATACCCCGACAGCCCTTGCCGCCGGGCCATGTCCGCAAAAAGCGCCTGCGCCTCGCGCGCGCCCATGATCCGCTGGGACATAATGAGCAGGTCTTCGGATTGCGCCATGCCACCGGACCAGCTTCCTGCGGTGCGCGAATGTTCGAACACATTGACGAATTGCGCGCCCTGAAGCCGCTCCATCGGGCTGGGAAAGCTGAGGATGGAGCCGATGATGAACGCCGCTGTGTTCAGAAGCAAGGACCACATAACTGCATGCACGACACTATCCATGCCCTCGGCCCCGAAAAGCGCATAGGGCCGCAACCAGCCCAGCCCGAGCGGGCCTGCGTCGAACACCGATTGCGGCAAGAGCACTCCGGGGCCGAAGCTGGGCAGAAAGAGGCAATAGAGCCAGACGACGAACCCCGTGCAAAGCCCCGCAAGCGCGCCTGTGCGCGTGGCCCCGCGCCAGAAAAGCCCGCCCATCAGCGCGGGCAAAAACTGCGACACGCCCACGAAAGCCACAAGGCCGATGGCCGCAAGCGCCGTGCCCCCGCCCGACAGACGGAAATAGACATAGCCCAAGAGGACAATACCCGCGATCGACAGCCGCCGCGCCAAAAGCGCCACCTGCCGCACATCGCCCGAGATGGTCGCCGTGCCACCCGTCGCGCGCAGCCAGATCGGCATCACGATATGGTTCGACACCATGGTCGAGAGCGCAATCGCCGCCACAATCACCATGGACGTGGCAGATGAGAAGCCGCCCAGGAAGGACAGGATGGCAAGCCCTTCCTGCCCCGCCAGAAGCGGCAGCTTGAGCACAAAAAGATCCGGATTCGCGCCGGTGGGCATCACCTCCAGACCCACGGCGGCAATGGGAACCACGAAAAGGCTGATGAGCATGAGATAGACCGGAAAGGCCCAGGACGCGGTGCGCAGATGCCCCTCATCCTCGTTTTCCACCACCATCACCTGAAACATTCGCGGCAGGCAGAGAAACGCCGCCGCCGAGATAAGCGTGAGCCCGGTCCAGCGGCTGGGCGAGACCTCCCAATATGCAATCTGGCTGGCGTCAATCCGCTCTAATGTATGGGCGATCCCGTCGCTCAGCCCCCAGACCACGAAAACCCCTACCGCCAGAAGCGCCAGAAGCTTGACCACCGCCTCAAGCGCGATGGCGATGACAACACCGTGATGACGCTCGTTCGCATCGAGGTTTCGCGTGCCGAAAAGGATTGTGAAGACCACAAGCCCCATTGCCACGTAAAGCGCCGTGGCCTGCACGGCCCCTGCATCGACAAAGCCCCGTTCGGTGTCGGCAAAGGCGGCGAAGGAGAGGCTGACCGATTGCAGTTGCAGCGCGATATAGGGCGTGGTGCCTATAACGGCGATAAGAGTGACGATGACGGCCAAAAGGTTCGACTTGCCATAGCGCGACGAGATCATGTCCGCGATCGAGGTGATGCGCTGCGCCCGCCCGATCCGCACCAACTTGCGCAGGCTCCACCACCAGCCGATCATAACGAGCGTGGGGCCAAGATAGATGGTCAGATACTCAAGCCCCGACCGTGCGGCAAAGCCCACAGCGCCGTAAAATGTCCAAGCAGTGCAATAGATCGAGAGCGACAACGTGTAGATGAAGGGCGAGCGCAGCCACGCGCCCCGACCCTGCCGTGCCGCGCGGTCGGCGGCGAAGGCCACGCAGAACAAGAACACCACATAAACGATAGAGACCGCGATCAGCAGGTTCAGGGTCGCCATCAGCCGGGGCCCTCACGGGCAGGGTCCGCCCCGACCTCCTCGGTGTCGGCCACCGGCTCAACCTCAAGATAACCCGAAACCAACCGCGCAAGCCCCGCCAAAAGCGCCCAGACGCCAAATATGTAGAGCATCACATCAGTGGTTCGCGCGCCACCCTCGGCCGATTGCCAAAGGAGCGGTATCAACAGCAGGACCGTGCCGAAAAGCGGTAGCAACACCGCCGCATCGCCCATGCGCCTCCGCCGATAACTGCGCCGCTCGAGAAAGACGGATTTCGCGCGCTTCATTCGCGCACCAGATCGCGTACAGCCTCCAACACATCGGCATTGGAAAAGGGCTTGGTCATGTAACGACTGACGCCTGCAGCCTCGGCCATCTCGCGGTCCTTGCGCTGGCCTCGCGCGGTCAGCATCAAAACCGGAAGCGTCTGCAGAGCGGCATCCCCGCGGATGTCGCCCAACAGGTCAAACCCGCTGCGCCCGGGCAACATCACATCAAGGATCACCAGATCGGGGCGGCGCGCACGCACCACATCCATCGCATCATGGCCGTTGGAATGGGTTTTCACCTCCCATCCGTCACGCGACAAGATGAAGCTTATCGCCTCAATGATGTTCGGCTCGTCCTCGATCAGCAAAACATGCTTGCCCATTGGGCCGGCCTCCCCTCCGGTTCAAATCGCATCCCCAGGCCTGCGCGCAGGCCGGATACGCTAGTATCAGGGCTGCAGGGCGCGCTGTCAAAGCCTTGCTCGGGCGCGTCACGCCTCTGCGCCCGCCGCCTCGCTGAGGATCGACGGCTCGCGCCGCGCCGCGCAGGCCGTTATCGGGCAAATCCGGCAGCTCGTGCCCACCGGCGCAGGTTCCGCACCGTCCACCCCCGGCAAAAGCAGCATATGGGCGCGCACCAAGGGCGGCGCGTTGAAATCAGGCGGCCCGAGCGGCTCGGTGATCGCGAGCGCTGTGACCGGGCGCGCATCCCGCGAGGCCTGTGCAAGCGCCATCCGCAGCGGCACTCCGGGTTGTGTCAGCGCGCGGAAAACGGGCCAAAGCGGGCATGTCCCCCCCATGCGTGACACGAAAAATCCATCGATCGCCCGCGCCAGCAAAATCGCCCCAGAGCCGTCGACAGTCACCAGCCCGACCGGCCCGACAATCTGAGGCGGCAACATCCCCAGACGGCGCAAGACACAGGGCAAATCCGCGCCAAACCTCTGGGCCAGCGCAGCGGGGTCCGGACCAAGCTCCGCCAGCGCCTCGACCAAAGGCCCGAGCGGAAGACGTGCCGCGTCCGCCGCATACCGCTCAAGCAGACCGCGCACCATCAGTGCGGATGCAGGCAGGCTGAGGGCATCAGATGCCGCCAAAACATCATCAATCGCATCCGCCCCGCTCGCCTCGATGGCGGCAAAGTGAAAGCCATGCGCCTCCAGAAAGAGGTCCACCTCATCTTGAGGCGAGCGCACACCCGACACCTCCTGCCCCGGTGCCGCATGCAGATAGCGCACCAGTGATTTGGCCCCCTCGGCCAGACGCTGACTGTCCTCGTTGATGTTGCGGTGAAACCGCGCCTGCCATGCGGGCTCCAGCTTTTCGGTTTCAACGAGGATCGCGGCGGTGGAGCGGATAGCGGTCACGACCGAGATTACCTCATGAATGGAGGCCGCAAGATGCGGATCATGCGCCAGACGGTCGGTCAGGGTCTGCACCATCTGCGCGCGCTCTTGCCCCTCACGAAACTGCGCAAGCATCAGTGCCGCCCAGCCGGGAAACCGGCCGATGAATTCTTCCACACGCGCAAGCTCGGGCGTGCCCTCACCGTCGCCCGCGGCCTCGCGCAGACCTGCCAACAGCGCGGCCTCGGCCCCTTGGCTCAGCGCCTGAGGCTCTACATCCAGCGCCTCGGCCAGCCTGAGCAGGATCTTCCCGCCGATTCTGCGGCGATTATGCTCAATGAGGTTGAGATAGGAGGGCGAGATCCCGGCTCTTGCGGCCAATGCGCTCTGCTTGAGGCCCAAGGCCTGCCGCCGTTCGCGGATGCGCGTTCCGGTGATTGCACTTTCAGACACGCCAATTCCCTTGCAGATTCAACACCCTCAGTAACAGTTTGGAAACTTATTTACAAATTTTATGTCGGCTCTGTTTATTTTTTGACAAAAATATTGTTTTGCCAAAGGCGCTTGTTGAGAAGTTTTCTTATCCCGTGGCATAAGGCATTTGCACAGTAGTGCCATCTAAGCCGCGCTGGGAGGCGCTGCCTGGATCATTCAAACGGGAGGATGTTAATGTCCAATTCACGCTTCACGCGTCGTGGTCTGCTGAAGACCAGTGCGATCGCCGGCGCCGGCCTTGCCGCTCCAACGATTTTCACCGCAGGGTCCGCTGCCGCGCACACCAACGAGCCAACCGGCGACACCGTGACACTCGGCTTCAACGTGCCGCAATCCGGCCCCTATGCCGATGAGGGCGCGGATCAGCTGCGCGCCTACAAACTGGCCGTCGAACACCTTAACGGTGAAGGCGATGGCGGGATGCTGAACACGTTCACGTCGAAAGCCCTTCAGGGTAACGGCATCATGGGCAAGAAAGTCCAGTATGTCACAGGCGACACGCAGACCAAATCCGATGCGGCACGCGCCTCGGCGAAGTCGATGATCGAAAAAGACGGCGCCGTGATGATCACCGGCGGGTCTTCGTCAGGTGTGGCCGTGGCCGTGCAGGCGCTCTGCCAAGAGGCAGGCATCATCTTCATGTCGGGTCTTACGCACTCCAACGACACGACAGGCAAGGATCGCAAGGCCAATGGCTTCCGCCATTTCTTCAACTCCTACATGTCGGGTGCCGCGCTGGCGCCGGTTCTGGCCAATGCCTACGGCACAGACCGTAAAGCATATCACCTGACCGCAGACTACAACTGGGGCTACACCACCGAGGAAGCCGTGCGCACCTCGACCGAAGCCATGGGCTGGGAAACGGTCGAAACCGTTCTGACCCCGCTCACAGCGACAGACTTCAGCGCCTATATTGCGCCAGTTCTGCAATCGGGTGCCGATGTTCTGGTTCTGAACCACTACGGCGGCAACATGGTCAACTCACTCACCAACGCCGTGCAGTTCGGCCTGCGCGATCTGGAAGTGAACGGCAAGAAGTTCGAAATTATCGTGCCACTCTACTCGGAGCTTATGGCGCGCGGTGCGGGCGAAAACGTGAAGGGCATCTTTGGCTCGCAAAACTGGGACTGGAAACTCGAAAACCAGCTCGGCGCGCGCTACACTGGCACCAACGCGTTCGTGCAATCCTTTGGCGAGAAGTATGGCTTCCCGCCCAGCCAGGCCGCACATACCGGCTATGTTCAGGCCCTGCTCTATGCAGATGCCGTGGAACGCGCAGGCTCGTTCAACCCATGTGCGGTTGGCGAAGCTCTGAAGGATTTCGAATTCGACGGAATGGGCAACGGCCCGACGCTCTATCGTGGCGCGGATCACCAGTGCTTCAAGGACGTTGTCGTCGTGAAGGGTAAAGAAGAGCCCGAGAACGAATTCGACCTCGTCGAAATCGTCGAAGTCACACCGGTCGATCAAGTCATGTACGCTCCCGATCACCCCCAAATGGGCGGTGCCGAGGCGACACTGGGCAGCTGTAACGCTGGCGCCTGATTTGCTGCAAGGCCGCCCCTCGGGGCGGCCTTAACGCACTTCCATAAAACACGCAGACATGGCGCTCCTCATTTTGGGGCGGGCGCCATATGCTTTGCCGGAAACTTCCTTCCGGAGCGCAACCTGACAAGGTGGGACACGACATGGACGCAATACTCCTGCAAATTCTGAACGGTTTGGACAAGGGCAGCGCCTACGCGCTTATCGCGCTTGGTCTGACCCTGATTTTCGGCACCCTTGGGGTTGTGAACTTCGCCCACGGTGCCCTATTCATGATCGGTGCGTTCTGTGCCGTCACGCTCAGCCGTATCTTCAGCATGAGCTATACGGTGATCGACGAGACGCAGACCGACTTCCTCGGCAACCCGCTCAAGGTCGATGTGCCCTATATTTACGACATCTTCGGCCAAGCGGCGGGCGAGGCGATCATCGATTGGTCGGTGCCCCTGTCGATCCTCTTCGCCATTCCCGTCATGATCCTCATCGGGGTGATTATGGAGCGTGGCCTCATCAAGCACTTCTACAAGCGCCCCCACGCGGACCAGATCCTCGTGACGTTCGGCCTTGCCATCGTGCTTCAGGAAATCATCAAATACTTCTACGGCGCAAACCCGATCCCCACCCCCGCGCCCGCAGCATTTGCAGGCTCGTTCGACTTTGGTGCCCTCGTGGGATTTGATCCACAAACGATCATCTACCCCTACTGGCGGCTCGTCTATTTCGGTTTTGCGGCCCTCATCATCGGCGCGGTCTTCGCCTTCTTGCAGTTCACCACCTTCGGGATGGTCGTGCGGGCCGGAATGGCCGACCGCGAGACCGTGGGCCTGCTGGGCATCAATATCGACAAGCGCTTCACCATCATGTTCGGCATCGCGGCCGCTGTCGCAGGACTAGCGGGGGTGATGTATACGCCCATCAACTCGCCGAATTACCATATGGGTATGGACTTCCTGGTCCTCAGCTTCGTCGTGGTCGTCGTCGGCGGCATGGGATCGCTTCCGGGCGCCGTGCTTGCCGGGTTCCTTCTGGGCATCCTGGAGAGCTTCGCCTCCATGGCCATCGTTCTTGAGACGCTGCCGGGCCTCAACCAGATCATCATCTATCTGGTCGCCATCATCATTCTGCTTACCCGTCCGCGTGGCCTTATGGGCCGCAAGGGCGTGATGGAGGAATAAGCCATGCTTGGACTTACCAAAAAAGACTTCTCTTTGCTGATGCTGGTCGTCGCCCTGACGATGCTGGCGCCCTTCCTGTTGAACCCCTTCCCCGAAGGCAGCGCGATGGCGCAGTTCAACGCGGGCTATCCTGACCTGATGCAGCGCTTCGTGATCTTCGGGATCTTCGCGATCGGCTTCAACATCCTCTTTGGCCTCACCGGCTATCTCAGCTTCGGGCATGCCGCTTTCCTCGGTGTCGGGTCCTACGCCGCGATCTGGATGATGAAGCTTCTGACCACCAACATCATCCCGGCGATGGTGCTGGCGGTGATCATTGCAGGGCTCTTCTCGCTGATTGTGGGCTATATCTCGCTGCGCCGCTCGGGGATCTACTTCTCGATCCTCACCTTGGCCTTTGCGCAGATGTCCTTCGCCATGGCCTATTCGGTTCTGACGCCGCTGACGGGCGGTGAGACGGGTCTGCAACTCAGAAACACCGACGCGCGCATCCTCGAGAGCGCACCGGAAGGTGGCGGCATCAGCCGGGCCAACCTCTTCGGGCTGGAGATGACATCGAGTTACCAACTCAACATCGGCGCGTGGGAGTTCACCTTCAACGTGGGCTACTACATCGCGGCCATCGTGATGCTGCTGGCCTTCTATCTCAGCATCCGCATCTTCCGCTCGCCTTTCGGGATGATGCTGCGCGCCATCAAATCCAACAATACCCGGATGAACTATACCGGCCTCAACGCCAAACCATACACCCTCGCCGCCTTCGTGATCTCCGGCATGTATGCCGGCCTCGCGGGTGGCCTGATGGTGGCAATGGACACGCAAGTGGGTCCTGAGCGGATGTTCTGGACGGCCTCTGGCGAGGTGGTCCTGATGACCATCCTCGGCGGCGCAGGCACGCTCATCGGGCCGGTTCTGGGCGCTGGCATGATCAAATACATGGAGAACATCATCTCCAAGATCAACGAAACCATCCTGCATCAATGGTTCGCCTTCATGCCTGATGGGATCGAGGATCTCATGGTGACGATGGTCTACCCATTCATCGGCAAGGGCTGGCACCTGACGCTTGGCCTGATCTTCATGGGTGTCGTGATCTTCCTGCCCGGTGGGTTGGTCGAGGGCGGACAGCGTATCGCGCGGCTCTTTGGCAAGGGCAAAGCTGCCGATGCCAAAGACACTCAATCCACCCCAGCCGAATAAGGAGACGTGACGATGGGAATTCTTGAAGTCAAAAACGTCAACAAACGCTTCGGCGGGTTGCAGGCCTTGGGCGATGTGAACCTCAGCGTGGCGGAAAACACCGTCCACGCGATCATCGGCCCCAACGGTGCGGGCAAGTCGACCCTGCTTAACGTGCTGGTGGGCAAGCTGATCCCCGACACCGGGTCGGTCAGCTTTGACGGCCAATCGGTGCTGGGGCGCAAACCCTATGAGATCAACCAGATGGGCATCTCTCGCGTGTTCCAGACACCGGAGATTTTCAGCGACCTCACGGTGCTGGAAAACATGATGATCCCGATCTTCGCCAAACGGGATGGCGCATTTCGCATGCATGCGATCGAAGCGGTGGGCAGCGAGAAAAGCGTGATCGAGCAAGCCGAGCATATGCTCGAAAGCCTCAACCTCGCAGATGCGCGCCACGATCATGCCGCCGCGATGAGCCGGGGCAACAAGCGCCGCCTTGAGATCGGCATGTGCCTTGCTCAAGAGCCACGCCTGCTTTTGCTGGATGAGCCAACGGCGGGCATGGCGCGGGCCGATACGAACAACACCATCGACCTGCTGAAACAGATCAAGGACGAGCGCGACATCACCATTGCGATCATCGAGCACGACATGCATGTGGTGTTCTCTTTGGCCGAGCGGATCACCGTTCTGGCCCAGGGCAGCCCCTTGGTCGAGGACACGCCAGAGAATATCAAGGGCCACCCCAAGGTGCGCGAAGCCTATCTGGGCGAAAGCGCCTGAGCCAGACATAGCCGCGCACCGGACATTGTTCCGGGGGCCGTGCGGCCAACCATGAGGGTCCGGATCAATCCCGGACCGGGAGACAAAGAAGATGAACGTCAAACCCGACTTCTCGAAGAACGCCAATCAGGCAGCCACAGCACCCGCCTTCCTGTCCGTATGGGACATGCAGGCCTATTACGGCGAAAGCTACATCGTCCAAGGCGTGAGCTTTAACGTCCATGAAGGCGAAATCCTCGCCCTTCTGGGCCGCAACGGCGCAGGCAAAACAACCACCCTGCGCGCCATCGCGCGGATGGATGATCCACAGCTGAACCACGGCGAAGTCTGGCTGGACCACCAACCGCTGCACAAGATGAAAAGCCACGAGGCCTCGGCCGCTGGCATCGGCCTTGTGCCAGAAGATCGCCGCATCATCCCCGGCCTCACGGTCGAGGAGAACCTGCAACTGGCCCAGATCGCCCCGCCCATCGGCTGGTCACTGGACCGTATCTACGACCTCTTCCCCCGTCTCAAGGAGCGCCGCAAACAAGACGGTGTGACCCTCTCGGGCGGCGAGCAGCAGATGCTGGCGCTGGCCCGCGCATTGGCGCGCGACATCAAGGTGCTCTTGCTCGATGAGCCATACGAAGGCCTCGCCCCGGTGATCGTGGACGAAATTGAAAAGACCCTCCGCGTGATCAAGGAGCAGGGCATCACCACCATCCTCGTAGAGCAAAACGCCGTGCGTGCGTTGGAGCTTGCCGACCGGGCCGTTATTCTCGACACAGGCGGGATCGTCTTTGACGGCACGGCCCAAGAGGTTCTGGAAAACAAAGAGCTTCGCGCCGAATACCTCGCGATCTGACGCACCCGAAACTGGCGGCCCTCGCCCATCGGCGGGCCGCACCATCCGGGGAGCGGCCCGCCCCACAGGCACCCGCGCCCGGACCCCAAGTCTCTGAAAGATGAGCCCCTAAAGGAAAAAGGTCCGATATGTCCGATACAACCTATCCGCCATCCGCCGATTTCGCCGCAAAGGCCCATGTCGACGCCGCCAAATATGACGAAATGTATGCAGCCTCCATCAAGGACCCCGACGCGTTCTGGGCCGAGCATGGCAAGCGCATAGACTGGATGACACCCTTCACCAAGGTCCGCGATGTCTCCTTCGACCTTGGCTCTGTCGGCATCAACTGGTTCGCGGACGGCACGCTCAATGTCGCCGCTAATTGCATTGACCGCCACCTGAGCGTGCGCGCGGATCAAACCGCCATCATCTGGGAGGCGGATGACCCCGAGACGCCTTCGCTGCATATCACCTACCAAGAGCTGCACGACCAGACCTGCCGCATGGCCAATGTCCTTAAGGATCTGGGCGTGGGCAAGGGCGACCGCGTTGTCCTCTACCTGCCGATGATCCCCGAAGCGGCCTACGCCATGCTCGCCTGTGCGCGGATCGGGGCAATCCATTCCATCGTCTTCGCCGGGTTCTCACCCGATGCCTTGGGCGCACGGATCAATGGCTGCGGCGCGAAGGTGGTGATCACAGCGGATGAGGCCCCGCGTGGCGGACGCAAGACCGCGCTCAAATCCAACACCGATCAGGCGCTTTTGCATTGTGACGACCATGTGCAATGCCTCGTGGTGAAACGCACAGGCGGTCAAACCACATGGACCGAGCGCGACCACGATTGCAGCGCGCTCATGGCCAAAGCGAGCGCCGAATGCGCCCCCGAAGAAATGAGCGCCGAAGACCCGCTCTTCATCCTCTACACCTCAGGCAGCACGGGGCAGCCCAAGGGCGTTGTGCATACCTCGGGCGGATACCTCGTCTATGCGTCCATGACGCACGAGCTGGTTTTTGACTATCACGAGGGCGATATCTTTTGGTGCACCGCCGATGTGGGTTGGGTCACCGGGCACAGCTATATCGTCTACGGGCCCCTCGCCAATGGCGCGACCACGATCATGTTCGAGGGCGTGCCGACCTACCCCGACGCCTCGCGCTTCTGGCAGGTCTGCGAAAAGCACAAGGTGAACCAGTTCTACACCGCGCCCACCGCGCTCCGCGCCCTGATGGGCCAAGGCAACAGCTTCGTCGAGGCTTGCGATCTCAGCGCCCTCAAAGTGCTGGGCACCGTGGGCGAGCCGATCAACCCTGAGGCGTGGAATTGGTATAATGACGTGGTCGGCAAGGGCCGCTGCCCGATCGTGGACACATGGTGGCAGACCGAAACCGGCGGCCACCTTATGACCCCCCTGCCCGGCGCCACGGCAACCAAGCCCGGCTCCTGCACACGGCCCTTCTTCGGGGTGGAGCCTGTGATCCTCGACCCCACCTCGGGCGAGGAAATCCACGAGACGGCCGCCGAAGGCGTGCTGTGCATGAAGGGCAGCTGGCCCGGCCAGATGCGCACTGTCTATGGCGATCACGAGCGCTTCGAGAAGACGTATTTCTCGGACTACAAAGGCTACTACTTCACCGGTGATGGCTGCCGCCGCGATGCGGATGGCTATTACTGGATCACGGGCCGCGTCGATGACGTGATCAACGTGTCGGGCCACCGGATGGGCACGGCAGAGGTGGAATCCGCCCTTGTGGCCCACGCCCAAGTGGCCGAGGCCGCCGTGGTCGGTTACCCACATGCCATCAAGGGTCAGGGCATCTACGCTTACGTCACCTTGATGAACGGGGTGCAGCCTACGGAAGAGCTGCGTAAGGAACTTGAGAAATGGGTCCACACGGAAATTGGCCCGATTGCCAAGCCCGACCTCATCCAATGGGCCCCCGGCCTGCCCAAGACACGCTCGGGCAAGATCATGCGCCGCATCCTGCGCAAGATCGCCGAGGATGATTTTGGCGCATTGGGCGACACATCTACGCTGGCCGAACCCGCCGTGGTCGACGACCTCATCGAGAACCGCATGAACCGCGGCTAAGACCCCAGCAAAACACAAAGCCTTCAAAGCCCCACAGATCCTGACCCTCTGTGGGGCTACTCTTTGCGAACATTCCAGTCGCAAACAGACGCGACCTCGCACGCATCCCCGGCGCAGGCTTGCAGCGAAGGAGCCGTCAGATGAGCACGACAGCCACGACCCCACCGCAATCCAACCGCGCCGCTGCAGGCATCCTCTGCGTCGAGGCCGGCATGGTGTTTTTCGTCATCCAAGACGTGCTGATGAAAACCCTGCTTGAGACGCACCCGGTCTGGAACCTCATCATCGTCCGCTCGCTCGTCACGCTTTTGTTGCTCACGCCAGTTATCTTTTGGCTACGCGGCGCACACCGCATCCTCACCCCGCTCTGGCCGCTCCATCTGGCGCGCGCGGCGCTTCTGGCAGCTGGGTTCACGCTTTTCTACGCGGCCTTTCCGTTGATGGGTCTGGCCGAGGTCACCACGATCTTCTTCTCCGCGCCCTTGATGACCGCGCTCCTCGCCGCGCTGGTGCTGCGTGAGACGATCGGCATTCACCGCATTGGCGCACTTGTCGTGGGCTTTATCGGCGTGATCATCGCGATGAACCCGACCGAGTTTGACTGGGTCACCATCCTGCCGCTGACATGCGCGCTCACCTACGCGATAAGCCAAATCATCGCCCGCCAGATCGGAGAGCGCGAATCGCCGCTGACGATGGGCTTGCAGACGATCACCTATATGGGGCTGATGATGCTGCCCCTGGCGTGGCTCGTGAATACGGTGCTCCCCATCGGGCCGGAGTTTCCACATATGCGCCTCGACCTGCCAGAGGAGACATGGCGCGACCTGCCACAGCTTTTGATGCTGGGCGTTGCCGGGATGATCGGTTGGATGCTGGTCAGCCGCGCCTACCAGATCGCCAACGCCTCGCTGGTGGCGCCTTTTGACTACACCTATCTGCCCATCGCGGTGCTGCTGGGGTGGCTCTTGTTCGATGAAGTCCCGCCCTTCGCCACGATCATCGGCATGATGCTGATCATCGCAAGCGGGCTCTATGTCGGCTTTCGCGAGCTGCGCGCCGCGCGCAAAAATGACGACGACACTGTGATCGCCGAGGCGACATTTGCCCCCGGAGCTGCGATCCAGCCGCTAGAAGAGCCGCCCGAACGCGAGGCGCCTTAGCCGCGCCCACGATAGGGCGGCACACCCTGATCGGGAATCCAAAGCCCCTCAGGCATTGGCCCTGTTTGGTAATGCACGTCGATGGGAATGCCCCCGCGCGGATACCAATAGCCGCCGATGCGCAGCCATTTGGCCTCAGTGAAATCCGCGATGCGGCGCGCGATGGTGATCGTGCAATCCTCGTGGAAGGCGCCGTGATTGCGGAACGACCCGAGGAAAAGCTTGAGCGATTTGCTCTCCACCAGCCACGCGCCCGGCACATAATCAATCACCAGATGCGCGAAATCCGGCTGCCCGGTCATGGGACAGAGCGAGGTGAACTCAGGCGCTACAAACCGCACGTTATACATCACATCGGCCTGCGGGTTCTGCACCCGCTCCAGCTCCGCCTTTGCAGGATCATCGGGCAATCCCGTCATCGTGCCCAGTTGTTTGAGATCGCTGTAAATACTGTCGCTCATATCCATCTCCCTTGCGGCGTGTCAGACGCCGCGCTTGTTGCCCCATAGCATGACATGCAGCTGCGGCAGGATGCGCGCGCCGTGCCATTTGTCCTCACCTGCGCGCGCGATCAGCCAATTCATACGTGCCTCAATCCCCGCCAAGTCAACTTCCGCGTCCTCATCATCCGGCGGCGGGGGTGTGTGATTGCCGGGCTGCAAATAAACCGGCAGCGTAGGATGCCGGGCTGCAGCATTCCGCGCATAAGCGTAATCCGCCTCATCAAACACCACGATCTTCAGCACCGTCTGCGCCCCCTTGGCGGCGGCAACGCAGGCGGCAAACGCCTCCCAATCCGTGTCCATCCCGGATGAGGGCGGCTTTGGGCTCAGCACCAGCATGTCGAGATCCGCGAACCAATCCTTGGCTACAGAGCCTTGCGTCTCCATGGCAAAGCCATAGCCCTCGGCGCGCCCCAACGTGATTAGATCGCCCAAAGGCTGGATCGCCGGGTTCCCGCCTGAAAGCGTTACCATCAGCGGCGCTCCCGCGAGCTTGCGCACCTCGTCCATCACGGCAGCCGCGCTCATCGCGGCCCATGTGTGGCGGTATTCGCTTTCCACCGCATGCAGGCTGTCGCACCAGACGCAGCGAAAATCGCAGCCGCCCGTGCGCACGAAAACCGTGGGCAGGCCGATCAAGGCCCCCTCGCCCTGTATCGTGGGGCCGAAAATCTCGGAGACGCGGATCGCCTCGCTCATGGCCGATATTCGGCCCAAGTCTTGGGCGTCTCGCTGACCTTTGCCGCCGCCGTCTCAGGCCAGCGGGCGGCGCACCAGTCATAGAAATGCTTGGCCATCCGCTCGGCGGTCACACAATCATCGCCCAGCACATCGTTGAGATGCCGGTGATCCAGCGTGTCGTCGATATACCGCTTGAGCGGGGCCAGATCGAGGTAATCGCGGATGAAGCCGTGCGCGTTAAGCTCATACGCGGCAAGCTCGACCACCACGATGTAGTTATGCCCGTGCAGGCGCGCGCATTGATGATCCTCGGGCAAGCCAAAAAGCTGATGCGAGGCAGAGAAGTGAAATTCCTTGGTGATGCGATACATCAGGATGCCCCCCTATTGGCGCTGGCGATGGCCGCTTTCCAAAACTCGGAATCGGCATATTCTGTCGGATCGGTGATCCCTGCGATATCAAAGGCCTCGCGCCGCTCCACGCAGGTGCCACAGCGCCCGCAATGCAACTCGCCACCCTTGTAGCAGGACCATGTCTCGGCAACGGGTGTGTCATGGGCCGCACCATCAGCGGCGATGTCGGCCTTGGAGCCGTGCAGATAGGGCGTGTAGAGCGTGATATCGGCGTAGCCGTCCAGCGCTTCGGCCTGCATCTGGGCGAATGCAGTGATGAAGCCGGGGCGGCAATCAGGATAGATGAAGTGATCGCCGCCATGCACCGCCGTGGCCACCGCATCCGCCTTTTGCGCCGCCGCGAGGCCAAAGGCGATGGTCAGCATGATCGCATTGCGGTTGGGCACGATGGTCAGCTTCATCGTGTCCTCGGCGTAATGCCCGTCCGGCACGTCGATATCATCGGTAAGCGCGGAGCCGGTGAGCGCCGCACCAATCGTGCGGATGTCGATCACATGATGCGGCACACCCAGACGCGTGGCGGCAGCAGCGGCAAAGGTAATTTCCTTGGCGTGCCGCTGGCCGTAATCAAAGGTGATGAGGCCCGCGAGGGTATGTTCAGCCGCTACCTTGTGGGCCAAGGCAACGCTGTCCATTCCGCCGGAGCAGATGACCATGGTTCTCACATTCTCGTCCTTGTTTTGAGCGGGTAGGCTGCGACCGCATATAGGGGGCTAGCTAGGGGATTTGCGCCCGGTTGGCAAGATGAGCCTCCTCGATCCCTGACGGGATATGCACTGCCTCAATGCGCCGTCCATCCCCCATCAAGGGGCAGGGCCGCACCCGTCACGTTATGCGACAAGGGATCGGTCAGCCAAAGCGCCATCGCGCCAATCTCCGCAGGATCGATCCCGCGCCGGGTGGGTTGTTTGGTGCCCAAAAGGTCCGCGATTGCTTCTTCGCGCGTGGAGTTCAGCGCCTCCTGCCGCGCGGCCACCATGCCCTGCACCAAAGGCGTGTCCACCCAGCCGGGGCAGATCGCGTTCACAGTCACCCCGCCAGACGCGCGGCTTCCGGCTTCGGCATATTCCATCGCCGCCACGCGGCTGAGGCCGATCAAGCCGTGCTTCGCCATGCCCGGCAAAAGCCCCTGCATCATCGCAAAGGGCGCGCTGAGGTTGATGGCCAGCACCTCGTCCCAAGTGGCGCGGGACAAGTCGGCCAGCGGACCCGTCTGGCCGATCCCTGCGTTGTTGACCAAGATATCCACCGCCGTTCCCCCGAGCCCGGCAAGCATGGCGTCAACCTCGGCCCGTAGGGCCAGATCGGCGGCGAGGACCGTTACCGCCCCCGCCCCTAGCTCGGTCATCCGCGCACATAAATCAGCCGGATCGCGCCCGGGCCGATCATGCAGGATCACACTGGCCCCCGCGCAGGCAAACGCCTCGGCAACGCCCAGCCCAACCCCCTGAAACGCCCCTGTGATCAGCGCGGTTTTTCCCGTTAGCTTCGCCATATCCCGCCTCCAAACCCTGCGCACCCACAAATTCTGGCACGCGATCTTGTAAAATTACCCACATGACACTCGGCGCGCCTGCGCCAAATCCCAAGCAAAATAATGCCAAAACCTTGCGCAATGACATGTTTTTGCCCCCATGGGTGGCAATCGCGCGCACCATCCCCATGTCTTATATCAACTGCCTGCTTTTCTCATCGCCACGCATGGCCTATAAACAGCGCAAACAAGCAAGCCGCCATGCGAAAAAGGCGGCACTGGTTCGAGGAACTCAATGCCAAAATCTCCCCATTCAGACGACGTGGCTTTCATCAAGGCGCTGGCCGAACTTCTCAACGAAAATGATTTGACCGAGCTTCAGGTCAAACGCGAATATGGCGCAGATGACAGCCTGAACGTGCGTGTCAGCCGCAAGAACGAGCCCGCGCCGCAGATCTTCGCACAGGCCCCCGCGCAAGCCGCACCAGCGGCGGCAGCAACCGCTGCCCCTGCCGCGTCGCCCAGCGCGCCCCCCACAGAAGATCCCGCGAACCATCCCGGCGCAGTGACATCCCCGATGGTGGGCACCGTCTATATGCAGGCTGAACCCGGAGCGCCGTCTTTCGCCTCTGTGGGCGATCAGGTGAACGAGGGCGACACGCTCCTGATCATCGAAGCTATGAAGACAATGAACCATATCCCCGCCCCACGCGCTGGCACGGTCAAGCGGATCGTGGTCGAGGATGGTGCTGCTGTAGAATATGGCTCCCCTCTGATGATCATCGAATAAGGCACGCGCAATGTTCGATAAAATCCTTGTGGCCAATCGCGGCGAGATTGCCCTCCGGGTGATCCGGGCCGCGCGCGAGATGGGCATAGCCTCGGTTGCGGTGCATTCAACAGCCGATGCAGATGCAATGCATGTACGCATGGCCGACGAATCGGTCTGCATCGGTCCGCCCTCCAGCACCGAGAGCTATCTGTCGATCCCCGCGATCATCGCCGCCTGCGAAATCACCGGTGCGCAGGCGATCCATCCCGGCTATGGCTTTTTGTCGGAAAACGCCAATTTCGTGCAGATCGTCGAAGATCACGGCCTGACCTTTATCGGCCCCACGGCTCAACATATCCGCATCATGGGTGACAAGATCACCGCAAAGGACACGATGAAAGAGCTTGGTGTGCCTTGCGTGCCCGGCTCTGAGGGCGGTGTGGCCGATCTGGCCGAAGCCAAGCGCATTGGCGAGGAAGTCGGATACCCCGTGATCGTCAAGGCCACGGCAGGTGGCGGTGGGCGCGGCATGAAAGTGGCCCAGACGGCGGCCGACATGGAAAGCGCGTTCCAGACCGCACGGGCCGAGGGCAAAGCCGCGTTCGGCAATCCCGAAGTCTATATCGAGAAATACCTCACCACGCCGCGCCATATCGAGATTCAGGTCTTCGGCGATGGCAAGGGCGGTGCGGTGCATCTGGGCGAGCGGGACTGCTCGTTGCAACGCCGCCATCAGAAGGTGTTCGAAGAGGCCCCCGGCCCCACGATCACCCCCGAAGAACGTGCCTCCATCGGCAAGATTTGCGCCGATGCCATCGCCCGGATCAACTATACCGGGGCAGGCACGATCGAATTCTTGTATGAAAACGGGGAGTTCTACTTCATCGAGATGAACACCCGCCTTCAGGTTGAGCATCCTGTGACCGAGGCGATCTTTGGCGTGGATCTCGTGCGCGAGCAGATCCGCGTCGCCGAAGGCCTGCCCATGTCCTTTGGCCAGGATGATCTGAAGATCAACGGCCACGCCATCGAGGTCCGAATCAACGCCGAGAAGCTTCCCGAATTCGCGCCGCGCCCCGGCAAGATCACGCAGTTCCACGCCCCAGGCGGGCTTGGCGTGCGGATGGATAGCGCGCTCTATGACGGCTACACGATCCCACCCTATTACGATTCGCTGATTGGCAAACTGATCGTGCACGGACCCGACCGCCCCGCGGCACTCGCCCGGCTCAATCGCGCCTTGGGCGAGTTGATCGTGGACGGTGTGGACACGACCGTGCCGCTCTTTCATGCGCTGCTGCAAGAGCCGGATATTCAGGCGGGCAGCTACAATATCCACTGGTTAGAGACGTGGCTGGAGACGAACCTGCGGGGCTGAAACCGGGAAAGGGCAAAAATGAAGGATGACAGTTTTCCCCTCACGCCCGTTCTTTTGCTCAACGCCTATGCTGCGGGCATCTTCCCAATGGCCGAAAGCCGCGAGGACCCGGAGATTTACTGGGTCGACCCCAAGCGGCGCGGTATCCTCCCGCTGGAGGGGTTCCATATCTCCCGCAGTCTTGCGCGGCGCATGCGGCGCGCGGGCTACACGGTCAGCCTGAACACGGATTTCGAAGGCGTGGTTGACGGCTGCGCCGCGCGCGACGAGACTTGGATCAGTGCCGAAATCCGAAGCCATTACAGCGCATTGCACGCTATGGGTCATGCCCACTCGCTTGAAATCTGGGAAGACGGCATGCTTGCAGGCGGTGTCTACGGTGTTGCACTGCAATCCGCGTTCTTTGGGGAAAGCATGTTCTCAGCGCGGGTCGACGGCTCGAAACGCGCGCTGGCGCATCTGGTCGATCACCTGCGTCGCTGCGGTTTCACATTGTTTGATACGCAATTCATCACACCGCATCTCGAAACCCTCGGTGCTCTGGAGATACCGCGCGGGATCTACCACCTGCGGCTCGAAGCAGCCCTCGCCAAGCGCGCGGATATCCATGCCGCCCCGCTTGACCCGGACCCTCACTCAGTCTTGCAGCGCATGACCCAGACATCGTAGCGCGGATGATCCAGCGCGTTCAGAGCCGGGGATGAGGCCACCATCCAGCCCGAAAACATGTCTTCATTCGCGTCGATATCTCGAACTGTCAGAAAGGCGAACGCATCCCCCGCAGGGTTGCCCGCCGGATAGCGACATTGCGCCATCCGCACGATGAGCCTGCCAAAGCCAGCCTGCTCGCCAGGGGCGAGGGTTATATCCGTCAAATCGCCATTCACCTTGTCGAGCGCACGTAAAACAGCACCCGTCCCGGCCACCACGTCCTGTTGCGCGAAAGCGGGCGCTGCGCAAAGGCAAGCAACCGCCACAAGCCGCATCATTCCGTCCCACCGCCATTATCGCCGCCGACGAATTTCATCAGAAGCGACACCAGGCTGACAGAACCCTGGGTGAATTCAATCGTATCACCGGCCTCAAACACAAAGGGCGAACCACCCGGCAAAATTTCAACGTAATTCCCACCCAAAAGGCCCTCGGACGAGATCGCAACCGCGCTGTCATCGGGCACGCTGATGCCTTGGGTGACGGAAAAAGTGGTGCCCGCGCGGTAGGTCTCAGGGTCGAGACTCATGGCCGTGACCCGGCCCACCTTGACGCCCGCAAGACGCACATCCGTGCCAACATCAATCCCATCGGCGGAGCGGAAACTGGCGTTGAGTTCATACCCATCACTGCCCGCAGAAAATCCTGTGACCTGCCCTGCATAGATCAAAAAACCTGCAGCAGCCGCTAGAACGGCCCCGCCCACGATAATTTCTGTTTTGTTTTCAGTCATATGATTATTCCGGACTCCACGCCTCGTAATCACGCCGCTCTTTCGGTTCAGCCCGCCGTAGCGAGCCTTGGGGCGCATAGGCGAGGGCGGTGCCGGTCAAGTTTTCCTGATGTGGCTTCTCCCAAACCTTGCGGGGCAAGGGACTCTCCGTCGGGGGCTCTTGATAGGTGTGATGCAACCATCCGTGCCACTCGGGGCCGACCCGGCTCGCCTCAGCCTCACCGTTGAAAATCACCCAGCGCCGCTTGCCGTCGCGCGTATGATAAAAGCAGTTGCCCTGCGCGTCCTCACCTACTTTGACGCCTTTGCGCCACGTCCAAAGTTGGGTGTTCAGCGTCTGTCCATGCCACCAGGTGACCGACCGCAGCAATGTCTTGAGAATGCCCATCAGGACCTCCGAATGTCTTCCCTTCAGATATGGCGTATCGCCGCTCAAAGGTCCAGTGGCCCGTCGCAAGGAAAAGGCGCGCCGGCAAGGACGCGCCTTATGATAACTTCCCAGCTGCTATCGTCGCAAACCGCTCCGCATGCCCCGTACCACAGACCAAAAATCAGCCCGCGCTGGCCTCTTCCTTTTTGGGATCGGCATAAATCATCAAAGGCTCTGCGTCCGAGTTCACTGCCTCGTCATTTACGACAACCTCATCGACATTCTCCATACCCGGAAGCTCGAACATCGTGTCGAGCAGGATATCCTCAAGGATCGACCGCAAACCACGTGCGCCTGTCTTACGCTCAATCGCGCGCTTGGCGATCGAGGTCAACGCATCATCGGTGAAGCTCAATTGCGCATCCTCAAGCTCAAACAGACGCTGGTATTGTTTGATCAAAGCGTTTTTCGGCTGTGTCAGGATCGTAACAAGCGCATCCTCGTCCAGATCTTCCAGCGTGGCGATCACGGGAAGGCGGCCAACAAACTCGGGGATCAGGCCGAATTTCAGCAAATCTTCAGGCTCCAGATCCTTGAAATGCTCACCAATGCCCTTTTGGCTCTCGTCGCGCACATCTGCGCCAAAGCCCATGGCGCTGCCCTTGCCGCGTTGTGCGATGATCTTGTCGAGGCCCGCAAAGGCCCCGCCACAGATGAACAGAATGTTCGTGGTATCGACTTGCAGGAATTCCTGCTGCGGATGCTTGCGCCCACCTTGCGGAGGAACGGCGGCAACCGTGCCCTCCATCAGTTTCAGAAGTGCTTGCTGCACGCCCTCGCCCGACACATCGCGGGTAATAGACGGATTCTCGGACTTGCGTGTAATTTTGTCGACCTCGTCGATATAGACAATGCCGCGCTGCGCGCGCTCGACGTTGTACTCGGACGATTGCAACAGTTTGAGGATAATGTTTTCCACATCCTCACCAACATAACCCGCCTCCGTCAGCGTCGTCGCATCGGCCATGGTGAACGGCACATCGAGGATCCGCGCCAGCGTCTGCGCCAACAACGTCTTGCCACAGCCCGTGGGGCCAATCAGCAGGATGTTGGACTTCGACAATTCAATCTCTCCGGTTTTCCCGGAATGGTTGAGTCGTTTGTAATGATTATGCACAGCGACGGACAAAACCCGCTTCGCCGTAGACTGCCCGATCACATAGTCATCCAGAACATCGCAAATCTCGCGCGGTGTCGGCACGCCGTCAGAGGTTTTCAGGCCAGCCGTGCGTGTCTCCTCGCGGATGATATCCATGCAAAGCTCAACACATTCATCACAGATGAACACCGTGGGGCCCGCAATCAGCTTGCGCACCTCATGCTGGCTCTTGCCGCAAAAGCTGCAATAAAGGGTGTTCTTGCTGTCGCTGCCAGAGTTATTCGACATGATCTACCTTTCGGGCGCAGCGCTCAAGCTCGCATTGACACAATCACAGAGCGCATTTCTCATCCAGCTTAGGACAGGGGCGGAGCGGCCACAATCTGAAAATGGCCGCCCGCACAGAGCCGTGACCTAGGCTTTCTTCTCGTCTTCCAACTTGCCACGGTTCTCAACGATCTCGTCGATCAAACCCCAATCCTTCGCATCTTCCGCCGACATGAAGTTGTCGCGCTCCAGAGCGTCTTCGACCTTTTTCAGGGTCTGCCCGGTATGCTTGACGTAAATCTGGTTAAGGCGCGTTTTCAATTTTTGGGTTTCTTGCGCGTGGATCATAATATCCGTGGCCTGCCCCTGATACCCGCCCGAAGGCTGATGGACCATCACGCGGCTATTGGGCAACGAGAAGCGCATCCCCTTTTCACCCGCCGTCAGCAGGAGCGAGCCCATCGAGGCCGCCTGCCCCACCACCAGAGTCGACACAGCAGGGCGGATATATTGCATCGTGTCATAGATCGACAAACCCGAGGTGACGACACCGCCGGGGCTGTTGATATACATGGAGATTTCCTTCGACGGGTTCTCCGCCTCAAGATGCAGAAGCTGCGCCACGATCAGGCTCGACATACCATCATGGACGGGGCCACTGAGGAAAATGATCCGCTCCTTCAAAAGGCGCGAGAAAATGTCATAGGCCCGCTCACCGCGGCTGGTTTGCTCGACCACCATAGGCACGAGGGTATTCATATATGTGTCAATTGGGTCGTTCATATCCACCTGCCTGCTTTGCTGTGTCCGATCCTTATCGGATCAGGTCCTAAGGGAGTCTTAGTATTGCGCCCAAGGGCCTGCAAGGGCGGGCGGGTATTTTGTCGAATGGCCGCACGCTACAACACCCCGATAGACAACCGCACCCGCCCTCGCTAAACCCTAACGCGAATGATACGGCGGCCAAGGAGATCTCCCGATGGCGACTGAGAGCACCGCCCATGCGGCACCCCATTGGTTTGTCCCACCGGGCGAGGGCGATTTTCTGGCGTGGTTTTCGCTGCTGTTTCTGGCCGGGGCAATCTACGGCGTCGTCGTGCTCTATGCAGCCTTCGACCGCTGGGCCGAGCATCAATCCGCAGGCACGCCCCTGGCCAAGACAATTCCGACGATGCTTACCATCGCACTGCTCTATGAAATTTTTCCGCTTGGACATTTCAACATCTTGCTGCCGCTCAGCGCAATTCTCATTGCGTTGATGGCGGACTGGTCGCGTTTCCATCTGGGCACGAATGCCGCCAAAACGGATGGCACCCCAGAAGACGCCCCCGATCAGGACGCAATTCCCGCCCAGAAGGAGCCCACGGCCAATGTTTGAGCTTCTCCTGACATCTTTCCCCGCGGTCATCCGCTATTTTCAGCTCAGGCGCCGCGGCGAGGCCATGACAGTCTGGAACATGAAAACCGCCGTATTCCTGTGGGCTTTCATGGCGTTTTTCCTGTTTTTGGTCATTTTCTATTTTCACCCGAAATCCTACTCGGGCCTCTTGCCCTTCCGCACAGTATCCGTGGTGGCCCAAACATCGGGTCCCGTGACCGCAGTCAACGTGACCAACGGACAGCGCGTGGCGGCAGGGGATGTTCTATTCCAAATCGAGGATGCGACGCCCCGCGCGGCGCTTGCACAGGCCGAAGCTCAGCTTGCACAACTTGACGCGCTTGAGGTGAAGGCCGCAGACGCCCTCAAAGCAGCCGAGGCAGGTGTGGCCGAGGCACGGGCCAATCTGGGGCAGCTGACGGTCGATCTGGACAACGCCCGCACATTGCTTGCCCGTAATGTAGGCACGCAGGACGCCGTGCGCAGGCTTGAGGCGCAATTGACGGCCGCGCAATCCGGTGTCGTCGCGGCAGAAGCGCAAGCCGATGTGGCCAAAACGGATCTGGAGCAGACCATCCCTGCACAGCGCAAAACGGCTGAGACCGCCGTCACAAGTGCGCAAGTGGCCCTCGATAAAACAACGGTGAAAACCTTAACCGGCGGTACGGTCACCCAATTGTCCCTTGGCGTTGGAAGCCCCGCCGCCACGCTGATCCTCACCCCCGCCATGGTGATCATCCCAGAACGGCCCGAAGGCACGCCGATCCGCGTCGTAGCAGGTTTCTCGCAAGTTGCCCGTGCCACGCTCTATGAGGGGATGCCCGCCGAGCTTGCCTGTGACACCAATGTCGGTCTGTCCTTCCGCAACGCGATTCTGCCTGCGCGCGTGGCGTCGATCCAGCCGGCTATCGCAGCCGGACAGGTCGTGCCGGGCGGCAGGTTGCAAGATCCGTCAGGCGCGGTCGCACGCGGCTCGCTCTTGGTCTATCTTGAGCTGCTCCACCCCGAACATGAGGCAATCATGCTCGATGGCAGCGGGTGCCTCGTGCAAACCTATACCAACAATCTAAGCGGCGCCGTGGGCCACATCATTGCCGCCACGGGCGTGGTCAAGGCCGTGGGGCTCCGGCTCAAGGTGTGGGGCTCGCTGATCTCCGGGGTTGGTCTGGCAGGCGGCGGAGGGCACTGACCCCAACGTCAGCCCCGCGCGCTCTCGCGTCCCAAGGCGCGGCAGAGAATCAACACCGGGATAAGCCCGAAAGCCACCAGCGTCAGCGACGGCACCGCGGCCTCCGCCAGCCGCTCATCCGAGGCCAGCCGGTGCGCGCGCACCGCAAGTGTCTGAAAATTAAACGGATGCAGGATCAGTGTGGCTGGCAACTCCTTCATCACATCCACGAATACGATGAGCAACGCCGTGAGCACAGATGTCCGCGCCACCGGCAAATGCACCCGCCATAGCAAGCGCCCCGCCCCCTGGCCCAGGGAACGCGCAATCGCATCATAATGCGCTGGCACCGTGGCCATCCCGCTATCATATGCGTTAAGGGCAGCGGCCATGAAGCGGGCCATGTAAGCCAGCACCATGAGCCAGATGGACCCCGTGATCAAAAGCCCCGTATCGATGCCAAACCGCGCCTCCATGAACGCGTCAATCGCGTTGTCGAGGCCCGCAAGCGGCACCATCAAGCCGACCGCGATCACCCCGCCCGGCACAGCATATCCAAGCCCTGCCCCCACAACGAGACCACGCGACGTGCGCCCAGGCAAGGTGCGCGCCCGAAACCCGATCAAGATCGCGCCAAGCACGGTCAGAACCGCCGCGATACTCGCCAAAGTCACCGAATTCAGCATCAATCCTAAATAGACAGACTCACTTATTGCGTGCCCCGAACCTGCGGCCATCACGCTCAGCATCACGACAGGGATGACAAAGCCAAACAGCACCGGAACCATGCAGAGCGCGAACGCCCCCCACCCTTTCCAGCCCTGTAGCTCAGGCTTGGCCAAAACCTCGAACCGCGCGCCGCCCCGGCCTGCGCGTTGGGCTTTGCCGCGTTGGGCGCGCTCCAAACCGGCTAACAACAGCGCGAAAAACAACAGGCACAAGGCCAATTGCGCCGCCGCCGCCCGGTCCCCCACGCTGAACCACGCTTGGTAAATCCCGGTCGAAAACGTCTGCACATTGAAAAATGCCACCGTGCCATAATCCGCAATCGTCTCCATCACGGCCAGCAATACGCCCCCCATGATCGCAGGGCGCGCCATCGGCAAAGCCACCAGCCAAAACGCTCGCATCGGCGCACGGCCCAAGGTGCGCGCGACCAAGAAGGCGTTTGAGCTTTGTTGCCGGAAGGACGCCCGCGCAAGCAGGTAAACATAGGGGTAAAGCACAAAGGTCAGCATCATCGCCGCCCCACCAAGGCTGCGGATTTCCGGGAACCAATAGTCGCGCGGCCCCCAGCCTGTAAGGTCGCGCAGAAGGCTCTGCACAGCGCCGGGATGATCCAGCAAATCGGTGTATGCATAGGCCATGACATAGGCCGGAAACGCGAGCGGCAACGCCAACGCCACCTCCAACCACCGCACACCCGGAAACTTGTAAACCGTCACCAACCACGCCGCCCCGGTGCCGATCACAGCGGTGCCAAAAGCTACGATAGAGACCAATATCAGCGTGGTGATCGTGTAGCGCGGCAGCACCGATGACAAAACATCGCGCCACGTGCTCAGATCACCACCAAGCGCCGCCAACGCCGCCGCAATGATCGGCGCCACGCAAAGGGCTGCCACGACCCATGCCAACCTGTGCATCAGCGTTTCGGTCATTGCGCAGGGCCTCCCATATACCTGAGTGTTTTGATCCGTAATCCCCACGCCTCGGGGGGTCAAGGCCAGAGCCCGGATTAAGGGAGACACGGCGCAGTCCGACAATGCCGTGGAAATATAGTGAAAATGCAGCGCAGCCAGAGAAGGCTCTACAAGGTAAGGTAACCTTGCCCAAAAGTCCGATAATCAAAATTCCATCATCGGTTTCTGGGGATAAGTGGCAAATTAACCGTCGTAATTTAAAACCTTGGCCTCACGTCCCGATATCGCCCCGCGCAATCGCCGTGGCCTTGAGGATCGCATAAACCTCAAGCCCCGGCGCAAGAGACAACTCCTGCGCCGCCCGCCGCGTGATCCGGACCAAAAGCCGATCCGCCCCAAGACGCAGCGACACCGCCATGCCCGGTCCAGATCCAGGGTGCAATTCCTCAACCACCGCGCGTAGAATATTGCGGGACGACAACCCTTTTGGCTCTTCAAGTGCCACAATAACATCCTGCGCCAACACTCTGATTCTCATGGATTTACCAACCTCCGCGTCGACGCCGGGAACTACCATCTCGCCCCCGCTCAAGCTAAGCCGCGTCAACCCATCCGCATGGCGCTCCAGCACAACCGCCTCCAGCACAGAGCCCGCTTCACGCACACCTACAAAGGGCATCATCGCCGGATCGCTCAGGACATCACCCACCGGCCCGGACCGCACCACGCGACCTTGGTCGAGCACCACGATCCGGTCGGCGAGACGCGCAATCTCCGCGACCGAATGGCTGACATAGATGATAGGCGCACCACCCGCATCGCGCAGCCGCTCCAGATAGGGCAGGATCTCATCCTTGCGCGGCCCGTCAAGTGCTGCCAACGGCTCGTCCATCACCAGAAGCTGCGGCTGCATGAGCAAGGCCCGCGCCAAGGCCACACGCTGTTTCTCGCCACCGGAAAGCGCGCCGGGCCGCCGGGTCATCAGATGCCCGATCCCCAAAAGCTGACAGATCGCCCCAGCCTCGACGCCTCCCGCCTCCTGCGGCGCATATCGCGCGCCAAAGGCCAGATTGCCCGCCACATCCAGATGAGGGAAGAGCCGCCCATCCTGAAACACGACGCCGATCCGCCGCCGCGCCGTGGGCACGTTCACGCCTGCCGCTCGGTCAAAAAGCACCGTACCCCCAAGCGTGATGCGCCCCTCATCGGGTTGAAAAAGCCCCGCCACTGCATTGGCAACGCTGGTTTTTCCCGCACCAGACGGACCAAAGAGCGCCGTCACACCCGGCCCCGCCTCAAACGCCACATCGAGCGCAAACGCTGTAAACCGGTGGCGAAGGGCGACGTCGAGTGTCATGCCCGCGCCCGCGCAGCCATGCGCCGGGCCAGCCATTCCGATACCAGCACAGCCCCCACCGCCACAATCAACGACAGCACCAGAAGCCGCATCGCCCCACCTTCGCCGCCAGGCACCTGCAAGAATGCATAGATGGCCGAGGGCAATGTCTGCGTCTCCCCGGGTATGTTGGCCACGAAGGTGATGGTCGCTCCGAACTCACCCATCGCCTTGGCAAACCCCAGTACCGTTCCCGCCAAAATCCCCGGCGCGATAAGCGGCAATGTCACCCGCATGAACACCCCCCAGCGCGGCGCGCCCAGCGTGGCCGCCGCCTCCTCCAGCTTTGGGTCCACCGCCTCGATTGAGAGCCGGATAGCCCTGACCATCAATGGAAGGCCCATAATAGCCGCCGCGAGCGCCGCCCCGGTCCAGCGGAAAGCAAAGACAATGCCAATGCTTTCCAGCATCCCTCCGATCGCGCCATTTCGCCCAAAGGTCAGCAGCAGCAAATACCCGGTCACGACCGGCGGCAAAACAAGAGGTAAATGAACAAAAGCACTGAGCACGGCATGGCCACGAAACTGCCCACGGGCCAAAAGCCATGCCAAGTATATCGCCAAGGGAAGGCTCACGATAACCGCGACAAACGACACTCTGAGCGAGAGCATGAGCGCCGCCCATTCCGCATTTTCCAAGATCATGACCCATCCACCAGGAGGCTAAATCCGTAGGTCTCAAAGATTGCTTGGGCCTCGGATCCCTCCAGAAACGAAAGAAAATCCTCACCCGCTTGTGTCAAAGCCGCCGCCGGATACACAATCAACGCATGGCTATCATCGGGCACCGCGTATAACACCCGCACCCCCGGATCCGCCAGCGCATCAGTGGCATAGACGATCCCCAAAGGCGCCTCCCCGCGGGCCACAAAGGCAAGCGCCACGCGCACATTCTCAGTCTCCGCCAGATGTGGTGAGAGCGCCTCCCAAAGTCCCGCGCCCTCAAGCCAATCGCGTGCGTAGATCCCCGCAGGCACGCTTTGCGACTGCCCCATGGCGAGGCGGCCACCATCCAGCCGCGCGAGCAGCGCTTCATCCGAAATCTTCGGCATATCCTCAGCCCCCGCAGGCCCAATGAGCACAAGGGAATTGCTCAAAAGCCCCCGCGCTTGCCGCACGGCGCCCTGCGTCACAAGCCACTCCCTCCACTCTTCCGACGCGAGCATCACAAAATCCGCAGGAGCGCCTTGCGCCACCTGGCGTGCCATTGCTCCACTACCACCATATGAGAGCACCGCCCCGCCATAAGCCTCTGCCACTGCGTCAAGTGCCCCGCGTAAGGACGCCGCCGCGAACACGACCGGTGCCTCAGCGCGCGCGGCCCCCGCCCCGATACAGGCCGCGACACCCAGCGCGCAGGTTATCAGAACCCCCAAAAAGCGGCGTAAATTAACCATATCAAAAGAGGCTTGGTGCGACGAATTCATTTCAAACTGGTGTTTTCATTGATTTTGATCTTATATGGTAAAAAAGAAGAAGGCTAAAGTGGTCCGAAGAGCGGTGTGGGCAGAATGTCCCTTTTGACGGGTAAACAAGAACCGATTGATCTGGTGTCGGCACATAAAAGCGACGTGCGAACTCAATTCGCCACGTTGTGCTTTCGCATGGTCCGCGACAAGCCCGAAATCCTGCTGGTCACCAGCCGAGGCACCAAACGCTGGATCGTTCCCAAGGGCTGGCCCATGGATGGCAAGACCCCTTCCGAATGCGCTGAGATCGAAGCCTGGGAAGAAGCGGGCGTGCGCGGCAAGATGTATGAACGCTGCCTTGGGCTTTTCTCGTATCACAAGCTGCTGAAGCCCAAAAAGGAATTGCCTTGCGTGGCCATGGTTTATGCGATGAAGGTTAAAACTCTCTCCGCCACTTACCCCGAAATGGACCAAAGGCGCCGCAAATGGATGAGCCCCAAGAAGGCCGCCGCGCGCATCGCCGAACCTGAACTGGCAGAGATCATCCGCACTTTCGACCCGCGGTTCGTCACCGGATAGGGTCTGCACGCTTGATTTCGCGGGCCCCGCCAGTAGATGTAGAGGGGAGCAATCAGGCTCGGAGTGCGGAATGATAAAATTCTCTCTCAAATGCAGCGCTGACCACAGTTTTGACAGCTGGTTTCAGTCGGCCGAGGCCTATGATAAACTGGCCGCTGCCGGGATGGTATCCTGCGCGGTCTGCGGCACCGTCGAGGTCAGCAAATCGCTGATGGCCCCGAAAGTGCGGTCCAGCCGGGAAGGCGCACTGAGCGTTCCCGCCTCCGACAAGGAACGCGCCCTCGCGCGGCTCCGCCGAGAGGTGGAGGAGAATTCGGACTATGTGGGCCTCAACTTCGCGACCGAGGCGCGGCAGATGCACGATGGCGAAGCGCCCGCGCGCGCCATTTATGGCGAAGCAAAGCTGGAAGACGCCAAGGCTCTCATAGAGGACGGCGTGCCGGTCATGCCACTGCCCTTCCGCCCCGCGCGAAAGTCAAACTGAGACCCAGAAGGAGCCTCCCCATGCATGTTGTCATCACCGGCGCCAATCGCGGCATCGGCGCCACCCTCGCCGCTCATTACACCACTCGCGGCGACGCTGTGACAGGCGCCCGCCGCGCGCCGGGTGCCACACAGCTCGACGTGACAGACCCCGCACAGATCGCCGGCTTTGCCGCCGCTCTCAACGCGCCAGTCGATCTTCTGATTTGCAACGCGGGCGTCTATCTCGACCGCGAGGATACGCTGGGCGACGGGTATGAGCCGCATAAATGGGCCGAGACCTTTGCCGTCAACGTCACCGGTGTTTTTCTGACCATCGAGGCGCTTTTACCCCATCTGCGCGCCGCGAAGGCGCCGAAAATCGCCATTATTTCGAGCACCATGGCCAGTCAGGACCGCGCGCCCGGTGGCAGCTATATCTACCGTGCGTCCAAGGCCGCTGCACTCAATCTCGGCCGCAACCTCAGTGTGGATCTGAAACCTGACGGAGTAGCGATTGGCATTTATCATCCCGGCTGGGTGCGCACCGATATGGGCACCGATGCCGCCGATATCAGCGTTGATGAAAGCGCAGCAGGTCTCACCGCTTGTTTTGATCGCCTCGACATCGCAAGCACCGGCAGCTTTCTCAATTACGATGGCAGCACTCATGTCTGGTGACACATGAGCGGCGGTCATGACCTCATCGCGCTCCTGCGCGGCATGGACCCGGTTCTAGACCCGCAGACCTATGTTTTTGCGACCATGAAGGGCGCTATACCAACTGGTATCAGCCCTCGAATGACCTTTCAGGAGGCCGAGGGCACCACGCTCATTCTCACGCAGGTTGAGGCCGAGACAGCGCGGATCGCTTATGAGTTTCCCTGCCGGATGATCACCCTCAATATCCACTCCGCACTGGGTGCGGTGGGATTTCTCGCGCGCGTCTCCACGCGGCTTGCCACGCTCAACATGGGTGTGAACCCGGTCGCGGGGTTCTACCACGATCACCTCTTCATCCCCGAGGCCTGCGCAGAGCAGGCTATGGACGCCCTGCACCAGATGGCGGCAGAGGCCAGCGCACCCTGACCCTTGCGCGCCACGCGCCCCCCGCGTAAACGAGCGCCGAGCAACACACTTCAAGACTTCCAAGGACCGCACCCATGCCCGTTCTCGTGATGAAATTCGGCGGCACTTCCGTGGCCAATCTCGACCGCATCCGCCGTGCCGCGAAACGCGTGGGCGTGGAAGTCGCCAAAGGCTATGACGTGATCGTCATCGTCTCGGCCATGTCCGGCAAGACCAATGAGCTTGTCGGCTGGGTGAACGAGACGTCGCCGCTTTATGATGCACGCGAATACGATGCCGTCGTCAGCAGCGGCGAGAATGTGACCGCAGGCCTCATGGCGCTGACCTTGCAGGAAATGGACGTGCCCGCACGCAGCTGGCAGGGCTGGCAAGTGCCGGTCAAGACCACGGCGGCCCATTCCGCCGCCCGGATCGAAGAGATTCCGTCCGAGAATATCAACGCCAAGTTTGCCCAAGGCATGAAAGTCGCCGTCGTCGCAGGTTTTCAAGGGGTCAGCCCCGAGGGCCGGATCACCACGCTGGGCCGGGGCGGGTCCGACACCACCGCCGTGGCCTTCGCTGCCGCATTCGACGCCGAACGCTGCGATATCTACACGGATGTGGACGGCGTCTACACCACCGATCCACGCATCGCGTCCAAGGCCCGCAAGCTCGACAAGATCGCGTTTGAGGAAATGCTGGAACTGGCCTCGCTCGGGGCCAAGGTGCTGCAGACCCGCTCGGTCGAGCTGGCGATGCGATACAACGTCAAGCTGCGCGTACTCAGCAGCTTTGAGGAACAATCAGATGACGCAGGCACGCTGGTCTGCGCCGAGGAGGAAATCATGGAATCCAATGTTGTCTCCGGCATCGCCTACAGTCGCGATGAGGCGAAAATGACCCTCATCTCGGTCGCAGACCGTCCGGGCATCGCCGCCGCCATTTTCGGGCCCCTCTCCGAGGCAGGCGTGAATGTCGATATGATCATTCAAAACATCGCCGAAGAAGGCCGCACCGACATGACCTTCTCCTGCCCCACTGATCAGGTGGCGCGCGCCGAAAAGGCCCTGCAAGACGCGCAGGATCGCGGCGAGATCAACTATCACGATCTGGTGGCGGACACGGATGTGGCCAAAGTCTCCGCCGTGGGCATCGGGATGCGCAGCCAATCAGGCGTGGCAGCACTTATGTTCAAAACCCTCAGCAATGAAGGCGTGAACATAAAGGTCATCGCCACCTCCGAGATCAAGATATCGGTGCTTATCGACCGCAAATATATGGAGCTTGCCGTCCAGGCGCTGCATGACGCGTTCGAGTTGCACAAGGCCGCTTGACCACTGCCTAATATTAAGGCGCGCGCCCTCGGCGGGGCGTGGGTCAATTCCCGCTATACACGATATTTCCGTTTCGTTTCGCCCGTCGATATGCTCTAACCCGGTGCGCCGGGCCGTGTCCCGGTGATCCGACCGGGGGGGCCGCAGACATCATGACACGCGACAGGATCACCGACAGCCGCAAGCTGCTGGGCAGGCTGCGCGATATCATGGCCGTGGATGCGGGTGGCCAGACGCGGCTTGACCGGATCACAGGCCTCATTGCCGAAGAGATGCTGATCGAGGTCTGCTCGATCTATCTGTTCCGCGATGCCGACACGCTTGAGCTTTGCTCGACCGAGGGCCTCAACAAAGAGGCCGTGCACCACACGCGGATGCGGATGGGCGAAGGCCTCGTGGGCCTTGTCGCGCGCAAGGGCCATGTGATCAACACTGATGACGCGCCGTCTACCAAGGGCTTTCGTTACATGCCGGAGACGGGCGAGGAGGCGTATTCGTCCTTTCTTGGCGTGCCTATTCAACGGTTGGGCGAGAAGCTCGGCGTGCTCGTGGTGCAATCGCGCGAGGCGCGGAAATATTCCGAGGATGAGGTCTACGCGGTTGAGGTGGTCGCCATGGTTCTGGCCGAAATGGCAGAACTGGGCGCCTTTATCGGCGAGGGTGCCGCCATGTCCGCCCGCCACCAGCAGCCAGTGCTCTTTCGGGGCAGCACCGCACAAGAAGGGGCCGCGCGCGGCCATGTCTGGCTGCATGAGCCCCGCGTTGTCGTCACCAACCCCTTCGCCGAGGACCCCACCCGCGAATTGGAGCGCCTGAACGAGGCCGTGGACGAGCTGCGCGTCGGCGTGGACCGTATGCTCAGCCACGCGCGGTCGGGCGACAAGGAGCAGCTCGAAGTGCTGGAAACCTACCGCATGTTTGCCAATTCCAAGGGCTGGATGCGGCGGATCGAGGCGGATATCGGCAGGGGTCTCAGCGCGGAGGCCGCCGTCGAGAAAGAGCAATCTACCGCCCGCAGCCGCATGGGACAGGTAGCCGATGCCTACCTGCGGGACCGGCTCCATGATCTCGATGATCTCAGCAATCGTCTCTTGCGCATCCTGACCGGGCAAGGCGGGCAGACCGGGGCAGAAATGCCCCCCGATCCCATCCTCATCGCCCGCAACATTGGCCCGGCAGAGCTTCTTGATTATGGTCGAAGCCTCAAGGGCATCGTGCTGGAGGAAGGTGCCGTGGGCAGCCACGCCACCATCGTCGCGCGCGCTTTGGCCATTCCGCTGGTAATTCACGCAGGAAACATCACGACAGAGGCGCTCAATGGTGATCCAATCCTCGTCGACGGCGATCAAGGCATCGTGCATCTGCGCCCCGACGATACGGTCTTCGCGGCCTTCAAAGACAAGATGGCAATGCAGGCCAAGGCGCAGGAGCGCTATGCCTCAATCCGCGACAAGCCCGCAACGACGCTCTGTGGCAAGACGCTCTCGCTCAACATGAATGCCGGGCTCATGGCCGATCTGCCCAGCCTCGCAGGCTCCGGCGCGGACGGCGTGGGCCTTTTTCGGACCGAGTTGCAATTCCTCATCCGCTCCCAGATGCCCCGCCGGGGCGAGCTGAGCGAGCTTTACGCCCGCGTCATGGATGCCGCCGCCGACAAGCCTGTGATCTTTCGCACCCTCGATATCGGCTCGGACAAGGTGCTGCCCTACATGAAGCCCACGGATGAGCCGAACCCCGCCATGGGCTGGCGCGCGGTCCGTGTAGGCCTCGACAAGCCTGGCGTGATGCGGATGCAGCTTCAGGCCCTGATCCGTGCCGCAGCCGGAAGGCCGCTGTCGATCATGTTTCCCTTCGTGGCACAGCGCGATGAGTTCACGATGGCCCGCGCCGAAATGGACAAGGCGCTGGAGCGCGAGCGCGTTTTGGGCAATCCCACCCCAAGCACGCTCAAAGTTGGTGCCATGCTGGAGACCCCAAGCCTCGCCTTCTCGCCCGAGCAGTTCTACCAGGAGGTCGATTTCCTCTCCATCGGGGGCAATGATCTCAAGCAATTCTTCTTCGCCGCCGACCGCGAGAACGAGCGCGTGCGCCGCCGCTATGACACGCTCAACGTGAGCTTTTTGACCTTTATCGAGCAGATCGTTGCCCGCTGTGCCGCCTCGAACACACCGCTCAGCTTTTGTGGCGAGGATGCAGGCCGCCCCGTTGAGGCCGCGTGCCTCGCAGCCATCGGGCTCAGGAATCTCTCGATGCGCCCGGCCTCCATCGGCCCGGTGAAATCCATCTTGCGCCGCACGGACCTTGATGAACTGGCTGCTGTCATCGCCCGGTCAAGCGCTTCGGGCACCCAATCCGTGCGCGCCGACGTGATGGATTATCTTCGCGAGAAACTCTGACCAAAGGCCCCGCCCACATGTCCTTCCCCGATTTCATGCAGACATTCCCAAGCCTCGACCTGCCCTTCCCCGAAGATGTTGTGCAATCAAACGCGGTTCTTTCCGAAGCAGGCCTCGTTGTCTTTTTCACCTTTCTCAAGGACATGGACCTGCCGCCGCACGCCCATAAGGCGCAATGGGGCAGCGTAATCGAAGGCCGGATAGAGATGACAATCGGCGACGAAACGCATGTTTTCCACCCCGGCGACAGCTATTTCATCCCCGAGGGCACGCTCCACAGCGCACGCATCACGGCAGGCACCCGCGTGATTGATGTGTTTGAAGAAACAGACCGCTATCCGCTGAAAGGATAGCAAGGGCCGGTCTTAGCGTTTCGGCAAAGCCGCCCGCGCACGAAACGCCTCCAACATCTCGCCGTGATCCATATCCGCCTCGATCGCCAGTCGCCGCAGGCCAAAATGCACATGGGCCATCTGCTGGTAGTAACTGGTATAGGCATAATTTGTGGCAGCCCCTGCCGCCGCCCCCAAGATAGGCACCGTCTGCGCCGCCAGCTTCTGACCCAGAACCGTGCTAAGACGCGGCGCGACCTTTGCGATCAAAGCCTGCACACCTTTGCCGGACACCGCCATCCGTGTGCTGAAAAACGCCAGATCAGACCCATCATCATGGTCCAGCGGCCCCGCCGCCGCAAAGACGTGAATGCAATCAAACTGCACGCCGGGCTCCGCCGGATCAAACCCGTGCTCGGCGGCCACATCCTGTATCGCGCGCAGCAAAATCGTTGTCGTGACCGGAAGTTCGGCCAACGCACTCGGCAAGCCACCCAAACCGCCCGCGGCCCCCATCGCGGTGGTCACGGCGCGGGTCAGCCATTCGGGCTGCCCGCCCACAACACTGCGCGAGCGGTCCGCTGCGTTCATGGCCAGCCTGAGCGCCTCCTGCGTGCCCTCGCCCAGCCGCCCGCGCACCTCCGCAGGCAAACGGTCCAGCAAGCCCTCCGCGCGGCTCCCGATCATGTTGAGCACCTGAATACCTACCGATCCCGCCTGCGCATGGCGACGCACCAGCGCATCAAGCTGCGCATCGACGGCGGTTTTATCTATCGGGGGCCCAAGCAAATCCATGCGCTTAACATCGGCGCATCGGGGCGGGGTTTCAAGCGGCGCGCGTCACTTTCCCGGCCACGCCATCCCACGCGTCGGGCGCGAAGCCCAAGCCCAGAACCCGCTCAGGGTTGGTCGGCGGGGGCATCTCAACCCCGTTCAGCCGCCGGAAGCCGAACCGCCCATAATAGGGCGCATCGCCCACCAGCATCACGCGCGGGCACCCCCTGTCACGCGCCACTTCAAGGCTGGACCGCATCAAGAATCCACCCAGCCCCTCACCCTGCCGCGTCGGGTGGACGGCTATCGGGCCCAGAAGCATCGCGTCATGCCCGCCCACACGCACGGGCCAATACCGGATCGCCCCGGCCAGAATACCGTCGCCATCGCGCGCCACCGTGCTCAACCCGGCCACAGGCGGCACCCCATCGCGCAGCCGGTAAGAGCTCAGCGCCTCACGACCCGGCGCAAAGCAGAGGTCGTAGAGAGCCTCCACTTCCCACCAGTCCTCCTCTGTCTCGGGGCGCAGCTCAAGCACGGGCGGGGCCTTTCAGCGGCTAAAATCAGGTGGCATGTCGCGTAGCACGGCGCTAGGCCTGTCGCAACTGATGCCGCCTGCAAAGGAGCTTTGCAAATGTTCTATCGCCCCGAGGATGGTCACGGCCTGCCGCATAATCCGTTCAACGCCATCGTGGCCCCTCACCCCATCGGCTGGATCTCCACCATCGGCGCGGATGGCGTACGCAATGTGGCACCCTACAGCTTTTTCAACGCAGTGGCCTACACCCCGCCGCAGGTGATGTTCGCCTCCAACGGGGCCAAGGATTCGCTCCACAACATCCGCGAAACCGGCGTGTTCTGCACCAATGTTGTGGCCCATCAGATGCGCGATGCGATGAACAAAAGCTCTGCCGCCCTGCCCCGCGAGGTCGACGAGTTCGCCCATGCCGGGCTTAAAGTTGCGGAGTGCGAGACGATTGCCTGCCCCCGCATCCTCGGTGTGCCAGCCTCGTTAGAATGTCGGATGACGCAGATACTGGAGCTGGAGGGAGACGATAATTTTGTCATCTTCGGCACTGTTACGGGCGTGCATATCCGCGAGGATTGCCTTGTGGAGGGACGTTTCGACGTAACCACCTTCCAACCTCTCGCGCGGCTGGGATATCGCGATTATTCGGTGGTGGAGCGCGTGTTTACCTTGGACCGTCCGGATGATTGAACGCGCGACCGGCCCCTGCGGCAGAACGCTCAGGGCAAGAACACCGTCTGCGCCACAAGCATCCAGACGGGTAATGTCAGCGCACTGAGCAACGTGGATTGCGCCACCAAAGTGGCCGAAATCTCGCGGTTCGCGCCGAAGCCCGAGGCCAGAACATGCGCCGCCGACGCCGTGGGCAAGGCAGCAAAGACCACCACCACCGCCACATAGGGCCCAGTTGCGCCGAGCAAAAGCGCCCCTCCGACTGCCAAACTTGGCAACAGCACGAGCTTTACGCCGCAGAGGATCGCGCTGAACCGATCCAATCGCGCAAGCGCGCCCCAATTCATCGTCGCCCCGACGGAAATCAGCGCAATCGGGATCGCCGCCACGGCCAAAAGCTCAAGCGGGGCCAGAACCAACGCAGGCACGCCAAATCCTGACACGCCCACCGCAACCCCCGCCAACGAAGCCATCAGGAACGGATTCAGCACAATCCGCCGCAACGTGCCCCAGACCCCAAGTGCGCCACCACGCGACAGGGCCGAGACGGCAAAGACATTGGCGAGCGGCACCGCCATGCCAATCGCCACTGCCATCAGCGCCGGGTCCGCCCCGCTCAGCGCACCCACCGCCACGATGCCCAGCGCCGAGTTGAACCGCCACGCGGTCTGCCATCCACCGGCAAAATCCAGAAATCGCTCCGGCCCAAACCGCCGCGCACCATAGCCCGCCGCAAGGCCCGCAGCCAAAAGCGCCCAGACCGCCGGGGCAACAATGGCCACGGCACTCAACTCAATCGGGCGGCTGGAGGCCGCAACGAACAAAAGAGCCGGAAAGAGGATTTCGAAATTGAGCCGATCCAGTCCCTGCCACGCCGACTCGCTCAGCCGCCTGCGCACCAGACCGCCAAGCGCCACAAGCACAAAGGACGGCGTCAGCCCCGCAAGGATCACCCAGAATGTCATATCTGTGGCCTCACCTTCGACCCTTGGCCGTCAGTGTTCGCCCAGAATGCCCGTCCGCACATCATAATCCACCGCGACCATGTAATCAGGGTCATCATCGCTATCGATCATCAAATGCCCCGCCTTGGCCAGCAGCTTGTGACAATCGCGGCTGAGATGGCGCAGCTGCACCGTCTTGCCCGCAGCCTGATATTTGCCCGCCAAGGCCTCAATCGCCTGAAGTGCGGATTGGTCCACAACGCGGCTCTGATCGAAATCCACGATCACGAGACCCGGGTCACCCGCCACATCGAAAATCTCGCCAAACCCCTCGGCAGAGCCAAAGAACAGCGGCCCGTCAATCTGGTAGACCCGCGCGCCCTCGGGCGTGGTGTAGGTCTTGGCGTGGATGCGTTTGGCGTTGTTCCATGCATAGGCCAGCGCCGAGACGATCACGCCCACGACCACCGCAATCGCGAGGTCATATTTCACCGTGACGGCTGTCACGAGAATGATCACCAGCGCATCCGTGAGCGGCACCTTGGTCATGATGGTGAGCGAATTCCACGCGAATGTTCCGATCACCACCATGAACATCACCCCCACAAGGGCGGCCAGCGGGATCTGCTCGATCGCGGAGGCAGCAAAGAGGATGAAGATCAGCAGACACAGCGCCGCCGTGATCCCCGCGATGCGCGTGCGCCCGCCGGATTTCACGTTGATCATCGACTGGCCGATCATGGCACAGCCGCCCATCCCGCCGAAAAACCCGGTCAGCGTGTTGGCAAGGCCCTGCGCGATACACTCCTGGCTCGCCCCGCCTCGGTTGTTGGTCATTTCCCCCACGAGGTTCAGCGTCAGAAGGCTCTCGATCAGGCCAATCGCCGCGAGGATCACCGCATAGGGCAGAATGATCTGAAGCGTCTCCCAATTGAGCGGCGCAAGCGGCGTGCCGTAAAGGCCAAGGCCTTCGCCAAACGGGTTATGAAAGCTCGGCAATCCGCCTTGGATGGAGGCCAGATCGCCGACGCGCGGCACATCGAGGCCAAAGAAAATCACAATCCCCGCCACGATCCCGATTCCAGCGAGCGGTGCCGGGATCACCTTGGTCACCCGTGGCATCAGCCAGATGATCGCCATGGTCAAAGCCACAAGGCCCAGCATCATGTAGAGCGCCGAGCCCGAGAGCCACTCACCCCCGCCCATGCCATGCCCGGTATTCTCCATCGTGCCGGGCACTTTGAACTGCCCCATCTGCGCGAGGAAAATAACAATGGCCAGCCCGTTGACGAAGCCCAGCATCACCGGATGCGGCACCAGCCGGATGAACTTGCCCCAGCGAAGCGCGCCTGCCGTGACCTGCAAAACCCCCATCAAAACCACGGTGGCGAACAGATATTCCACCCCGTGCTGCGCAACGAGGGCCACCATCACAACCGCCAAAGCGCCCGTGGCCCCCGAGATCATCCCCGGCCGCCCGCCGATCAGCGCAGTCACCAGCCCCACAAGGAAGGCCGCATAAAGCCCGACCAGAGGGTGCACGCCCGCCACGAACGCGAAGGCCACAGCTTCGGGTACAAGGGCAAGCGCCACAGTGAGGCCAGCAAGAAGCTCGATCCGCACGCGACTGACGGAGAAGGGCTCGTCCTGCATCACGCTCAGATCGGGCATGGTTAGGTTCTTGGCAAAGCTGGCGAGGGAGGTTTTCAAAGGGCAAATCCTCATCGGTTATCTGGCGCATCCGCGCCGGTATCCTGTGCGCGCATAGACCCTGCGCGCCCCAATGGCCAGCCCCCCGCCCGCATGGCGGCCCTGCATTGATGCGATACCGATGCAATGGGGCCGCAATAGAGGTTCCTTTTTTCGCCCCCTGCGCCTACAAATTATCGTTGAGACAACGAAAGGCAGAGCGCAAATGGCAGACACAATGATTGGCGTGATCGGTGGATCGGGTATCTATGATCTGGACGGTCTGCAGGACGCGCGCTGGCAGGCGGTCGACACCCCTTGGGGGGCGCCCTCGGACGAGATTCTGACAGGCATGCTGGATGGTGTTGCCATGGCCTTCCTGCCGCGTCACGGGCGTGGCCACGTGCTCAGCCCCAGCGCCGTCCCCTACCGCGCCAATATCGACGCACTGAAGCGGCTTGGTGTGACAGATGTGATCTCCGTCAGCGCATGCGGATCGTTCCGTGAGGCGATGGCGCCGGGCGATTTCGTCATTGTGGATCAATATATTGACCGCACCTTCGCGCGCGAAAAATCCTTCTTCGGCCCCGGCTGTGTGGTCCATGTGAGCGTGGCGCACCCCACCTGCCACCGGCTCGGCGCCGCTTGTGCGCAGGCCGCGCGCGGTGCGGGCGTCACCGTGCATGAGGGCGGCACATATCTCGCGATGGAAGGCCCGCAATTCTCCACGCTGGCCGAGAGCACGCTCTACCGCGAGGTCTGGGGCTGCGACGTGATCGGCATGACCGGCATGCCCGAGGCCAAGCTCGCCCGCGAGGCGGAGCTTTGCTATGCCTGCGTCGCGATGATCACCGATTACGACAGTTGGCACCCCGATCATGGCGAGGTGGATGTGAGCCAGATCATTGCGACATTGATGAGCAATGCAGGCCACGGCCGCAGCACTGTCGCCGCCCTCCCGGCCCTTTTGGGCAAGGATCGCACGCCCTGTCCACATGGCTGCGACCGCGCGCTGGACTATGCCATCATCACAGCACCCGAGGCGCGCGACCCTGCCGTTCTGGCTCGGCTCGATGCCGTCGCTGGCCGCATCTTGAACCCCACCTGGGGCGCCTGAGACATGACTTTCGAGATTTGGCTAACCTTCGTCGCCGCCTCCACCGCCCTCCTGCTCATCCCCGGCCCGACGGTCCTTCTGGTGCTCAGCTATGCGCTTTCAAAGGGCCGCAGCGTCGCTGTCTCCTGCGCGGCTGGCGTGGCCTTGGGCGATCTTGTCGCGATGACCGCTTCGCTTCTTGGGCTCGGCGCGCTCGTCATGGCCTCGGCCACGCTTTTTACCGCGCTCAAGTGGGTGGGGGCGGCTTATCTCATATGGCTCGGGATCAAGCTTATCCGCAGCGCGCCATCCCAAGGGCTCGATATGCCAGCGCGCGCCGAGATCACGGGACGCGGCGTCTTCTGGCACGCAACGGCCGTGACCGCGCTCAACCCCAAATCCATCGCCTTCTTCATCGCGTTCGTGCCGCAATTCATCACCGTCGGCGCGCCGCTTGGCCCCCAATTCGCGATCCTCATCGCCACGTTCGTGGGCCTCGCCACGCTCAACGCGCTGGCCTATGCGCTGCTCGCGGACCGGCTTCGTGGCGCCATTGGGCGGCCTGTCGTGATCACATGGCTCACACGCTGGGGCGGCGCAATGCTGATCGCCATGGGCGTCGCCACCGCCTTCCTGCGGCGTGCCGCAACGCCCTGATAGATTTACGGAAAGACAGACACATGCAGCAGCCCAACAAGACCGTACGCGACTACATCCGCACCATTCCTGATTTTCCCCACGCAGGGATCATGTTCCGCGATGTGACCACGCTTTTCGCCGATGCGCGGGGTCTGCGCATGGCCGTAGACCAGATGCTGCACCCCTACGCCGGACACCGTATCGACAAGGTGGTCGGGCTTGAGGCGCGTGGGTTTATCCTCGGTGGTGCTGTGGCGCATCAGCTTGGCACCGGCTTCGTGCCCGTGCGCAAGGCAGGAAAGTTGCCGGGTGCGGTGATTTCGCAGGACTATACGCTGGAATATGGCCAAGCCACGGTGGAATTGCACGAGGACGCGATCGAACCGGGTGAGGTGGTTCTTTTGGTTGACGACCTTCTGGCGACCGGTGGCACCGCCGAGGCAGGCATACGCCTGATTGAGCGTCTGGGCGGCAAGATCCTGAGCTGCGCCTTTGTCGTAGACCTGCCGGAGCTTGGCGGGCGGAAACGTCTGGAAGCGATGGGCATGGACGTTCACACAATCTGCGCGTTTGAAGGCACCTAACCCGGCCCACCCTCCTCGAACACCAGCGCATCCTCCGCGGCGGCTCGCATCAACTTGGCCGCCCCGTGCCCTGCCTCGCCCAGCCAAAGCGGCCAATCATCGGGCTCCACAATCACAGGCATCCTGTGATGCAGCCTCGCCATCACCTCATTCGCCGCGCAGGTGACAATCGCGCAGGTCGGCAGACCCTCCGGCCCCCAGCGCTGCCATATCCCGCCAAAGGCCAGCGGCGCGCCATCCGCCCTGGCAATCCGCCAGGGCTGCTTCGCACCCTTCTCCCCGGTCCATTCATAGAACGCGCTTGCGGGGATCAGGCAGCGCCGCGCGCGGCAAGCATCCCGAAAGGCCGGCTTCGTGGCAATCGTCTCGGCCCGCGCGTTGATCAAAAGCGGACCCGCATTCGGGGCCGTATACCACGCGGGCAGGAACCCCCAGCGCATGGCCGACAGTTTGCGACCCCCCTGTGCCGTCACCACATGCACAGGGTCCGTCGGGCAGACATTGAGGTTGGGCACGCGTGGCAGATCATTGCCGGGGCGCGCGGAAAAAAGCTGCGCCATGGCATCATGCGGCAAGGTTATGGCGAAGCGCCCGCACATCCGTTCAGCGCAGGATGGATGAGTAAAGCAGCATCCCCCAAGAGGTCAGCTCCGCTTCCACGGCCGGCCAAAGCGCACCGAACGCCACAGGATCCATCTTTGCGCTTGCGGCGATCTGCGCAAGGCTGCGCCTCCCGTCGATCCCCGCAATCAGCGGCGCGGCGGTTTTTGGCAGCCGCAGCGCGGCCTCTACGCCCGAAAAGGTCAGCTTCGGCGCTTGTCCCTTGGCAATCGCCTGCGCCAAAGCCGGGGCCGCCACGCCCTTGAGATGCGGGACAAGGCTCCGGTCCGTGCCGCGCGCAGGACCGCGCGCCTCATCGGCGGCCACAAGATAACCCACATGGGTCTTGATCGTTCCGCGTAACTGCTCGGCCACAGCCATTTGCTCTGCCGCGTTCAGATGCTCCGGCACCGGCGTGATCCGTGCCAGATCATAGAGCGCGGGCATGGTGAAACCACTCAGTGTCCAGCCTGTCTGCTCCAGTATCTCCAGAAGCTCGCGTACATCAAACGCACGGTCCTGGCTGTGCAGCAGCAGATCATAGAAGCCCGCATCGCTGTCCTTATGATCGCCCAGATTGGTGTTGGCACGGAAGGCATGGCCCTCGGGCAGATCGGCCACAATCGCTTGCGCCGCCTTCAGCCGCACCTCGGGTGGTTGCCCTGCATAAAGCGCGCCAAACGCGGCCTGAAGCGGGTAGACCCCCGCCCGGCCATGGGGCGCGTAGACCATGAAGCCCATGCCGCCACCCGGGGCCAGCGCCGAACGAAGGGCTGCAAAGCCCGCCGCCGGGTCAGGCAGGTGATGCAACACTCCGCAGCAGTCTATGTAATCGAACTGCCCCAGTTCCGGCGCGTCCAGAAGCGAGCCTGTAAGAAACGTGATCGAGGTCAGACCGCGCGCGTGTGCGCGCGCTTGGGCAATGCGGCCCGACGCCGTGCTGAGATCGATATAGGTGATCTCCACCGGACGGCCCGCCTGCCCCATCATCTGCGCCAGTTGGATAAGACCGTCGCCCGTGCCACCACCGGCAAAAAGCGCACGCAGGGGCTGAGACCAGTCGCGGGCCCCGCCAAAGAGGAAATGATCCAACTCCAACGGATGCGAGGGCGAGCCCTGAATGAGGCGGCGCGCCTCGTCCGCCGGATCGCGGGCGGGATAAGGGTAAGCCTCATACTGATCTTTGACGGTGTTCATAAGGCGTCCTCAGGCTGGGATGCGCGGAGTATGGCGGGCCTCTGCTGCGTTGTTAAGGGGCTTCTGTGGGGTGCTGCGTCAGTGGATATTTAAGGCAAGAAGAAGCGGAGGCCTTGACGGCTTTGGGCCTGCCGGGCATCACGGTGGGCATGGTGATTTACAAGATATTGCGCGGCCCCGAATGGGCCGATCTGCGCGCCAAGGGCGAGACGGCGGGTGCACCCGTGGATGTGGCCGATGGGTTCGTGCATTTCTCAACACCCGCGCAGGCGGCAGAGACGGCGGCAAAGCATTTTGCCGGGGCCGAGGGGTTGATGCTCTTGGGGGTCGAGGCCGAACGGCTGGGCGACGATCTGAGATGGGAAGTGTCGCGCGGCGGAGCAGAGTTTCCGCATCTTTACCGCGAGTTGCGCCTGTCTGATGTGGCTTGGGCACAGCCCTTGCCGTGTGTGGACGGTGTGCACCAATTCCCGGCGGGGGTGGAATGAGCCTTTGGGAACGCGCAGGCCTCACGGCCTTGCGGCAGTTTGATCCAGAGCGCGCGCATGGGCTGGCGCTCAAGGGCTTGCGCATGGGCGCGGTGCGCTTGCCGGGGCAGATTACCAATGCGCGGCTCCGCTGCGAGGTGGCGGGGTTGAGCCTTGCCAACCCGGTGGGGTTGGCCGCCGGTTTCGACAAAAACGCAGAGGCGCTGGCACCCTTGTCGCGGGCGGGTTTCGGCTTTTTTGAGGTCGGCGCGATCACGCCGCGCCCGCAAGAGGGCAATCCGCGCCCGAGGCTTTTCCGCCTGGCCGAGGATGGGGCGGTGATCAACCGCTTCGGCTTCAATAACGAGGGGATGGAGGCGGCGGCCAAGCGGCTTTCCAACCGCCCCAAAGACGCAGTGATCGGCCTCAACCTCGGGGCCAACAAGGATAGCGACGACCGGGCCGAGGATTTCGCCCGCGTTCTGGCCCATTGTGGGCGATATCTTGATTTTGCGACCGTGAATGTCTCCTCACCCAACACCGAAAAACTGCGTGATTTGCAAGGTGGGGCGGCGCTCAGCGCGCTTCTGGCGGGGGTCATGGAGGCGCGCAATTGGCTTGAAAAACCGATCCCGGTGTTTCTCAAGATCGCGCCCGATTTGGATGCCACAGCCCTTGGCGAGATTGCGGAAGTCGTGCAAAGCGCGGGCCTCTCGGGCATCATCGCGACCAACACCACGCTGGACCGCGATGGCCTGCGCTCGGCGCATAAATCAGAAGCGGGCGGGCTGTCTGGTGTACCGCTCATGGAGAAATCCACCCGCGTTCTGGCGCAGCTCAGCCAACTCACAAAAGGCCGCGTGCCTCTTATCGGCGTGGGTGGGATCGCCAGCGCCGAGGATGCCTATGCCAAGATTTGCGCAGGGGCGAGCGCGGTGCAGCTTTACTCGGCGCTGGTCTACCAAGGTCTCTCGCTGATCCCCGAGATTTGTCAGGGGCTTGAGCGGCTTTTGGAATCGGGCGGACACGCGAACGTCACAAGCGCCATCGGCACCAAACGCGAGGCTTGGCTGTGAGCCGAACAGCCACATGGATCGACGCGGTAATCTTCGATCTCGCGCGGCAGATGCGCTGGTCCTTCCTGCCGCCGTTGATGGTTTATCTCGCCTTCGGCATCTCCACCCTCACGTCAATTGTGGGCACGTTTTTCGTCAAGGAATACCTTGATCTGAGCGCTGCGTTTCTCGCAGGTCTTGCCTTCTGGGCCGGGCTGCCTTGGGCGCTGAAAATGCCGCTGGGCCATCTGGTGGACATCATCTTGCGGTGGAAGTGGCTGCTGGTGTGGATCGGGGCCGGACTTGTGGGGGCAAGCCTCAGCATCATGTATCTCCTGGTCTCCGTGCCCGCGATGATGGAGACGGTCATGCCCGTGGAGGCGTGGTTCGTCACATCCACCCTGCTCGCGCCCTGCGGCCTCGTGCTGCAAGACGCCGTGGCCGATGCCATGTCTGTCGAAGCCGTGCCGAATGTCGATGCCTCGGGCGCGCCCTTGGATGAGGACACGCTGCGCGGGCTGCATACCACGATGCAAACGCTGGGCCGGGTGGCCCTCATTGGCGGCACCCTGATCGTGGCTGGCGTCAACATCGTGGTGTTCAGCGGTGTCGAAGCGCTGGACGACGCCGCCAAATCCGAGGTCTATGCCCGGATCTATGCCATCGCCCTCGCCGTACCGCTGATCTCCGTCTCGGGCGTGGTTCTGGCCGGGCTGCAACGCCGCCGCGCCGCTGCAAAAGCCCGCGCCGAAGGCCGAGACCCAAGCCCGTTTGAAGAGCGCCCCGGCCCGCCCACCAAGGCCAACCCCTGGTATTTCATCGGAGGCGGTGCGTTTGTCGCCCTCTCGCTCACCGTCGGGCTTTTGGACGTGCCCTACAGCCAGGAGATCGTCTTCGCAGGCTCCATGACCATCATCGTAGCGTTGATGCGCCAACTGGTCCGCGCGCTCACGCCCGAGCAGGCGAGGATGCTCGTCGGCACCGCCCTCATCGTCTTCGTGTTCCGCGCCGTGCCCCTGCCCGGCCAAGGAGCCACGTGGTTTTCCATCGACGTTCTGGGCTTTGATCAGCAATTCCTGTCGGTGCTGCAACTGGTGGCCGCAGTCCTGACGCTGGCTGCGATGATCGCGCTGAGGCCGCTGATTGCGGGGCGCAAACTGGTCTGGGTGTATCTCATGCTCACCGTGGCGGGCGGCGTTCTGGCGCTGCCCAATATCGGGCTCTATTACGGCGTGCACGATTTCACTGCACCCCTCACCGGGGGTGTGGTCGATGCGCGCTTTATTGCGGTGCTGGATACGGCCGCCGAAAGCCCGCTGAGCCAGATTGCCCTCATTCCGATGCTCGCATGGATCGCCCGCAACGCGCCGGACAATCTCAAGGCCACGTTCTTTGCTGTCATGGCGTCCTTCACCAATCTGGCCCTCTCGGCCAGTGCGCTTTTGACGAAATATCTCAACGAGATTTTCGTGGTCTCGCGCGAAGTAACGGACCGCAGCACTGGCGAGATCACGATGCAGGCCGATTACAGTCAGCTCGGGCTTGTGTTGATCATTGCCGCCGTGATTGGCCTTCTGGCGCCGCTGATCACCATCTGGATCGTGCAGCGCTCGGCCATTCGCACGACGGCCTAGACGGCGCGCTCCAACGCAGGATACCGCAATCCGAGCGTGATCCCTCGCACCGCGAAGGAGATCAAAAGCGCCGTCCAGAGCCCGTGATTGCCCATCAGCGGCACGAGGATCAAAACAGACGCACCATAGACCGCGAGGCTCACCGCCATCATGTTGCGCATGTCGCGGGTGCGGGTCGCGCCGATGAAGATACCGTCCAACATCCATGCGGCCCAGCCAAGGACGGGCGCCGCAACCATATAGGGCAGGAACAGCACAGCCGCAGCGCGCACATCCTCCGCCTTGGCCATAAGCGCGATCAGCGCCGGCCCGCCAAAGGCAAACCCCACGGCCATGACGACACAGGCCGCAAGGCCCCATTGGCTCGTCACAATCGCCGCCCGGCGCAGACTTCCGCGCGCGCGTGCCCCCACTGCCTGCCCGACCAGCGATTCCGCAGCAATTGCGAAACCGTCCATCGTGTAGGACGTGACGTATAGCAGCTGCACCAACACCTGATTGGCCGCGAGCGTCGTGTCGCCAAAATCCGCCGCGAGGAAAAGAAACGAGACGAAAATGGCCTGGATCATCAAGGCCCGCATCAAGATATCGGAATTCACCACCGCCATGCGCTTGAGCCGCACAGCGTCGAACACGCGGGGCCAATCGCACCACGCAGGCACCCGAAACGCCTCGCGGCAGAGCCATAGCCCAAGCGCAAGCCCGCACCATTCCGCGATGAACGTGGCCCAGGCAACGCCGTTCACACCCAGATCAAGGCCCAGCACGAACCAGAAGTTCAGCGCGATGTTCATGCCGTTCATCACCACCTGAATAAGCAGCACCGCCCGCGTCCGCTCCAGCGCGATCAGCCAGCCCGTCACACCATACATCGCGATCAGCGCAGGCGCGCTCCAGATGCGGATTTCCATATAGCCTTGCGCGAGGGTCTCCACCTCGTCGCTCGCCGGTGCCACCTGAAACGCGCCCCAGAAAAGCGGCACCTGAAGCGCGATCAGCGCGAGGCCCGACACCGCGCCGATCATCAATGCGCGTGTGAGCAGCGCCGCCACCTCACCCGTCTCACCCGCGCCGTGCGCCTGCGCCGCAAGCCCGCTCGTCCCCATCCGCAAAAAACCGAAGAGCCAGTAGATCGAGGTCAGAACAATCGCGCCGATACCCACAGCACCGATGGGTGCAGCCTCACCCAACTGGCCGACCACACCCGTATCGACGAGGCCCAGAAACGGGATTGTCGCGTTGGATATGACGATGGGCACGGCGACATTGAGAACGCGTTTATGCGTGATCTCGCGCTGTGCAACAGGCTCAGACATCGCGGCGCGGCATCACGAAATGGCCCGCACCCTGTGCAAAAGCCCGCGCGCGATTGTCTTGCCACGCCTCTACCCGCACCGATGCATAGCGCCGCCCCGAACGCGAAATCTCGGCCCGCGCATAGGCATCGCGCGGCAGGCCAGAGCGCAGGTAATCAACCGTAAAATCAATCGTTTTGGGCAGCCGCGGCAATTGCCCCGCGGCAAGGCGCGTGGCATCAAATGCACCGCTTTCGATTTCGGGCCACAGCATGGCCCAACTCAGCCCGATAATGGCCGTCACCTCCAGAAACGCCGCCGTGGCCCCTCCATGAAGGGCAGGCAATTGCGGGTTGCCGATCAACGCCTCGCGAAAGGGCATGATCGCAGTCAGCTCATCGCCGCGCCTGTCAAACTCGATCCCGAGAAACCGGATGTAGGGCACGCCCGTCACCAGCGCAGTCAGCGCCTCATCGCGGCGCTGCTTGACCACCTGCACAGGTTCGGGCGGGATGCGCGCCATCGCTCAGGCCTCCGCGATAGTGAATGTGCCGGTCGCCGTGGCGACCGGACGCGCCGTGTCATCATCCAGCGCTGTTGCACGCACGAAGGCGACGGAACGGGTAACGTGAAAACACTCAGCCACCGCGCGCACGGTCTGCCCCGGTGTGGCGGGGCGCATGTAATCTATGCGCAGACCGATCGTGGCCGTGGCCCCCTTGGCGCCGGGATGGCTAATCGCGGCGGCACCGCAACAGGTGTCCATAAGCGCGCTCACCGCACCGCCATGAATGACACCTGTCTCTGGATCACCCACCAGATTTTCGGACCATGGCATGGACATCTCGGCACGGCCTTGGGCCATTTTTTGCGCCACCATACCCAGCGCTTGGGCGTGGGGCAGGGCCTGAAAAAACGCGATAGCGGGATGGTTTGGTATGTCTGTCATGATGCGGCGGCTGGGCCTCAGGATGGGAGTGGCCTCTTTATTTGCCCTCGGCCGCAGGGGCGCAAGTGCTAACTTGTAATGTATATGTGAACGCGCAGGCCTTTATTTCCGCCTCATTTTCGGGCAGTGTTGGAATTCCACTCACCGTCCTGACAGGTCAGAATACCAAATGCCAGAGACGCCCCTCACCCTCAAACAGATGTGCGCGCATTTCGATGTGACCCCGCGCACCCTGAGGTATTACGAGTATATCGAACTGCTCCACCCCGAGAGGGATGGGCGTTCTCGGCTCTATGGGCCGCGCGAAAAAGCGCGGATGACCCTGATCCTGCGCGGGCGCAAATTTGGGTTCTCGCTGGAGGATATCCGGCAATGGCTGTTGATTTATGAGCACGAAGGCACCGAGGCGCAAATGCGCAGCTGGATCGCCCTCGCGGACAAGCAACTCTCCGAATTGGCCGAGCAACGTCGACAAATCGACACTGCCACGGCCGAGCTTCAGGCACTGCGCGACAGTACGGCGGAGAGTTTGAAGGGCTAAGGACCGACAAACGGCCAAGGTGACGCAACGTTTTGCTTACGTCAACGTAATGTGTTGTTGCATCCGACCCCCAACAGCCCCAGATCAAGTGCAACCGAGACACAAAACAGGGGCACATGACCCATGGCGAACGATACGCTGACAATCCGCGAAATGTGCGACGCCTTTCAGGTGACGCCACGCACTTTGCGCTTTTACGAATCCAAGGAACTGCTCGCGCCGATCCGCGAAGGGCAAAAGCGCCTGTTCACCAAACGCGACCGCGCCCGGCTCAAGCTGATCCTGCGCGGCAAGCGCTTCGGCTTCAGCCTTGAGGAAATCCGGCAATTGCTGGACCTCTACGACACGGGGGATCAGCAGCACACGCAAATGCTGCGCACGCACGAGCTTGCCGCCGAACGCCTGCGGGAGATGGTGGCCCAGCGCGACGAGCTGAGCGAGGCCATCCACGACCTGCGCGAGCAGATGACATGGGTGGAGCAGACGTTGATCACGCTCTCCAAATCCGACAAGGCCGCCGAATAAGGCGCAGCCAACGCGGCGCGCTCGCACGCCCGCACCACCGACACGCCTAAGACAGGGAAATCAATCAATGCCCAGCTACACCGCCCCCATCCAAGACATGCAATTCATCCTCCATGATGTGCTCGAAGCCTCGCAACAGGACACGCCCGGATACGGTGATCTGGATGCAGACTTCACCGCCGCGATTTTTGAGGAAGCAGGCAAGATCGCCTCGGATGTTCTCGCCCCTCTGAACCTCGTGGGTGATACCGAAGGCTGCACGCTGGAGAACGGTGTCGTGCGCACGCCCACGGGCTTCAAAGAGGCGTTTGAGCAGGTCAAGGCAGGCGGCTGGACCGCAATCGATTTGCCCGAGGAATATGGCGGTCAGAACATGCCCTATCTGATGTATACGGCTGTCGGGGAAATATCCTCGGCCGCCAATCAGGCCTTTACCATGTATCAGGGCCTTACCCACGGTGCGGCCTCAGCGATCCTCGCCCACGGGACGCAGGCGCAGAAAGATACCTACCTGCCCAAGATGACATCTTGCGAATGGACCGGCACGATGAACCTGACCGAGCCCCATTGCGGCACCGATCTGGGCCTTATGCGCACCAAGGCAGAGCCGAAGGAGGATGGGTCCTATTCCATCACGGGACAGAAGATTTTTATCTCCTCGGGCGAGCATGACATGGCCGAGAACATCATCCATCTGGTGCTGGCCAAGATCCCCGGTGGCCCTGACGGCATCAAAGGCGTGTCGCTGTTTATCGTCCCAAAATTCAACGTGAACGAAGACGGCAGTCTGGGTGCGCGCAATGGCGTTTCTTGTGGTGCCATCGAGCACAAGATGGGCATCCACGGCAACTCCACCTGCGTGATGAATTATGACGGGGCCAAGGGGTATCTCTTGGGCGATATGCACAAAGGCATGCGCGCGATGTTCACCATGATGAACGAAGCACGCATCGGTGTTGGCATGCAGGGCCTTGCACAAGCCGACGCAGCCTATCAGAACGCCGTGATCTACGCCAAGGACCGCCTTCAGGGCCGCGCCGTGACCGGCACGCAGAACCCCGAAGGCCCCGCCGATCCGCTGATCGTGCATCCTGACATCCGCCGCAGCCTGATGGACCAGAAAAGCTTTATCGAAGGGGGCCGCGCATTCCTGCTCTGGGGCTCGCAACTGATCGATCAATCCATGCGCAGCAACGACGCGGCGGCCGAAGGCCTGATCTCGCTGATGACGCCCGTGATCAAGGGCTTCCTCACCGATGAGGGCTACGACATGACGATCCTCGCGCAGCAGGTCTATGGCGGGCATGGCTACATCGAGGAATGGGGCATGTCCCAATATGCCCGCGACGCCCGGATCGCGATGATCTACGAGGGGGCCAACGGTGTGCAGGCGCTTGATCTGGTGGGCCGCAAACTGGCGCAGGACGGCGGCAAACATGTCATGGCCTTTTTCGATATGGTCAAAACCTTCTGCAAGGAAAATGGCGACACACCCGGCATGGAGCCTTTTGTGGAGCCGTTGAAGAAAGCCTCCAAGGACCTTCAGGCAGCGGGCATGTTCTTCATGCAAAACGGGATGAAAACCCCCAACGCGGCGCTCGCGGGTAGCTATGACTTCATGCATCTCTTCGGCCATGTTTGCCTTGGCCTGATGTGGGCGCGCATGGCCAGGGCGGCGCTGGCGAAGCTGGAGGAAGGCACCGGCGACCGAGCATTTTACGAGACAAAGCTGGCCACCGGGCGCTACTATATGGCGCGCCGCCTGCCCGCCACGGCGCTGCACCTCGCCCGGATCGAGACCGGCGCAGAGCCTGTGATGGCACTGGACGCGGCGCACTTCTGAGCCCGAAGGGAAACCCATGCCCAAACGCTTTCGCCTGGCCCGCCGCTTCAATGCGGCCATGACCGAAGATGGCTATCGCCGCCTGCGCAAATTCAGCCAGGAGGCGGGTCTGGACGAGGGCGAGGCGCTGTCGTTTCTCTTCGAGAATTTCGACAGTGTGATCAACGAGGACACGTTTGCGCACCGGCTGCGCATTTTCAATTCCGAGCTTGAGGCCCGCAAGAAATGACCGCAGGCGGGCCAACGCCACAGAACCGGGGAGACACGCCATGACGATGCAGCTCTACTGTATGGGCGAAAGCGGCAACGCCTATAAGGCCGCGCTCGCGCTTGAACTCGCGGGCCTCGACTGGGCCCCTGTCTATGTGGATTTCTTCGGCGGCGAGACGCGCACGCCCGAATTTCGCGCCTCTGTCAACGATATGGGTGAAGTGCCCGTGCTCATCGATGGCGCCTTTCGCACCAGCCAGTCTGGTGCGATTCAAGCTTACGTCACCGAGAAATCAGGCAAATTCGGCGGCAGGGACCATGACGAGAACTACGAGATTTTCCGCTGGGTTCTATGGGACAATCACAAGCTCAGCTCTCAGGCCGGCATGGCACGGTTCTTGATGAATTTCATGCCCGAGGACAAACGCCCCGCCGAGGTGATCACCTTCATTCAAGGCCGCCTCAAAGCTGCCTATACAGTCCTCAACGACCATCTCGAGGGGCGCGACTGGATCGTGGGCGACGCCGTCACCAACGCAGATCTCAGCTGCTGCGGATACCTTTTCTACCCCGAGCCTTTCGGCTTTTCGCGCAGCGAATGGCCCCATATCGACCGCTGGCTGGCAAATATCGAGGCTCTGCCCGGTTGGAAACACCCATACGATTTGATGCCCGGCAGCCCCGCTGACCGCGCCTGACACCCGCCTGAATAGGAGACCCAAATGACCGAAGCCTATATCTATGACGCCGTGCGCACGCCGCGTGGCAAGGGCCGCAAAGATGGCAGCCTGCATGAGGTCACGGCCGTGCGCCTCTCGGCACAAATCCTGAACGCGCTGAAAGACCGCAACGGCCTTGAGGGCCACGCGGTCGAGGATGTGATCTGGGGCAACGTCACGCAGGTCATGGAGCAAGGCGGCTGCCTCGCGCGCACCGCCGTTCTCGCCTCGGACCTTGATGAGAGCATTCCGGGCCTTGCGATCAACCGATTCTGCGCGAGCGGGATGGAAGCTGTGAACATTGCCGCCAATCAGGTCAAGGGCGGCGCGGGCCGGGCCTATATCGCGGGCGGTGTGGAGATGATGGGCCGCGTCGCCATGGGCAGCGACGGGGCGGCGATTGCCGTGGACCCGAGCGTGGCAATGGACACGTATTTCGTGCCCCAAGGGATTAGCGCCGATATCATCGCCACCGAATACGGCTTCACCCGCGATCAAGCCGATGCATTGGCCGTGCAATCCCAAGACCGTGCCAAGGCCGCATGGGATGCCAAGCGCTTCGCAGGGTCGATCATCCCGGTAACCGATCAAAACGGTCTGACCATTCTGGACCACGACGAATACATGCGCCCCGGCACCGACATGCAGACGCTTGGCGCGCTCAACGCGAGCTTTCAGGCGATGGGCGAGGTGATGCCGGGCTTCGATGCTGTGGCCAAGCTGAAATACCCGCATCTGGAGCGGATCAACCACATCCACCACGCGGGCAATTCCTCTGGGATCGTCGACGGCGCTGCGGGCGTTTTGATCGGTGACGCAGAGTTTGGCCGCGCCTACGGGCTCAAGCCCCGCGCCCGCATCCGCCAGACCTGCAAGATCGGCACAGACCCCACGATCATGCTGACCGGCCCTGTGCCTGCCACGCATAAGATCCTCACCGATGCGGGCATGAATATCGGCGATATCGATCTTTTCGAGGTGAACGAGGCCTTCGCCTCGGTCGTGCTGCGCTTCATGCAGGCGTTCGATGTGGACCCGGCTCTGGTCAATCCCAATGGCGGTTCCATTGCGATGGGGCATCCTCTGGGGGCCACGGGCGCGATCATCATCGGCACGCTGCTGGACGAGCTGGAGCGCACCGACAAAGAGGTCGGTCTCGCCACGCTCTGCATCGCGTCGGGCATGGGTGCGGCCACCATCATCGAGCGGGTGTAAGCCCATGCGCTCAGCCATCCTGCTCACCGCCCTCGCCCTTGCGGCCCCCGCCCATGCGGATGTGCTGCAAGGGTCCAGCCCCGATCCGTTGGGCGAACTTAACGCGCTCTATGGCAAAATTTGCAACTGGGACGACGGCACGCAAATCCCTGTCTACGAGATCGACATGACCCGAGACGGAGTGCCTGACTACGTGGTCCGCTTCGACATGCCGTGCCGTGGCCAAGACGGAGCCTTTGCAGGCACCATGGGCATGGCCACGCAGATCTGGGTCAGTGGTGCCGAGGGGTACACCCGCGTGATGGACGCCAATGTGCGCGACATCGCGTTCGAGACCCGCGAAGACCGGCAATTCGTGATCGCGCAGCATGCGGGCAGCTATTGCATGACTGCCGATGCGGCGCCGTGCTTTGCAACATTCGAGTTCACCGACACCACGCTGATCGAGGCTGAGGCCGAACATCAGCACCCATCCATGACCGCGCGCCTCAAAGCGATGGCAGACGCAGAAGGAGACACAGCTAATGACTGATTTCACGATGGAAAAAGGCGCCGATGGCGTAGCGATCATCACGTGGGACACCAAGGGCAAGTCCATGAACGTGATGAATGGCCAAGGGTTTCTGGACCTTGAGGCGCTCATCGACGACGCGCTGGCCGATGATGCGGTGAAGGGCATTGTCCTGACCTCTGGCAAGGCGGACAGCTTTGCGGGTGGCATGGATCTCAACATCATCGCCAAGATGAAAGAGGATGCAGGCGACGATCCGGCGCGCGGCCTTTTCGACGGCGTGATGGGGATGCACGCCATCCTGCGCAAGATCGAGCGCGGCGGCATGGACGACAAGAACAAGGGCGGCAAACCGATCGCGGCCGCCCTGCCCGGGACGGCACTTGGCATTGGCCTTGAGATTCCACTGGCCTGTCACCGCATCTTCGCAGCCGACAATCCACGCGCCAAGATCGGCTTGCCCGAGATCATGGTCGGCATCTTTCCGGGTGCGGGCGGCACCACGCGCCTCGTGCGCAAGCTGGGCGCGATGGGAGCCTCGCCGCTTCTGCTGGAAGGAAAGCTTAACGATCCCAGACGCGCCAAATCTGCCGGTGTGGTGGATGAGGTCGTGCCTGCGGACTCGCTGCTGGATGCGGCCCGCGCATGGGTGCTCTCGGAGCCCGCAATCGTGAAGCCATGGGACGAGAAGGGCTATAAGATGCCCGGCGGTGCGCCCTACCACCCGGCGGGTTTCATGACATTTGTCGGTGCCTCGGCCATGGTGAATGGCAAGACCCAAGGCGCGTTTCCTGCGGCCAAGGCGCTGCTGAGTGCTGTCTATGAAGGCGCGCTTGTGCCCTTCGACACCGCCCTCAAGATCGAAGCGCGTTGGTTCACACACATCCTGCTGGACCCGTCGTCAAGCGCGATGATCCGCAGCCTTTTCATCAACAAAGAGGCGCTGGAGAAGGGCGCAAACCGCCCTGATGTGCCCGATGCGACGGTCAAAAAAGTGGGCGTCATTGGCGCGGGCATGATGGGCGCCGGAATCACGCTTGTCTCGGCCATGGCCGGAATGGAAGTTGTCCTCATCGACCAAAAGCAAGAGGCGGCGGACAAGGGAAAAGCCTATACCGCCAGCTACATGGACGCAGGCATCAAGCGCGGCAAGGCGACCGAGGCCAAGAAAGACACAGCTCTCGCACTGATCACGGCGACCACGGATTACAGTGCACTCAAAGGCTGCGACCTGATCATCGAGGCCGTGTTCGAGGACCCGCAGATCAAGGCCGAGGTGACCAAAGCGGTCGAAGCCGTGGTAGGCGAGGACTGTATTTTTGCCACCAACACCTCCACCCTGCCCATCTCGGATCTGGCCAAAGCGAGTGTCCGGCCCGAGCACTTCATCGGCATCCACTTCTTCAGCCCCGTCGAGAAAATGATGCTGGTCGAGATCATCAAGGGCGCGCAGACCGGCCCTCACGCCACGGCCAAGGCGCTGGATTACGTGCGCCAAATCCGCAAGACGCCCATCGTGGTGAATGACGCGCGCTTCTTCTACGCCAATCGCTGCATCATTCCCTACATCAACGAAGGTCTGCGCATGGTCGCCGAGGGTGTCACGCCCGCGCTCATCGACAATGCAGCGCGCCAGCTTGGGTTCCCTGTGGGGCCGCTGCAGCTGGTAGATGAGACCTCCATTGATCTGGGTGCCAAGATCGCCCGCGCCACCAAGGCCGCGATGGGCGACGCCTATCCGGATGCGGCGGTCGATGAGGTGATCTTCTGGATGGAGGGCGAAGGCCGTCTGGGCCGCAAATCCGGGGCGGGCTTTTATGACTATGACGACAAGGGCAAGCGACTGGGATACTGGCCCGGCCTCGCCGCAAAATACCCGGTAACCCCCGCGCAGCCAGACCTGATCGAGGTGCAGCACCGTCTCATGTTTGCCCAAGTGCTGGAGGCCGTCCGCGCGCTGGAGGAAGGCGTGCTGGAGGATATCCGCGAAGGCGATGTGGGTGCGATCCTCGGCTGGGGCTTTGCGCCATGGTCGGGCGGGCCCTTCGCGTGGCTCGACATGATCGGCACGCCCTACGCCGCTGTCCGCTGCAAAGAACTGGCTGAGGCGCATGGCGCGCGCTTCGCCCCGCCCGCGCTACTGGTCGAAATGGCGGACAAGGCTCAGAGTTTCTACGCCCGCTTCGACAACGCGTCCCAGGCGGCCTAGGCCAAACACAAACGCGGCGCCCCTGACCTCAGGGGCGCCGCGCGCTCGCTTTCTCTCTATGCTCTCCGCACGCCGGGCCTCTCATCTCCCCGCGGCGGGATCTCTAAATCTGCCAGAGGCGTCCGGTCACGCGACCGCAGACCGCCCCGGCAAACACCCTTTCTCAAGCGCCATAGCCAGATAGCCGGCCGTCATCAGGTCAAGCACCTCATAGACCGGCTCGATCGCCCCGCCCATCGCGGCGCTCACGATGTCTTGCTCGGCAGGGCAATGAAACATCGCACCGCTATTGGCAAAAACGATCTGCTCGGATGCGAAAGACAACGTGACAATCTCCAGCCCCTCTTCTGGCGGCACGCGACACATGGAGCG
>JBASXE010000128.1:0-7370 GCA_049276875.1 Roseovarius sp. | reverse complement strand
CGGCAGGCGTCGAAACTGGTGTCGAAAAGCGGTGTGAGGTCTGCGCCGTAATAGTCGATATTGTTCGTCAGAACGGCGCGGCGGTCAGGAAGGGCGGATTGCGCGGTCGCTTCGCCAAAGGTCTGTGCGGCGAAAGCAACTGAAAAGACAATGAAAAATACACGGTGGAGCATGGCGCCCTCCTGAATGACCCTCTTCAGATGCTTGCATGCAAGCGCACGTGTGGCAATGATTCAGAGACGGCTCTTAAACACTTGTTCACCTTGTGCCCCCATCGTCGGTGTCGACAGAGTGTCCGGCGCGGCGGAGGATGGGCATGAGCCTTGCCAATAAACTTGCAGAGGAACGGCGCGCACGGCTCGCCGCTGAGCGACTGCTGGAACAAAAGCAGGTGGAGCTTCAGGCGGCCAACCGCAAGCTCGGCAAACACGCGCGCGCCTTGTCGGATGAGATTGTCGAGACACGCGCCAAGTTCGAAACGGTCGAGAGTGAGAGCAAGCGGGTCAAATCGGACCTGCACGTGGCCAATGAAAAGGTCGAAATTGCCGAGCGGAGGCTCTGGCATTCGATCGAGACTATTCAGGACGGGTTCGCTTTTTTCGACGCCGATAGCCGGATGATCGCGGCCAACCCGGCCTATATCTCGGTCTTTGATGGGCTCGAGCATGTGGCGCCCGGAATTTTATATGTAGAGATTTTGCAGCTTTGCACCGATGAGGGGATCGTAAATATCGGCGATCTGGACCCCACCGCATGGCGCGAGACCATGTTGGATCGCTGGCAAAGCCTGAACCCTGAACCCGAGGTGATCCGCTTGTGGAGCGGGGAATACATCAAACTGGTCGATCAGCGTGGACATGATGGGGATGTGGTGAGCCTTGCGCTGAACATCACCGAGACAGTGCGCTATGAAGATCAGTTGAAAGAGGCGCGGCGCCGGGCGGAATCTGCAAACCGGGCGAAGTCGTCCTTCCTTGCCAATATGAGCCATGAAATTCGCACACCGATGAACGGTGTCGTGGGAATGGCTGATCTGCTCAAGGATACCGAGCTCAACGAGGAACAATTGCTCTACGCCAACACGATCAAGAATTCGGGCGAGGCGCTTTTGGTAATCATCAATGATGTGCTGGATTATTCCAAGATCGAGGCGGAAAAGCTGGTCCTGCACCCCGAGCCCTTTGATCTGGAGCGGTGTATACACGAGTTGATCATGCTGATGCAGCCCAAGGCACGCGATCAGGGATTGGAGATTTTCCTCGACTATGACCTCTTTTTGCCGACGCAGTTCGTGGGCGATCCGGGACGCTTGCGGCAGGTCTTGACCAATCTCATGGGCAATGCGGTGAAATTCACGCTGGAAGGACATGTTCTGATCCGCGTGGTGGGTGTGCAGGATTCACCCCCCCGGCAGTGCGCAGATTCATATCACTGTCGAGGATACGGGGATTGGTATCCCGGCCGACAAGGTCGATCACGTGTTTGGCGAGTTCAATCAGGTCGAGGACGCGCAAAAACGGCAGTTTGAGGGCACCGGGCTTGGCCTCGCCATCTCGCAGCAGTTGATCCACATGATGGGTGGCAATATCTGGGTCGAAAGTTTGGAGGGTCAAGGCTCTACCTTTGGGTTCAAGATTACGCTGCCATTGGCCGATGGCGCGCCTCAGGAGGTCCCCACGCCGCCCAAAGGGGTCAGCTGTGCGATGGTCGTGGATGCGCAGGACGCCAACCGTGTGATCCTCGCCAAACAGCTTAGCCTGATGGGGGTCGAGACGGTGGAATGCCACAGCGGTGCCGAGGCGCTGGCGCAGATTACGCCCGAGATCGATCTGGTGCTGACGGATCATAACATGGCTGAGATGGATGGGCTTGAGTTGGCCGAGGCGCTGCGCGAGGCGGGGCATGACGTGCCCATCGTGCTGTTGAGCGGGAACACCGGCTATGCTGAGCAGGACCCGGCCCGCAGGTTCTTGGCTGCCATGCTGCAAAAGCCTGTGCCGCGCAGTGATCTCTTCAATATGCTGGCGGATCTTGGCGGCTCTGCGCCCGCGCCGCCCGCGATCGCGCCCGAACCCACCTCTCCGGTCGTGTCCCACGCCCGCGCCCTCAGAGTTTTGGCGGCGGAGGATAACAAGACCAATCAGCTGGTGTTTTCAAAGATGGTGAAGACGCTGGATATCGACCTGCAATTTGCGGCCAACGGCATCGAAGCGGTGGAAATGTATGAAAGCTTCGATCCCGATATCGTTTTCATGGATATTTCCATGCCAAAGATGGATGGCAAGGAGGCCACGCGCAGCATCCGCAAGATCGAGGAGGGCACGGGGCGCCATGTGCCGGTCGTCGCCATGACGGCCCATGCTATGGAGGGCGACGATAAGGGTATCCTCGCGGCGGGCCTTGATCATTACCTGACGAAACCGCTGCGCAAGGCCGCCATCCATGAGCAGATTGAAAACGCCTGCCCGCAGGATGTGCGCCCGCCCTTGGCACCTGTGGCCGAAGCGGGCTAGGCGCTCAGGCCGCGTTTTTTTGCGCGGCCTCGGGCCGGATGAAGACTAACTTGCCGGGCTCGGAGGCTTTGGCGTCAAACGCGTAACCGCCGCTGTCGAAATCCTTGAGGCCTTCCGGCGTGGTCAGGCGGTTCTGGATCACGAAACGGGCCATCGCGCCGCGCGCCTTTTTGGCGTAAAAGCTGATGATCTTGGGCGTGCCTGCGCGCTCTTCCATAAAGACGGGCGTGATCACGTTAAGCTTCAGGGCCTTGAGGCCCACTGCGCCAAAATACTCTTGGCTTGCGCAGTTGATCAACGTGTCGGCGCCCACGGCCTCGGCCTGCGCGTTGAGTGCGTTTGAGATCCGATCGCCCCACCAGTCATAGAGCGATTTACCGCGCGCCGTTTTCAGGCGGCTGCCCATCTCGAGCCGGTAGGGCTCCATCGCATCAAGCGGGCGCAAGAGGCCGTAAAGCCCCGACAGAATCCGAAAATGCTCCTGCGCCCAAGCCATCTCATCGGCGTCGAGCGTGCCGGCCTCCAGCCCCTGATAGGTGTCCCCGGCAAAGGCCAGAGCGGCCTGTTTGGTGTCCTGGTGGCCAAAATTGGCGAACCGCCCCGCGTTGAGCTTGGCTAGAGGCGCGCTGATTTTCATCAGCTTTTGCAGATCGGCCTCGCTCAGGTCTTTCGCCACCTCGGCCAGCGCCGCGGCTTCATCCGCGAAATGTGGCGCGCTGGGCGCAGGCGCGTCCACGGCGGTCATGTCGAGTTTCTTGGCGGGCGATACGACGACGAGCATGGGCAGGTCTCCTTGATGGCTTTGGATGTAATCTAGCGCTCTTCGGCCAGAACTTCCAGAAAGGCAGCGCCGAAACGCTCGGCGCGTTTTTCATCGAGAAGGCGGGCAATGGCGGCAGCGTCTCGCGGGCGCATCTGGGCGATCTTGGTGATTTGGGACGACGAGCAACTGAGCGGTTTGTCATGCCCGTCCGGCCCGTTGGCCAGCGCTGTCTGCACCTCGACCAGCCGATCATAAAGCGTGCCTGCTGCGCGCCCAGCCAATTTGCGACGCGTAGGGTGCATGGCCGCTGCTTCGCCGGTGATCACCTCCAGAAAGGCCGCGCCATATTGCTCCAGCTTTTTCGCGCCCACGCCGCCGATACGGGCCATATCATCGAGGCTTTGGGGCCGGGTTTCGGCCATTTCGATCAGGGTCCGGTCGTTGAAAACCACATAAGCCGGCACGCGCTGCGCCTCGGAAAACGCGCGGCGCTTGGCCTTGAGCGCGGATAAGAGCGGCGCATCTTCGTCCGAAACAAGCGCTTTGGGTGCGGGACGGCGCTCCTTGGAGCCCAGAGTATCCTGGCGCAGGGTGATCTCCGCCTCGCCCTTGAGGATCGGCACTGCCGGGTCGGTCATGCGCAGCGCGCCGTGACGCTCAGGGTCGGGGCGGATCAGGTCATGGCCCTGCATCTGGCGAAAAATCCCCTGCCAGCGGCGTTTGTCCACATCGCGTCCGACACCGAAGGTAGGCAGGATATCATGTCCGCGCTCGCGGACCTTGTCAGTGGCGTTCCCGGTGAGGATGTCAATCAGATGGCCTGCCCCGAAATACTCGCCCGTGCGCAGGATGGCCGAGAGGGCTTTGCGCACGGCTTCGGTTCCGTCGAACGTGGCGGGAGGGGAATCGCAAAGGTCGCAATTGCCGCAGGGCGTGGTCTGCTCACCGAAATAGCCCAAAAGCTGCACCCGGCGGCATTTCAGCGCCTCGGCCAGGCCCAAAAGTGCGTTGAGCCGGGCGTGATCGGCGCTGCGTCGCTCGGCTGGCGCGAGGCCTTCGTCGATCTGGCTGCGGCGCAGGCGGATATCGTCGGGACCAAAGAGGGTGAGCGTCTCGGCAGGCGCGCCATCGCGTCCTGACCGGCCAATCTCCTGATAATAGGCCTCGATGGATTTGGGCAGGTCGGCATGGGCAACCCAGCGGATATCGGGCTTGTCCACGCCCATCCCGAAGGCGACCGTGGCGACCACGATCAGCCCGTCCTCTGTGCTGAACCGATGCTCCACATGGCGGCGTTGATCGGGGTCCATGCCGCCGTGATAGAAGGCGGCAGAGTGCCCGGCCTCGCTTAGAGCCTGCGACAGGGTCTCGGTCTTGGCGCGGGTGCCGCAATAGACGATGCCGGATTGCCCTTTGCGGGCGGCGGCGAACTCCATGATCTGGCGGCGCGGCCCGTCCTTCGCGGCGAAGGCGAGGTGGATATTGGGCCGGTCAAAGCCGTGGAGAAACTTCGCAGGTGCGGCGCCATCGAAGAGCTTTTCGATAATTTCGTCCTGCGTCTCGGAATCGGCTGTGGCGGTGAAGGCGGCGAGCGGCACACCCAGCGTGCGGCGCAGCTCCCCGATGCGCAAATAATCGGGGCGAAAATCATGGCCCCATTGGCTAACGCAATGCGCTTCGTCCACGGCAATGAGGCTCACGCCGATGCGTCTGAGCATCCCCACGGCAGAACCCGCCGCAAGCCGTTCGGGCGCGATATAGAGAAGTTTGAGCCGCCCCTCTTCCAGCGCGTCCCAGACTTCCGCCGTTTCTTCCTCGGTATTGCCGGAGGTGAGGGCCGCGGCCTCGACCCCTGCGGCCTTCAGCGCGCGGACCTGATCGCGCATGAGCGCAATGAGCGGCGAGATGACCAGCGTGACCCCCTCGCGCATCAACGCGGGCAGTTGGAAACAAAGCGATTTTCCGCCGCCCGTCGGCATGATGGCCAGCACGTTTTGCCCCCCCGCCACGGCGTTCACGATCTCTTCCTGGCCGGGGCGGAAGGCGTCGAATCCGAAGATATCCCTGAGATGCGTGTGCGCGCCCGTCATGGCCTTGCCCCAAACCGATGTGATGTCCGCGAGGGGCAATCCTCACAGATTAGGAATCGCGCAGCAAGAGCAAGAGTGCCTCAGGCGAAGCCGAATATGACCGGCAGGACATAGGCGCGCAGCGAGATCACGATGATCAGTGCCGCCAAGGGAGCCAGATCGAGAGGGCGTGTGTCGGGCAGGATGCGGCGCAGGGGGGTATAGATCGGCTCGAGCAGGCGGTTGAGCCCGTCCCAGACCTGTCGCACGAAGGGTTGGTGCAGGTTCAGGACCTGGAAATTGATCAGCCAGCTCATGATGATATGGACGATCATCACGAAATACACCACGCCAAGGATGAGTTGCAGCGGTCCGTAAATAGCGAGCATCACATGTGTCCTTTTGCCAATCTGCCCCAGAGGTATGCCGAGCTTTGGCAAAGCGCAAGGTTTACGCGGGGTTGCGGTTGACGCCCGCGTAAAGCAAGCGCAGGTAGCGATCAAAGGAGCCGCCCAAATGTATCCCATCATCCGCCTCGCATGGCAGCTTTTCAAACATCGCAACGACGCCTGCCTGCCGCTGACGGGCACGCATGTCTCACAGCATTATTGCCTGCCCCATGACATTGATCTTTGGATGGAGCTGAACAATGGCCGGACGCTGACGATCTATGATCTGGGGCGCATCCCCTTGGCGGCGCGGGTGGGGCTTTTGCCGCTGCTCAAAAAGCATGGCTGGGGCCTGACCATGGCGGGGGCCGCTGTGCGCTATCGCCGCCGGGTGCGGATGTTTGAGAAGATCGAAATGCGCAGCCGCGCGATCGGTTGGGACGCGCGATTCATGTATCTGGAGCAGTCCATGTGGAAAGCGGACGGAGAATGTGCGAGCCATATCGTCTATCGTGGGGCCGTGACGGGCGCCAAAGGCATCGTGCCGCCCGCAGAGGTGATGGCCGCGATGGGGCGCGACGCGCCCTCGCCCGTGCTGCCCGATTGGGTGCAGGCATGGTTTGTCGCCGAGGATCAGCGCCCGTGGCCCCCCATGCAGGACGCGCCCAAACAATAGAATAGCTTGCCCCAGAGCCTTGCTGCCTGTCATATCGGGCGCGTAGGCCATTGGGGGCATGGAGATGAAAGCCGCGACGCATCGCCAGCGCATCTGGGGTTGGTTCTTTTTTGATTGGGCCAGTCAGCCTTACAACACGCTCATCATCACCTTCATTTTCGCGCCATACGTCAAGGAGCTTATTGGCGACGGGGTCGAGGCGCAGACGGCTTGGGCCTTTGGCGTGGCGACGGCGGGGCTGATCATTGCAGCCCTTGCGCCGATCCTTGGAGCGATGGCGGATCATACCGGCAACCGGATGCAATGGATCAAGGGCTTTTCGGTGATGTATGTCGTCGGGGCCTTTGGCCTCTGGTGGGCCATTCCGGGTGATTTCAACCTCGGCGTCATCTTGGTGTTTTTCGTGATTGGCATGGTGGGGATGGAGATTGCCACGATCTTCACCAACGCCATGCTGCCCGATCTGGGCACGCGCGAAGAGATCGGCAAAATCTCCGGCTCGGGCTGGGCGTTCGGCTATCTTGGCGGGCTTCTGGCCTTGGTGATCATGCTGGCGTTTTTTGCCGAGAGCGGCGAGACGGGCCGGACGTTCATCGGGCTCGCGCCGCCTTTTGGTCTGGATGCAGACGCGCGGGAGGGGACGCGGTTTGTGGGGCCCCTGACCGGGTTCTGGTTCATCCTCTTCATGGTGCCGTTTTTCCTGTGGGTGCGCGATCCGCGCCCTGCCAAAGCCGCCCCCGGCGCGGTCAAGGCGGCGCTGGGCCGTGTCTGGCAGACGGTGCGCTGCTTGCCGCAGACGCCGTCGCTTTTCTCGTTCCTTGGCGCGTCGATGTTCTACCGGGATGCGCTCAACGGGATGTATGTGTTCGGCGGGATTTATGCCGCGGGCGTGCTGGAATGGAGCGTGGTGGATACCGGGATTTTCGGGATCATCGCGATCCTGTCGGGCACGGTGTTTGC
>JBASXE010000127.1:0-1627 GCA_049276875.1 Roseovarius sp. | reverse complement strand
CTACTGCAAGAGGCCGACAAAACTGCAACAGGTGCCACGGTCTTTGGCTATCGTGTGGCCGACCCGGAACGCTACGGCGTGGTGGATTTCGAGGAAGATGGGACTGTGCGCGCGATCATCGAAAAACCCCCTGTTCCACCTTCCAGTTACGCAGTCACGGGCCTCTATTTCATGGATGGTACGGCACCCGAACGCGCCAAGGCTGTGCTCCCTTCGGCCCGCGGTGAGTTAGAGATCACCACGCTTTTGGAAAGCTACCTGCAGGACGGCGCGCTGAACGTGCAGAAAATGGGCCGTGGCTATGCCTGGCTGGACACCGGCACGCACGCCAGCCTGCTGGACGCTGGAAACTTCGTCCGCACCTTGACCGAACGCCAGGGGCAGCAAGTAGGCTCGCCCGACGAGGTTGCATTCGAAATGGGTTGGATTGATGAAGTTCAGCTACAGGATCGAGCTCAGAAATTTGGCAAGAATGACTACGGCGACTACCTCGCGCAATTAAGCCGCACAGTACGCTAAACAGCTTCAACGAGGCAACATTGGCCAATCTTATTCATCCTGTCCTCCTCTGCGGCGGCTCTGGCACGCGCCTTTGGCCGCTCTCACGCAAGTCCTATCCCAAGCAGTTCGTCAAGCTGACGGGTGACGAAAGCCTTTATCAGGCCTCGGCTCGGCGCTTGTCTGGTGCCGGTTTTGCCGCACCGACAATCGTCACCGCCGCCGACTTCCGCTTTATCGTGATCGAACAACTGGCCGCGCTTGAAATTGCCCCTGCTAACATACTGATCGAACCTTCCGCCAAGAATACCGCAGCCGCCATCTGCGCTGCCGCCCTGACGCTCGAGGCCCGCGCCCCCGGAGCGCTGATGCTCGTTGCTCCCTCTGACCACGTGATCCCCGATGCCGCCCGCTTCCGCGCCGCTGTGCGGGCCGCTGCGCCTGCCGCCACCGCCGGGCAGCTTGTAACCTTCGGCATCCGCCCCGACAGGCCCGAGACCGGCTATGGTTGGCTTGAGCTTTCGACCCCAACGCCTGACTTCAAGCCCGTGCCACAGCCTCTACGCAGTTTTGTCGAAAAGCCCAATCTGGCCAAGGCCGAGGCGCTTCTGGCTGGCGGCATGCACCTCTGGAACGCGGGGATTTTCCTGTTCTCGACGACCGCGATCCTTGAGGCCTTCGCTGCCCATGCGCCCGAAGTCCTTGCCGCGACCCGTGCGGCCTTTGATGCGGCGGAAAAGGACCTGTCCTTTACCCGCCTCGCCCCTGCCCTTTGGGCGGAACTCCCCGATATTTCCATAGACTATGCCGTGATGGAGCGCGCGCCGAACCTGACCGTTGTCCCCTATGCAGGCGCGTGGTCCGACCTTGGCGATTGGCAGGCCGTCTGGCGCGAGGCCGAGGCTGACACCATGGGCACCGTCACTGCCGGGCCCGCGACAGCGCTCGACTGCCATGATACACTTCTACAGGCGACCAGCGAGGCGCAGCAGCTCGTTGGCATCGGCCTCAAGGACATCATCGCCATCGCCATGCCCGATGCCGTGCTCGTCGCCCACAAGGACCGCGCGCAGGAAGTGAAACAGGCTGTCGCCGAGCTCAAAGCGAAAGCTGTCCCGCAGGCCGAGAC
>JBASXE010000126.1:0-9296 GCA_049276875.1 Roseovarius sp. | reverse complement strand
GCGAAACGGTCCGTGCTTCAGCAGACCTGACACAAAAAACCGGCAGTTAACCCATTCCAATACCCACTACAGGCTGACGCACTTGCTTCATCGTCGCGAAATAAGTCAAAAATCGAGGTGCCCTTAGGTGACAATGTCACTGAAAGTGCGCTAGTAAAGTTATATGTCAATATGAACTTATAGCCAAAAGAGACTGCCATGACTATCAACGTAGGTACTGTTGACCGCATATTGCGCGCCATTCTTGGCGCGGCCCTGCTTTTTCTGACCTTCTTTAGCGGCTTGCCCGCCTTTGAGGTCGGCGTTTTGAAATACGGCGCGGCGTTGGTGGGCGTTGTAATGCTCGTTGTGGCGGCGGTCCGCATGTGTCCGATCTATAGCATCTTGGGCATAAAGACGTGTCGGGTATAGCCATGACAGCAGATTTTACCCCTCTCGGCTCGCTTACGGGCGGTCTGGCGATTGGCCTTAGCGCAGTCTTGTTGATGTTTGGCCTTGGCCGCATTCTTGGCGCGACCGGGATCATGTCCGGCATCGTCTTTGCTGAGAGTCGCGAAGAGGCGTCTTGGCGCATCGCGATGATCATCGGCATGATCGCAGCACCCGGCGTGATCTTTCTGGCAAGCGGGACACTGCCCGCCGTGGATGTCCCCGTCAGTCCGGCCATGATCGCTATCGGCGGCGTAATCGTCGGATTTGGTGCAAGTCTTGGTTCGGGCTGCACCTCTGGCCACGGTGTCTGCGGCCTGTCCCGCCTGTCGATCAGGTCGCTGATCGCCGTGCCAACCTTCATGGCCACAGCCGCAATCACCGTTTTCATCATTCGCCACGTGTTCGGGAGCTGATCCATGAAGCTGATTTTTGCGACGCTCACAGGCCTTGTGTTTGGCATCGGTATCGCCCTTTCGGGGATGATGAACCCTGCTAAAGTTCTAAATTTCTTTGATATTGTAGGTGCGTGGGATCCCAGCCTTGCCTTTGTGATGGGCGGTGTGCTTGGTGTCACGGGTATTGGGTATAGCCTTGTTTGGCGTCAGGCCCGCCCGATGTTTGCTGGCACGTTCCAAATCCCCACCGACACACAGATTGATCGCAAACTTATCGGCGGCTCTGCGCTGTTCGGTATCGGGTGGGGCATCGCGGGCTTCTGCCCCGGTGCTGCGATCCCGGCACTTGGAACGGGTCGGTGGGAGGTCGTTCTGTTTATCGGAGCGGTGATCGCCGGATTGGCGCTTCGCCGCGCTCTGGTGCGGATGACACCCTCATGGCTGCCGCAATGAAAGGCCGACTTTACATCGCTTCAGGCGTCGCTGCCCTCGCAGTCAGTGGTCTGACATTCGCCTATGCGCAATCCCCTAGCCACATGGGCCACGGTGGCGGCATGCACAGGCATGACGAAGCAACCATGCCAGGCTTAGTTGGCGAGAATGCTAGCCCGGAAGAAAGCGCGGAAATGGCGCTTATGTTCCGCAACTTTGATACAATCACCCGCGAGGTGGAAAACCTCCATAACGGCATCCGCACTGTAACGCGGTCCTCGGATGAGGCGGTCATGGATGCGCTTGTCAGCCACTCGGTCGGTATGATTGATCGGGTTGGACAACGGGACAATCCCAAAGTCCGTATCCAAAGCCCGACGCTAGATATTTTCTTCCTGCTTGGCGACGAAATTCTCTCGAATGTTGAGATGACGGATGACGGTCTTGTTGTCATCCAAACCTCCGAAAACCCCGATGTCGTAGCGGCGCTGCAAACCCACGCGGCAGAGGTCACAGATATGGCGGATCGCGGTATGGCGGCGGTCCACGAGATGATGATGGAACAAGGGCGCAACCACTGACAGCGCTTCAAACCAAGGAAACTTAGAATGACATATCCAGTGAACATGGACATCAAGCCCGACGTTCAGGCCTTTTTCGACGACGCAACAAACACAATCAGCTACATCGTCAAAGACCCGACATCTGATACGTGTGCGATTATCGACAGCGTCATGGACATTGATTACGCCGCTGGCCGCATCACCTTCGATCACGCCGACGCATTGATCCATCAGATTGAATCCCAGGGTCTAAAGCTCGCGTGGATCATTGAGACTCACGTCCACGCAGATCACCTCAGCGCGGCCCCCTACATTCAGGGAAAATTGGGTGGCAAGATTGGCGTCGGTTCAAAAATTACCGTCGTTCAGGACGTATTCGGCAAGGTGTTCAACGAAGGCACTGATTTCCAGCGCGATGGTAGCCAGTTCGATGCGCTGTTTGAGGATGGCGACACCTATATGATTGGTAATATGCAGGCCTTTGCCATGTACACACCGGGCCATACGCCCGCTTGTATGGTGCATGTCATCGGCAACGCGGCCTTTACGGGTGACACGCTGTTCATGCCGGATGGCGGATCGGCCCGCTGCGATTTTCCAGGCGGATCTGCGGAAGAACTCTATGATAGCATCATGAAGGTGCTGGCCCTGCCTGGCGACATGCGTCTTTTCATGTGCCACGATTATGGTCCCAACGGGCGTGATATTCAGTGGGAAACGACTGTGGCCGACGAAAAGGCCCACAATATCCATGTCGGTGGCGACAAAACACGCGAAGATTTCATAAAATTCCGCACCGAACGTGATGCGCAATTGGGCATGCCGAAACTGATCATTCCATCGTTACAGGTGAATATGCGCGCAGGCGAAGTGCCGACCGACAAGGACGGTAACCCGATGCTTAAAGTGCCCGTGAACGGTTTATAGGAGGAATATGACCATGGATCTCAAGAAAATCACAGAAAAGACGACCGTCAGCGCCCAAGTTATGCCCGCCGACATGGAGGCCATCAAAGCCGCCGGTATCCGCGCGATCATCTGCAATCGCCCCGACGGTGAGGGCGCAGATCAGCCATCGTTCGAGGAAATCGCCGCCGCCGCTGCTAAGCTCGGGATTGAGGCGCGCTACGTACCTGTGCAGTCCGGCATGGTCCGCGACGATGACGTGGACGCTTTCTCCGCCGCACTCAAGGATTTACCGCGTCCGGTATTGGCTTATTGTCGCTCTGGCACACGCTCAACGACGCTGTGGGCCTTCCATGAATCCAAGAAACGCCCCATGCCCGAAATCTTGGCTGCGACCAAAGCTGCGGGCTATGACATGAACGGTGTCGCGCGCCGTATCGCCAATGGTGGCAAGACGCCGACCGATACGGGCGATGCACATTACGACGTGGTGATTGTTGGTGCAGGTGCTGGCGGGATTTCTGTCGCGGCCAGCCTGAAGTCCCGAAAGTCGGGGCTGTCGATTGCGGTAATTGATCCCGCAGACATCCACTATTACCAACCCGGTTGGACCATGGTCGGGGGCGGAATTTTCCAAGCCGAAGATACAGCCAAGACAATGGGGTCCCTCATACCGCGCGGCGTCAAATGGATCAAAGCCGCTGTCGCTGCGTTTGAACCTGCAAATAACGCCGTCATTCTTGATGGCTGCCGTGTCGTCAAATACGACCGTTTGGTTGTCTGTCCTGGACTGAAACTAGATTGGGAGGCCGTAGAAGGGCTTGAAGACACTTTGGGCCGCAACGGCGTGACGTCGAACTATCGCTACGATCTTGCGCCTTACACATGGCAGTTGGTTCAAGAGCTGAAAGAAGGTCGTGCGTTGTTCACACAGCCGCCCATGCCGATCAAATGTGCAGGTGCGCCGCAAAAGGCGATGTATTTGTCTGGCGATGCATGGTTTCGCAATAAAGCGCTGAAAGACATCGACATTCAGTTCATGAATGCGGGCGGGGTTCTGTTCGGGGTCAAGGATTATGTTCCGGCACTGATGGAATACATTAAGAAGTACGACGCAACGCTGAACTATTTCCACAATCTGGCGTCAGTTGACGGCTCCGCCAAGACAGCGACGTTTAAGGTGGCAAAACCTGACACAGATCCTGAAATGGTCACGGTTGAGTTTGACATGATGCATGTGTGTCCGCCCCAGACTGCGCCAGACTTTATTCGCGTTTCGCCACTTGCAGATGCCGCAGGCTGGATCGACGTGGATCAGGCGACGTTGCGGCACAAAACTTATGATAATATTTGGTCGCTTGGTGATGTCATGAACGCACCGAACGCCAAGACAGCCGCCGCCGCGCGCAAACAGGCCCCAACCGTAGCCGACAACATTGTCGCCGACATCCAGGGCCGCTCGTCCGTGTCTGCCTATGACGGCTACGGCTCGTGCCCCCTGACGGTTGAGCGGGGCAAGATCGTGCTGGCCGAATTTGGCTATGGTGGTGTGCTCAAACCTAGCTTTCCGTCTTTCCTTGTCGACGGCACTAAACCAACCCGCGCGGCATGGTTCCTAAAGGAAAAAATGCTGCCGCCGATCTATTGGCAGGCCATGTTGAAGGGCAAGGAATGGATGGCCACACCCGAGAAACTGCAGGTCTCGGCGGATTAACCCAAGCCTGCATTCGCAAAAGCACTTAACGGGAAACCGCGCACCCCTGCGGGGTTTCCTTTCATAGACTGAACACCCCATGACCTCTTTTCCCCGCTACCTGCCGATCCTTAACTGGGGGCGGCACTATAACCGGTCAGCCCTGTCCAATGACATGATCGCGGCCGTGATCGTCACGATCATGTTGATCCCGCAATCACTGGCCTACGCGTTGCTGGCGGGCCTGCCGCCTGAGGCGGGGATTTACGCCTCGATCGCGCCCATTGTCCTCTATGCAATCTTCGGTACCTCCAAAGCGCTGGCTGTGGGGCCGGTGGCGGTGGTTTCGCTATTAACAGCGTCCGCAATCGGGCAAGTGGCCGAAACAGGTACCGCAGGCTACGCCGTTGCCGCGCTCACATTGGCTGGGCTTTCCGGGGCGTTTCTGGTGCTCTTGGGTGTCTTCCGACTTGGGTTTCTTGCGAACTTTCTCAGCCACCCTGTCATTGCGGGCTTCATCACAGCATCGGGCATCTTGATTGCCACCAGCCAGCTTAAACACATCCTTGGGGTCAGTGCCCATGGGCATACGTTGCCTGAAATGCTGGGGTCCATCTTTGCACATTTGGATCAGATCAACTGGATCACCGTTGTTATTGGCCTCAGTGGGACCGCGTTTCTGTTCTGGGTGCGCGGCAATTTGAAACCCTTACTAAAACGTATGGGAACCGGACCACTGCTCACTGACTTTCTGGCGAAAGCCGGTCCCGTGGCAGCGGTGGTGTCAACAACGCTCTGCGTCTGGGCCTTCGGCCTTGATGGCATGGGCGTGAACATCGTGGGCGACGTACCGCAAAGCCTGCCGCCGTTCACCGTGCCCGGCCTTTCACCCGATCTGATTAAATCGCTTCTGGTTCCCGCAATTCTGATCTCCGTCATCGGCTTTGTCGAAAGCATCTCTGTCGCACAAACTTTAGCGGCCAAAAAACGCCAACGGATTGACCCGGATCAGGAATTGATCGGTCTGGGCGCTGCCAATTTAGGAGCAGCTTTTACTGGCGGCTTTCCCGTCACGGGTGGCTTTTCCCGCTCGGTCGTGAATTTTGACGCTGGCTCTGAAACTCCTGCGGCGGGAATTTACACCGCAATCGGCCTTGCGATTGCTGCCCTCGTGTTGACGCCACTTGTTTACTATCTTCCGAACGCGACCCTCGCTGCGACGATTATCGTCGCTGTGCTGTCACTGGTGGATTTTTCGATCCTGAAGAAAACTTGGGACTACGCGAAAGCGGATTTCATCGCCGTTACGGCTACGATTTTGCTGACCCTTACCATGGGGGTCGAAGTCGGCGTCGCCAGCGGTGTGGCTATTTCCGTTCTGCTGCATCTTTACAAGACGTCGCGGCCTCATGTGGCCGAGGTCGGGCTTGTCCCTGGCTCACAGCATTTTCGAAATGTGAAACGGCATACCGTTGAAACCAATCCGCAGGTGCTGACATTGCGTGTGGACGAAAGCCTCTATTTCGTAAACGCGCGCTTTCTTGAAGATCTGGTCCAGTCTCGTGTTACGGTAGGGTCCGAGATCAAAGACGTTGTTTTAATGTTCTCGGCGGTCAATGAAGTGGACTTTTCAGCTTTAGAAAGCCTTGAAGCCATTAACCTGCGACTGACCGACATGGGTGTGGGACTGCACCTATCCGAGGTCAAAGGACCGGTCATGGACCGTTTGAAAAAATCACACCTGATCGATGAACTGAACGGCAAAGTGTTTCTTTCACAGTTTGACGCATGGGCAGATCTGATGAGTGAAAAGACTGCGGCAGAATAGTCTAAGATTGCCCTTCCTTGTCTCTAACGCGCATCTGATTTCTTGCTCTACGAAGTTAGGAGCAAGCGTTTCGCCCAAGGTTGTCCCCTTGCATCCCGACAGATTTAGGTTTCGTCTTACGACTTTTATCCAAAGCAACTGATCGTTGTCGGGACAAGTTTGAATGGCCGGTTCTCACGCTGCGGAGCAGCACCGGATTTTACGCTCCCGCAGTATTTCCCCAGCTGCGAGCACACGCAGCATAAAAATCCAATTCACAGGTTGGGCTCCAAGCCGCCGTTCGCCGCAACTTCGATGAAGGTCCGGTATGGGCCGAAAACAGCATTTTCCCTGATCGGTGCAAACGCCTGCCGCGTGTGGCTGCTCTTGGTGGATATAGGGGAGGTGTTTGGCTTTGCCAAACCCCTTGTTTGGCGCACCTGAGAGGATTCGAACCTCTGGCCTCTGCCTTCGGAGGGCAGCGCTCTATCCAGCTGAGCTACAGGTGCACTGGCGCGGGATATAGCGGCCCCGCGCCCTGCTCGCAACGCCAAATGCGCGGTCAGGCAAAAAGCACGTGGCAAAGCTCCAGCGCCTCGACCAGCACATCGACATCCTCTTTGGTGTTATACATCGCGAAGGACGCGCGGCAGGTGGCGGTGAGGCCCATATGCTCCATCAAAGGTTGCGCGCAATGCTGACCCGCGCGCACGGCCACGCCCTTTTTGTCGAGAATGGTGGAGATGTCATGCGCATGCCCTGCCCCGTCCAGCGTGAAGCTGAAGATCGCGGCCTTGTCGGCCTGAGTGCCTTGCAGCTGAAGCCAGTTGAGCCCGCCAAGCCGCTCCACCGCATAGTCGCGCAGGCTGTCCTCATGGGTGGCGATATTCTCCATCCCCAGACCCATCATATACTCAAGCGCCACGCCCAGCCCGATGGTCTGCACGATGCCCGGCGTGCCGGCCTCGAATTTTATCGGCGCGTCGTTGTAAATCACCGTGTCGCGGTGCACATCGCGGATCATGTCACCGCCGCCCATGAAGGGCCGCATCTCGGCCATCCGGTCGGAGCGCACGAAGATCGCCCCCGAGCCTGACGGCCCATAAAGCTTATGGCCCGTCACTGCGTAGAAATCACAGCCCAGATCGTCCAGATCGACCGGCATATGCACAGCCGCCTGACTGCCATCGACCATCACCGCCACACCCCTCTCTCGGGCGGCGGTGCAGATCGCCTTCACATCAACCTTGGTGCCCAGAACGTTGGACAGATGCGAGATCGCCACCAGCTTGGTGCGCGGGCCTATTGCATCGATCACCGCCTGCGCGTCCAGACCGCCCGCCGCGTCCACATCCACCCATTTGAGAACAGCCCCCTGCCGCTCGCGCAGGAAGTGCCATGGCACGATATTGGCGTGGTGCTCCATCACGCTCAGCACGATCTCATCGCCCGGCTCGAACCGTGGCATGGCCCAGCCATAGGCGACCATGTTGATCCCCTCGGTGGTGCCCGAATTCAGCACGATCTGCCGCTCATCCGCCACGCCAAGGAACTTTGCGATGATACCGCGCACACCCTCATATTTTTCGGTCGCGAGGTTGCTGAGGTAATGCAGGCCCCGGTGAACATTGGCGTATTCCTCGGAATAGGCGCGGGTGATCGCATCGATCACCACCTGCGGTTTTTGAGCGGACGCGCCGCTGTCGAGATAAACAAGCGGCTTGCCGTTCACCTCTCGGCTCAGGATCGGGAAATCCGCCCGCACCTTCCTGATATCAAGCATCCTAACTGCCTCCGGGAATTGCTGTGCTCACGGCACCGAGAACAAGCGACGATCCAGCCGCCATGGCCAGGATCGCAACGATCAACACCAAGACCGCTTTGAACGCAGTCTCGAACCGATGCGCGGCCTGAATGAAGACACATAGAATGACCAGCCCCCAGAACGAGGCCACCACGATAAAAAGCACCCCCAAAACCGGCGCAACCGGCGCCACTAACAGCATAACAAGCTGCACCCCGAGACGCAGAACCTGCATCCACACGATCAGCACCAAAAGATCGCCCGTCTGCGCCTGCCCGCCCATGCCGCGCCCGACCCAGCCCAGCATCAGCACGGTCAGGACCAGCGCCACGCCGAGAAAGCCCGCAAAAACAATGGGCGACTGGAACATGCCCGGCACAAGCTGCGCGCCCGTGACCGGATCGACGGCAGGCACAAGCGCCAGCGAGATCGAATAAACGATCGCATTGAGTATGCACATCAGCGCCAGCGCCATCCACAGCCATTGGAGCGGCAGCCCCATCGCCATGAGCCGCTCTGCCGCCGCGCGCGGGCTCGTAAGCGTCTGGCGCACCAGATCCTGCATCAGGCCTGCGTTCATTTGCGTCCCCATTCCGCCTCTTTCAGGCTGAGTGCCCAAAAGAGCACCAAAACCACCCACCAAACCACGCCGACGATGGTCATTTGAGGCCCCGCCCCAATAAACCCGGCCACAAGCCCGTGCAAAAGCAAGAGCGGTGACGCCGCCAGAAACGACCAGAAAAGCGCCATACGTGCGCCAAACCCAGTGCCCCGGCCCCCGAACAGCCTGGCAATCCCATGGCTGATCAGCGCGACCACGTAAAGTAGCAACGGAGCGATGAAAAGCCAGGAGAAAAGCGAGGCCCCCAAAAGCCCGTTCAGCTCCACCCCGTCGAGATGCGCCTTGCGCGCAAGGCTGGGCAGCTGCGAAATGAAGACCAGCGCGCAACTGCCCATAAGGATCGCAAGCGCGCGGCCTTCATTCTCGCCCATATCGAGTTGCCGCCGCATCACACGCCCCGGCCCCTTATAGGTCGCTACGATATCTGAGGAGACAGGCATCAGCCGCGCCGACGCTCCAGCCAGCCCGCCAGAAGGCCGGTGACCTCCTCACGCAGACCCAAGTCCTCGATCTCGTCCACCGCTTCAGCCAGAAACGACAGGGTCAGAAGGTCCGTCGCAGGCCCCTCCGGCACGCCGCGTGCGCGCAAGTAAAAGAGCGCCTCTTCGTCAATCGCGCCCGAGGTCGAGCCATGCGAGCAAA
>JBASXE010000125.1:0-5975 GCA_049276875.1 Roseovarius sp. | reverse complement strand
GCGAAACGGTCCGTGCTTCAGCAGACCTGACACAAAAAACCGGCAGTTAACCCATTCCAATACCCACTACAGGCTGACGCACTTGCTTCATCGTCGCGAAATAAGTCAAAAATCGAGGTGCCCTTAGCCAAATACTCAAAAAAAGAACACTAGCGTCACAGCACCGGCCCAACTCACAGCCGGTCAGGCGTTGGCTTCGCGGATCTTGTCAGCCGCTGCCTTGTCGAATGTGACGTTCTTCTCGGCGAAAAGCGTGTCCAGCTCACCCGATAGGGTCATCTCGGTGATGATATCGCAACCACCGACGAATTCGCCCTTCACATAAAGCTGCGGAACGGTGGGCCAGTCGGAATAATCCTTGATCCCTTGGCGCAAGCTATCATCCGCCAGCACGTTCACATCCGTAAACGGCACGCCCATGAAATTGAGCACGCCTGCCACGCGGCTGGAGAACCCGCATTGCGGCATTTCCTTGGTGCCTTTCATGTAAAGCACCACATCGTTGGCTTTTACGGTCTCTTCGATCTGTGTTTTTACATCTGTCATGGGAGAAGTCCTTGGAATTCGGAATTTCGGGGAGGGCGGATCAGCTCAATCCGGCGCTTTTGTCGTCAGGGCAAGCGCGTGCAGTTCGCCTGCGGGACCGTCCATCTTGCCTTTCAGGGCCGCATAGACCGCACGTTGTTGTTGCACGCGGTTTTTCCCGCGAAAGCTTTCATCAACCACATGCGCCGCGAAATGCGCGCCGTCATCGCCTTGCACTTTGATCTGCGCGTCTGGAAATGTTTCGCGGATCAGCGCTTCGATATCGGTGGCGAGAATTGCCATGACCTGCTCCTGTGATTGCCTTGTGCAAATGTAGGGCCAGCGGGGGCCAAGCGCAAGACGAAGCGGGCTCAGATTTCCTCGCCTTTTTTCAGCAGATCGTCGATCAGTTGACGTTGAAGATTGGGGCTGTCGCCACCGCCATATTGCAGCGCCCCGCCGGAATAGAGCGTGCCAAAGCTCTGCGCGAGATTGGCCACCTGCCCCAGTCCGGAGATGAATTGATCCTTCTCCAAAGGCTCCAACGGTTGAATAAACGCAGCCCAGAGAATACCCTGCGCAATCGCATAGCGCGCATCGAGCGCGCTGTCGAAATTGGCCTGCATCATGCGCTCAAGCTCTTCGGGCGCCATCCCATCTGCCTCACGGATCGGGGCCATGGCGCGCATGCGGCCATTGTCGGGGTCGGCCACGATCAACACAGATGTCTCACCCACCCGCATCTGCCATGTGCGCATGCCAATGATCGCATCAGGATCGAGGGCTGAGACGATCGCACTCAGCCGCTCTGTCGTCATCGCGGGTTCTGGGCTGGAGTCTGGCGCGTCTTGCGCCGCAGCAGGCAAGGCGAGCGTGGCAAGGAGGGCGATGATCTGAAGGCGCATGGGGTCGGTCCTTATCTGGGATTAGCGCCATCACGCTGGCACGGACCTGACGATCCACGCCAGACCAAATCCCGCCGCTCGCTGAATTGTGACCCCTTGCATGGCACACCCGGCCCCGGCATGGTGTGCGCGCGCGCATCAGAGAGGACACTCCCATGACCCTGCCCAAATGGGGCCTCGTGTCGACCATCAAAGCGCCCTGCCGCGATATTCTGAATTTCGCCGCACACCATTTGGACATTGGCGCGCACCGCTTGCATATCTTTCTGGATGCCGACGCGCCCGCCGCGCGCGCAGCACTTGAGGCACATCCGCGCTGCCACGTCACCCTTTGCGATGACGCCTATTGGGCCGCGCGCCGCAAACGGCCCGAGAAGCATCAAAGCCGCCAAAGCATCAACGCCACCCGCGCCTATCGCCGCCGCCCCGGCGTGGACTGGATCGGCCATATCGACGTGGATGAATTCCTGATCCCAACACGGAGCCTCGCCGAGGAATTGGCCAATGTGCCGGACGCCAACCCTACTGCCCGCATCCGGCCCATAGAGGCATTGGCTCCTGATCCGGGCGCGCAGGAGAGCCCGCTCTATTTCAAAGGCTGCCATGTGCGGCCAAAACAGCGCGGGCCGGAAACGGAGGCAATCTACCCCACGTTTGGCGCGCATCTGAGCGGTGGCTTCCTCAGCCATGTCAGCGGCAAGATCTTCGTGCGTACCGGAGCTGAGGATATCAAGTTGCGCATCCACAACGCGTTTGAGAACAACGTGCAGATCGACAACAGCCATACGCTGCCCCAGACCCTGCTTGCCCATTTGCACGCGCCCTCCTGGGAGCGGTGGCTTGAAGCCTATCGATACCGCCTTGCCCAAGGGTCATACCGGTCCGAGTTGAAGGGGGCGGCGACCGCTGGCACCACGATGAACGCACTTTTTTCGATGATAGAGGCCGAGGGCGGCGAGACCGCCCTGCGCGCATTTTATGACGAGGTTTGCACCGCCACACCCGCCCTGCGCAAGCGGCTCGCGGCACATGGCCATTTGCACAAAATCGACCTCGATCTGGACGCAAAACGCACAGCGCACTTCCCCGATCATGCCTGACACGCCCGCTTTGGTGCCATAACCGCAACAATACGCGGCTGCGCGCCGGGATTGGCCCACCAAATCCGTGCCGCATTGACCCGCCCCCCCGGCATCGGATAAAGGGCAAGCAGGGTCCATGCATGTGGATAACCACGGGGCCATAGGGGTCCGGACCCAATCAGATGTACGGGCCGTATTGTGTCCGTAAATTCCGGATACACATGACCAAATTCTCCGATTTAAATCTCAATCCCAAAGTCCTCAAAGCCGTTGCTGAAGCAGGTTACGAGAGCCCCACACCCATTCAGGCGGGCGCAATCCCGCCCGCGCTCGAAGGCAAGGATGTCCTCGGCATCGCCCAGACCGGGACCGGCAAGACGGCGGGCTTCGTGCTGCCGATGTTGTCGCTGCTGGCCCGTGGCCGCGCCCGAGCCCGCATGCCGCGCAGTCTTGTGCTCTGCCCCACCCGCGAACTCGCGGCACAGGTGGCCGAGAATTTCGATACCTATTCCAAATATCTCAAGCTCACCAAGGCGCTGCTCATCGGCGGGGTCAGCTTCAAGGAGCAGGACAAGCTGATCGACAAGGGCGTGGATGTGCTGATTTGCACGCCGGGCCGCCTTCTGGACCATTTCGAGCGCGGCAAGCTGTTGCTGACAGGCGTTCAGGTCATGGTGGTCGACGAGGCCGACCGGATGCTCGACATGGGCTTCATCCCCGATATTGAGCGTATCTTTTCGCTGACGCCCTTCACCCGGCAGACCCTCTTTTTCTCCGCCACCATGGCGCCCGAGATTGAGCGGATCACCAATACCTTCCTCAGCGCGCCCGCCCGTATCGAGGTCGCCCGTCAGGCCACGGCCTCCGAGACGATCGAGCAAGGCGTGGTGATCTTCAAAGCGTCGCGCCGCGACCGTGAAGGCACCGAGAAACGCAAGCTTCTGCGCGCGATGATCGACGCGGAGGGCGACAAATGCTCCAATGCCATCATTTTCTGCAACCGTAAGACGGATGTGGATACGGTCGCCAAAAGCCTCAAGAAACACGGCTATGACGCAGCCCCCATCCACGGCGATCTGGACCAGAGCCAGCGCACGCGCACGCTCGATGGTTTCCGGGAGGGCAATCTGCGCTTTCTCATCGCGTCGGACGTGGCCGCACGCGGGCTCGATGTGCCTGCTGTGAGCCATGTCTTCAATTTCGATGTGCCGAGCCACGCCGAGGACTACGTCCACCGCATTGGCCGCACGGGCCGCGCGGGCCGTGATGGCAAGGCGATGATGATCTGCATCCCGCGCGACGAAAAGAACCTCGACGCGATTGAGGCGCTCATCCAGAAACCCATTCCCCGGCTCGACAATCCCCTGGGCGGCGGCACCCCCGCCCCCGAAGAGGTCGCAGCGCCTGCCGAGGCCGACAAACCCGCCAAGCCGCGCCGCACGCGCAGCCGACGCAAGCCCGAGGAAGCCGCGCAAGCAGCTGAGCAGGCCCCTGTTCAGGTGGCAGAGGTTGCTGAAGCCGTCCCTGCACCGCAAGACCCCGAGCAGACCAAGGCGCCCGCACCCGTCGAGCAACCCGAAGCCACGCCAGCCGAGGCCCAGCCCGAGCGCGACACACGCGAGGAGAAGCCTCGCTCGCGGGGGGGCCGTGGTGGCCGTGGCCGTTCAGGCGGCGGTGGCGGTGGCGATAACAACCGCGTGGTGGGCCTTGGCGATCATATGCCCGGCTTCATCGCGATGAGCTTTGAAGAGCGCCGCGAGAGCTGAAACCCAACGCAAAAGGGCCCAGCCATAGCGGCGGGCCCTTCCCCCATTGATAAGGCCGGAGGCACACGCCCCCGGCCTTATTTTATGGCCTCAGCTCATCCGGCTGACGATCACCGTCACTTCGGGCTTCTTGCCGATCTCCGACATGCCCGATTGCCGCGTCACACGGCGCAGCTCGTTACTCAGCTTGTCGTCATCGGCCCGTGTTTTTGCATTGGCCCGACCCAAGAATTGGCTCAGGTCCTCTTCCAACACATCCACCAACGGCGCGTTGGACTTACCCAGCTCAGGCAAGCCCATCACCTCACACCACGGCTCGCCCAAAGGCTCATCGTTTTCGTCGAGGATGATGTTCACGCTCACATGACCGTTCAGCGCCATGCGGATCCGGTCGCGCACGACCCCGTCCAGCGCGCCATATTTGACAGAGCCGTCGAGATACATCCGGCCCGTATCCACATATTCGGCCACGGTGGGGGTGTTGGCACTCAGATCCATCATGGTGCCGTTCACGGCCAGAACACCGCGCAAACGCTTGGCATTGCAAATCTTCACATGCTCGCGCAGGTGCCGATGCTCGCCGTGCATCGGGATAACCATCTGAGGACGGATCAGATCATGCATCGCCTCCAGATCGGGGCGGTTCGCATGGCCCGACACATGGTAAAGCCCGTCACTGTCATCGACCACATCCACGCCCATTTCCGAGAACTGGTTCATGATCCGGCCCACGCCGCGCTCATTGCCCGGAATGGTCTTGGACGAGAAAAGAAATGTATCGCCCTCGGTCATGGTGAGGCCCATGTATTTACCATTGGCCAATTGCGCTGATGCCGCACGACGCTCGCCCTGACTGCCTGTCACGATCAGCAGAAGATTCTCGCGCGGGATACCCTTGGCATCCTCGGGGCTCACCACGGGTGGGAAATCCTTCATCACGCCCGTCTCGACCGCAGCTTCAACCATGCGCTTCATCGCACGGCCCATGAGGCAGATGGACCGCCCTGCCCGCTCACCGGCCTCGGCCAGCGTCTTCACGCGCGCCACGTTGCTGGCGAATGTCGTCGCGGCGACCATACCACTGGCGCTCGCGATCAGCTTCTCGATCTCGGGACCGACGGTGGATTCAGAGCGCCCATCATGCTTGCTGAAGACATTCGTCGAATCGCAAACCAGCGCCAGCACACCCGGCTGCGCAATCTCGCGCCACATATCCGGGTCAAACGGCTCACCCACGCCGGGGGTCATGTCAATCTTGAAATCACCCGTATGCACGATCCGCCCACCGGGCGTGTCGATGACAAGACCACTGCTTTCGGGGATGGAGTGTGAAATCGGCGCGAACCCGACCGAAAAGGGACCCGCTTTGACGGTCTCGGGCCAAGGTGAGACGGTTTTTACAGCCTTCTCGAGATGACCATGCTCCGACATCTTGCGTCGTGCGATATTGGCCGTGAAGGTTCGCGCGTAAATTGGCGCGCCCAGACGGTCATAGAAATGCGCCACAGCACCCACATGATCTTCATGCGCATGGGTGACGAAGATCGCCTCCAGATCGTTCTTGCGCTTTTCCAGCCAGGTCACGTCCGGCAGGATCAGATCCACCCCTGGGCTTGTGTCCATATCTGGGAAAGTCACGCCCAGATCCACAAGAATCAGACGCTCCTTGCCCGGTTTGCCATAGCCATAGACATAGG
>JBASXE010000124.1:0-2188 GCA_049276875.1 Roseovarius sp. | reverse complement strand
GCGGCAGGGCGAGCAGATTGGCCTCTAGCGCTTCGTAGACAGATTCAAAATGCCCGCAGACCAGCGCCGCATGTGCAGGCGGCAGCGGATCACAGCTGAGCTCGATCTCGGTGGCAAAGAACAAAGTGCCTTCGGAGCCGGCGATGAGCTTGCAGAAGTCGAAGGTTGCTTCGGACTCGGGATCGAACACCGCGGCATCCATCAGTAGGTCCAGCGCGTAGCCCGTGTTGCGACGCGGAATGCTGGAACGCGGGAAGTTGTCGGTAATCGCCTGCCGGTTTTTGGAATCGCCGAGCAGGCTCTTGATCTGCCGATAGATCTGGTTCTCCAGCGTGTCCGGGCCGGCGCATTTCGCCTCGAACTCCGCCGCGGTGAGCTGGCCGAAAGTGACCTCACTGCCATCGCTGAGAAATCCGCGCACCGACACCAGGTGGTCGCGGGTGCTGCCATACACCAGCGAGTTCGATCCGCAGGAATTGTTGCCCACCATCCCGCCTATCATCGCACGGTTGGCGGTGGAGGTTTCCGGTCCGAAGAGCATGCCGTGGGGGGCGAGGAATCGGTTCAACTCGTCGCGGACCACGCCCGGCTGGACACGGACGCGGCGGGTCTCTGTATCCACCGAAAGGATACGGGTGAAGTGCTTCGAGATGTCAACCACCAACCCACTGCCGACGCACTGCCCAGCCAGCGACGTGCCTGCCGCGCGCGGAATCAGGCCGAGTTGGTTGCGGCGGGCAAAACGGATGACCTCGCGAATGTCGTTCTCGCTCTCCGGCAGGACCACACCAGCCGGCAACTCCTGGTATTCCGAAGCATCCGTCGCGTAGAGCCGCCTCAGGGTGCGACCGGTGTGGAGTTCGCCGTCGATGCGCGACGCGAGTTGAGCAAAAGGGATGTTATTCATGAATACTGTGTCGATTGATCCTAAACAACTGAAATTAAAACTGGGCTGTGATCGCCTGCTCGCTCAGCGCCCTGTTGACTATCCGAAAATCATTTAGAGCGCCTACGAGTGCAAAAGATTTAAAAAGTCGCCTCATTTCTATTAGCTGGATGGATTCCATCGTCCACGGTATACAAAGACGCTCCTATGTTAGTGGAATTCCCGTGATAGGTGAATGAACTCGCGCCGACAATTTTATGAATAAATCCGACTTTTTAGCAAGTATTTATCGCCAATCCTGCTGTTTTCAGTAGATCAGATGGAAAGCGCACCTTCATTTTTGGGGGCGCAGTGGATGCCACTTTTCGCGGTATTCCATTTTCACCTTGCCGGTATTCTCATCCAGGTGCAGCGGCAGGAAAAGAAAGCGTGACTTCTCGATATCTGACCGGTCAGGATTCCACCACTGGTCACAAAGGGCCATCACGGTATCGGACTCTTTCAGGTAGATCAGGTCGGTCACTTGAGAGCCCCAGGTTCTCTGCTCACTGATGTCAGCCTGCTTGGTCCATGCCCCTAGAGGGCTGTCTGCGGTAGCGCATTTGGTATCTGAACCCGCCCAGCCATGTACGCCGGATGCGACGGCAATGTACTTGCCCCGGTGCTTGACCATGGCAGGTGCCTCACAGCCTCGATCAAAAACGAGAACCCCTTCCCTGTTACTGGTTAAATAGTCATCACTGAGGCTATCAATACGGATGGCATAGCGCCACTGCCCGTCAGGGCCGGCATTGGGCTTGTTGTGGTCACAATAGATCACATACCCCTTTCCATCGTCATCTTGAAACACATTCATATCCGATCCAAAGCCCGTGGATGTGCCCATCTGCCTTGGCCCGTGTGGAGTGAATGGCCCCTCCGGATGATCCGCGGTAGCAACACAGAGAAACGACGCCGGCATGGCCACAAACCAGCGATACCACATCACATATTTTTTTGTTTTTTCATTGTACATCACATGCCCACGGCCTGTGGCACCGACCTTGCCAAAACCACTCTCCGGACGGGGCAGACACACCCCTTTATAGGTCCAGTTTTTGAGATCGGTCGAGCGATAGACCTGCATCCCATTCCACACCGGTCCGGCATCCATCCGAAATCTGCCCTTTGGATTGTTGGCATAACTACTGCCATACCAGTAGAAGGTGTCACCAAAGCGCGCGATTTCGCCCTCGTGCGCCACGATACGATTGCCGTCCGTGTCCATCCAGTCGGTACCATTGACAATCGTTGCATCCATCG